>JANMLW010000094.1:0-26112 GCA_031372765.1 Hyphomicrobiales bacterium
CGACCGGGTCATGGTGATGTATCTGGGTGAAGCAGCAGAGATTGGTCCAGTCGACGCAATCTTTGCGCAACCGGCACACCCCTATACCCGTGCGCTTCTGGCAGCCATGCCTTCGATGGACCCAGATAACCGCACACGCACCGCTCCTTTGGCAGGTGATCCGCCAAACCCGATCAATCCACCACCCGGCTGCCGGTTCCATACACGGTGCAGTCTGGCGCAATCCGTTTGCAGCCAGAACAAGCCTGTGCTTTTCAAACTGCCGCAGGAGCAGCATTTTGCAGCATGCCACATCAGCATACCGGGTTCGGGGCATACGGCAGGAGTGACATCATGACCTCCGCGCTTGTGGACGTTGCCGATCTCACTGTTCTTTTTGGAGGCGAGCGTGCGGTGCATGCTGTCAACGGCGTCAGCTTCTCACTTGATCCGGGTGAAACGCTGACGATCCTCGGTGAAAGCGGTTCAGGCAAAAGTGTGACGCTCAAGACATTGCTGCGTCTGCTGCCTTCAAACCGTTCCACGGTTGGCGGCAAGGTTCAGGTTGGCGATGTCGATGTGCTCAAACTCGATGGTCGTGCACTGGCGGATCATCGCGGCGGCATGGTGTCCATGATCTTTCAGGACCCTATGCTGGCGCTTGACCCGGTTTATACCATAGGCGAGCAGATCGCCGAGGCTGTCATGCGCCATGAGCAGGTAAGCCGGGCTGATGCCAATGCCCGTGCACTGGATATGCTGACGCGGGTTCGTATTCCCTCACCTGAGCGCCGCCTGAAAGCCTATCCCCATGAAATGTCCGGTGGCATGCGCCAGCGGGCGATGATCGCTCTGGCGCTCGCCTGTCGCCCGAAGGTGCTTCTCGCCGATGAACCGACAACAGCACTTGATGCCACTGTCCAGATTCAGATCCTGCTTCTGCTCAAGGAGTTGCAACGCGAGTTCGGGATGGCCATGGTTTTTGTAACCCACGATATTGGTGTGGCCGTTGAAGTGTCGGACCGCATTGCTGTTATGTATGCAGGCAAGTTCGTAGAAACGGGAACGGTGCATGACATTATCCGCAACCCGAAGCATCCCTATACAAAAGGTCTCCTGACCGCGAATCTGCATGGTGCGGTCAAGGGCGCCCGCCTTGATGCCATCCCGGGCGCGCCGCCTGCACTTGAAACGGCGCCGACTCTTTGCTCCTTTGCACCACGCTGCTCCGCAAGACATGAACGCTGCACGATACAACCACCACCGACAAAGGTCATGGGTAGTGGACGACAGGTGCTTTGCTGGATTGATTGATGTGAGCTGCATACACGCGGACGCGCAAGGCAAATCACTCCCCGCGATAACAGAGGCTGAGAAGAGCTTGCGGCTCATGCAATATTAGCGGTTTGGCGGTGCAAAGCATTGCATTGGAAACCACAACGGTCTTTTTCAATGGATTTGTTTGCAGCGCATCAACGGAAACAAGGCGTCGCGCTGCAATGACAATTTGAACTAAAGCCTCTTTACTTCAATCACATAGGTGTTCGTATCTTTATCCGGCTCCGGGCACCAAGTTGCCCTTGAGAACTGAACGCTTTTGTTGTTTGCGTACCGGCTTCAAAAGAACTGCTTTGGAGACCTGATCTTTAAAGAAATGAAAAATGTTGGCTGTTTATACTGCGGCGGCCATGGCAAAACGGCGCAAGACGCGAAATCGCTGTTCAGGCTCATCCTGCCAGAAGAGCAACATGGCATCCACCTTGAGATGGGCGGTGCCAAGCTCGTTGGCCATCACGTCCGCCAGCTTGTCCGCAATTTCGGCAATCTCATTTACCTCGGCACTGAGTGTCATGTGAAAATGGTAGTCGGCGCCAATGTGGGGGTAGCCGAAACGATCAAGAGCATCGCGCTGCCGGTCGGTCAGGGAATCGGGCTTTCGCAACCGCCTTTCATCCTCTGTCAAAGGGGCGCGGAAGCGATCAAAAGCGCGGACAGTGTCGTGCTCCAGTGCGGTGAGTTCGGGAGAGGCGCGCATGGGCAAAAGCGCTGCAAAGCCTCGCCCCCCCGCGCTCCCAATGGCCTTGACGGCCAATGGACCAAGATCAAAGGTTGGCCGCAAGCGACTGAACTGCGTGAGCTCTTTTTCCAGTTCCGCAAGCGTTGCATCCTGCGAAAGGCGGAAGGGTGCCTTGAGCGTGGCGTGGAAGCCGTAGGTGCGCGGCCGCTCTGTCATACTGCGCCAAACCGCGGGCTCGATGCCGACCGGCGCAAAACCAAACATCTCCGAACCACTCGCAGCGTCATAGCCCAGCACGCGCGAACCGAAATGCCACAAGCGCGAATCCGGTGGCGGCGCAAGATAGATGGCATAACGGGGGTCACGCATACGGAACCGATGTCCCTGTTGGCAAGGTGTCGACGAGAGCCAGCAATGCCTGCTGCAGCAAGTACAGCGATCCCGTAAGATTATCCGAGTTGTTAATTGTCATGTCGGCCTGCACGGTTGCATCCTGCTGCAATGCCCTTGCGAGACGCGCCTGTTGTGCCTGAACATCCTCGCGGCCTCTAGCCATCAGACGCAGCGCCAATACCTCCGGTGCTGCCATGACATGCACGACAAGATGGCAGCGGAAGCGCAGGCGAATCTCTGGCAGAACAGCGCGGGAAACATTGGCAATGACGATCCGCCCTTGCACCAGTTCTGATCCAAGTCCCGCTGGTAGGCCATAGGACAATCCATTGGCCGCCCATGACAGGAGCAGGGCATTGCAGACACTCAATGCGGCAAATTCGGCGGGCGTGACGCTATCATGGTCTTCACTGCAATCACCCTGGCGCGTGATGATGCGTCTGGCGAAGACAAACCGCCGGTCATGGGACAACCGCTCCTGAACACCGCGGATCAAGGTGTCCTTGCCTGCACCGCTTGGACCGGCAACAGCCACGAAACAACCGCTGTCAAATCCGGCCATGGCAGCATGCGATGGAAGACCGCTCATCGTGTTGTCATGCCTGCTCAAGCGACACGGCGTCCTTCGCGCAGAATCTCGCGGATGACAGGTTGATCGTTCATCATCCCGACCCGGATCATATCTGCACGTTTGCCAACCGCGATCTCTCCGCGATCAGCAAGCCCGAGTGCATGGGCAGGATTTTTCGACACAAGACGGATGGCGCCCGGCAATCCCTCGATACCAGGGCAATCCGCGAGGTGGAATGCGCCAAGAAGTAAACTGGCAGGCACATAGTCAGATGACAGGATATCCAGCATCCCCGCATCCGCCAGACTGCGCGCCGCGACATTGCCTGAATGGCTGCCACCACGAACGACATTCGGCGCGCCCATGACAGTGGCCATGCCCGCTTCCCGGGAGGCGGCAGCTGAATCAAGCGTCGTCGGAAACTCGGCGACTGTCACTCCCTCCGCGACCGAGCTTTTCACCTCATCGAGCGTGGTGTCATCGTGGCTGGCAAGCTTGATGCCACGCGCGTGGGCAAGGGCCACCACCGCAGGTCGATTGGTGGCTGCCCACGAAGCGCCGGTTAGTTGGCGACGACGCACCACCTCCAGCATTTCATCCATCGATTTGCCGGTCTTCCCACCGTAATAGATGAAGTACTTGTCGATATCGCTGAACTGGCGCTGGCCAGGTGTGTGATCCATCAGTGAGATAAGGTGAACCGGAAAACGCTCGAGAAAAGCTGTGAGCGTGCTTACGGCATCACTGGAGGGAACCTCGCAGCGGATATGCGTCAGATGCTCGGCCTTGAGATACCCGGCTTGACCGGCGCTTGCGATGGTTTGTGCAAAATCGAACACCAACGTGCCAAATCCTGCACGGTTTTCATGTTCGTCAATGCCGATCCTGAGGGAATCGAATACCGTGGTGATACCCGATGCTGCTATTTGTGCATCGTAGGACAGTACCGCGCTGACTGCATTCCATTCCACCTTAGGGCGCGGCATGTAGTGTGCTTCCAGATGATCTGTGTGGATCTCGACGAGGCCCGGCAGCAGGAAGTCGCCACCAAGATCGATGCCACCGTCGGGACCCTTGCCGTCTCCAACCTCAAGGATCACGCCTTCACTAACCACTGCGAAGCCGCGGAAGCGGTCGCTCGCCGTGACAATCTCGGCATTGGTGAATATCTGAACAGTCATCGATGGATCTCATGCTTAGCCAGGAAGGCTGCGATATCAAGCGACCGGAAATCGTCGAGCGAATCACGCAACTGCGCGTGGCTCCAGTCCCACCATGCCAGGCGATCAAGGCGCTCCCCCGTCAGGGAGTCGAACCGCTCGCGGATCAGTCTGGCGGGAACGCCGCCGACGATGGTGTAGGGGGAGACGTCCTTGCTGACGACTGCGCCTGCGCCGATCACGGCACCATTGCCGACGGTTACGCCCGGCAACACCGTGGCACCGTGCCCGATCCAGACGTCGTGTCCGATTGAGACAGCATTCTCGCGCCGCCAGCTGAACAGCGATTCTTCGCGGTCCGCGTCAGGCCAATAGTCATTGGCGCGATAGGTGAAGTGATGCAGCGTCGCCCGCCAGGTTGGATGATTGGTGGCATTGAGGCGGACATGGGAGGCCATGTTGACAAACTTGCCAATTCTTGCGGCCCAGACCTCGCATTCCTGCATCATGTAGGAGTAGTCACCAATCTCCGCTTCGCCCACTTTGCAGCGTTCAGCGATCTCCGTGTAACGCCCGACGGTTGAGGCAGTGACTTGGGCGGTGGGATGAATCAGAGGCTCCTCGGACAGGCGCGTGATCACGCCATCGCGCTGCCAGTCCGCCTGAGATTGCGCGGTCATGCTGCCACCTGACGCGAAGGTGCAAAAGAACTGACGTCCAGAATTCTGTCAGCCGTGCGCTCGCGCATGTCCTGATCGTGGAAGATGCCCAGGAATGCAGTTCCGTCAGCCTTGCGCTTCTGGATAAGCGCCAGCACGGCATCACGGTTCGCGGCATCCAGCGATGCTGTCGGCTCATCAAGAATGAGCAGGCTGTGATTGCCCGCGAAACCGCGCGCGATATTGACGCGCTGCTGCTCTCCGCCCGAAAAGGTGGAAGGAGGGAGCGACCACAGTCTCTCGGGCAGGTTGAGCAATGTCAGAAGCGTTGCCGCACGGGCGCGGCCTTCCTCGATTGACAAACCGACCGCAAGCGCGGGCTCAGCAACGATATCAAGGGTCGCAACACGCGGAATGACACGCAGGAACTGGCTGACATAGCCCATTGTACGACGCCGCACAGCAAGGATCGTGCGCGTGTCGGCGGACGCCAGATCGATCATTGCACCGTCGTGACGCACACGAATTTCGCCGGAGCCGGTCAAATAGTTGCCATAGATCATCTTCAGGATTGACGACTTGCCCGCACCGGACGGACCGCCCAGCACGACACATTCGCAGGCAAAAAGATCGAATGTCGCGTTCTCCACCACTGGCAACCGTGCGCCGCCATGGAGATGCAGCGTGAAGCCCTTTGAAAGCCCCTTTACCGAGAGAACAGGTTCATTCATGCGGGTCATGCGGCGAGCACCGAGGAAACAAGAAGCTGCGTGTAGGGAGCCTGCGGATCGTCGAGAACGCGGTCTGTCAGGCCAGTCTCGATGACATGCCCCTGTTTCATGACAAGGATACGATGGGAGAGCAAACGCGCCACGGCAAGATCATGCGTTACCAGGACGACGGCAAGGCCCATATCGGCCACGAGACCGCGAATGAGATCAAGCAATCGCGCCTGCACGGAAACGTCAAGGCCGCCGGTCGGTTCATCCATGAACACAAGGCGCGGGCTAGTGACAAGATTGCGTGCTATCTGTAGCCGCTGACGCATGCCGCCCGAATAGGTTGTCGGCTTATGGTCCATGCGATCCGTGTCGATCTCGACACGTGTGAGCCAATCGGCTGCCGACAGCCGAATATCGCTGTAGTTGCGATCGCCGATAGCCATCAAGCGTTCGCCGATGTTGCCGCCAGCACTGACATTCATGCGCAAGCCGTGGCTCGCGTCCTGATGCACAAAGCCCCAATCCGTGCGCATCAGCAGGCGGCGTTCGGCTTCGCCCAGATCATCAAGGCTGCGCACAACACCATCACGCATGCGGTAGCGAACCTCACCGGCATCCGGCGTCATGCGACCGGCAAGAATGTTCAGGAGCGTTGATTTTCCGGAGCCGGATTCACCAACAATGGCGAGCACTTCACCTTCATCGAGCGTGAAGGAAACATGAGCGCAGGCGTTGATGCCGCCGTAGCGCTTGGTCAGACCCTCGGCAGTCAGGAGTGGCGATGTCATTCGGCAGCCTCTATGCGCGCCATTGCGTCCAATGGCGCATCCGCCAGCTGATCACCACGGTGCCCATGGGCGCGCCGCTCTTCGCAGTGGTCCGTATCCGAACAGACATACATCCTCCCGCCCTTGTCGTCGGTCACGACCTCATCAAGGTAGCTGTCCGTTGCGTTGCAGAGTGCGCAGGGATGATCAAACGTGTTGCGCTCGAACGGGTAGTCCTCGAAGTCGAGCGACACGACCGTGGTGTATGGTGGGACCGCATAAATGCGCTTTTCCCGTCCTGCACCGAAGAGCTGGAGCGCGGGAGAATTATTCATCTTTGGGTTGTCGAATTTTGGTATGGGCGACGGGTCCATGACATAGCGGCCCGCGACCTCGACAGGATAGGCATAGGCGGTGGCGATATGCCCGTGCCTGGCGATATCTTCGTAAAGTTTCACATGCATCAGACCATATTCAGACAGCGCATGCATGGTGCGTGTCTCTGTCTCGCGCGGCTCCAGGAATCGTAGCGGCTCTGGGATCGGCACTTGGTAGACCAACACCTGGTTTGCTGTCAGTGGCTCCTCAGGTACGCGATGACGGGTCTGGATAATCGTCGCCTCGGCTGTCCGCGTCGTCACGGCAACGTTGGCTGTCTTGGCGAAAAAGGCGCGGATGGAGACAGCATTCGTTGTGTCATCTGCTCCTTGGTCGATAACCTTCAGCACATCGTTCGGGCCAAGAATGGCCGCTGTCACTTGCACGCCACCAGTGCCCCATCCATAGGGCATTGGCATCTCGCGGCTGGCGAAGGGCACCTGATAGCCGGGGATCGCGATGGCCTTAAGGATCGCGCGGCGGATCATCCGCTTGGTCTGTTCGTCGAGATAGGCGAAGTTATAGGCGGGTGTCATTTGGCGGCCTCTGCGGCTGGCTGTCCAGCCGGCTGTGCAATGTCGGCCCGCATCTTGCGCAACATCGAAATCTCAGCCTGAAAATCGACGTAGTGCGGCAATTTGAGATGCTCGACGAAGCCCGTAGCCTGCACGTTATCCGAATGTGACAGGACAAATTCCTCATCCTGCGCAGGGCCTTTGCGCTCCTCGTCAAACTCGGCCGCACGCAGAGCCCGATCGACCAGCGCCATGGACATCACCTTGCGCTCGCAATGGCCGAAGCTGAGACCATAGCCACGCGTGAAGCGGGGCGGCTCCGTCTTCGAGCCCCTGAACTGATTGACCATCTGGCATTCGCTGACCGTGATATCACCAAGGGGAACCGCAAAGCCCAGGTCCGGGATCATCATCTCCACCTCAACCTCTCCCATACGGATTTCTCCGACGAAGGGATGATTTCGTCCGTAACCGCGCTGCGTGGAGTAGCCCAGAGCCAGAAGAAAACCCTCGTCGCCCCGCGCCAGATTCTGCAGCCGCAAGTCACGATCGGCAGGAAATGCCAGCGGATCACGCGTGAGGTCTCCAACAGGCTGCCCATCAAGCGCTTCCGGATTGTGTTCGATCATATCCTCGCCGGCAATGATGTCGGTGACCCGCGGCATGCGTTCGTCGATGTCAACAGGTGCGGTGGCTGGCAGCTGTGTCTCGCTTTCCGCAACGAGCACGAAATCAAGCAGACGATGGGTGTAGTCGAATGTCGGACCGAGAACCTGTCCGCCAGGCAGATCCTTGTAAGTGGCAGAGATGCGCCTCCGCACGGACATGTCGGCGGTATCCAGCGGCTGCGAAAAGCCTAACCGTGGCAACGTTGTGCGATAGGCGCGGACGAGGAAGATCGCCTCTATCAGATCTCCGCGCGCCTGTTTGATAGCGAGCGCTGCCAGCTTGCGGTCATACAGTGACCCCTCGGTCATCACGCGGTCAACAGCGAGCGACAATTGTTCACTGATCTGATCGACACCGATCTCGCTGACCGAGCGGTCGCCCCGCCGGTTGTCAGCCAGCAGACGATGGGCGTTGGCTATGGCACGTTCACCACCTTTGACCGCGACATACATCAGTGATGTTCCCCGGACATACGTGCGCTGCGCGGCAAGCCTATCATGGCATCTGCTGTAGCAAACAGGATATCCACGCCGAGCGGGAAACCGGACCGGTTGGCCCGCCATTGATCTGCAAAATCATCGGGCAATCCGGCGATCCGCAGCTCCGCCTTGCCGGCAACTCCCGGACCTGTGAAGGTCAGCGGCTGCCCGTCAGTCAAACTGCTGACAATGGCGACCACTGTTGCGGACCGGTCGGGATACTCCGGTGTCCCGTGGGAAAACGCGGACAGATCCAATGTGTCAAACGACAGGTCAACAATGGCAAAGGCGGCAGCCGTGGGCTCGGCCACAAGCATCGCATCCGTATGAAAGCGCAGATAATCGGCAACGCCTGCCCGGCTCGTCAGTGAAGGAGCCAGAAACAGCGGAGTTTCATAATCACAAAGAGCCAGAACGAGTGCCGCGGCTGCGGTTGAAAGTGGCGCGGACTGCAATCCCCGGCCAGCCGGCAGGATCCGCCCGGGGTTGGCCAGCGCATCCATCGCAGCGCGAAACGCATGTTGGCTGTCGAATACCTGCTCCTGAAAGCCTCTGGCGAGGTGGGGCATGGCGGCAAGGGTCATGCTTCGGATTCTCCCCTGACGAGCGTGAAAAAATCAACTTTGGTCGCGGCTGTCTCGGCCTTCTTTTGCGCTTTCTCGGTAGCGATGCGGCGACGGATGGGTTCGATGATCTCCGCCTCGACAAGGCTGCGCGCGCCCGCATCCTGCCAAAGGGCATCAACAACTGCCGCCAGCCGGGTTGTCATGATGTCACGACCAAGCCTTTGACCATAACCGCGAAAGCTGCCCGGCAACTCGACAACGGCCCGCGCCACGGTTGCTTCGCCCATATTGAAAGCAGAGCCATCTCCGCCAATGCGGCCCTGCACCATGACAAGGCCAATCTCGGGTGCGCGCAGGTCACGGATTTCCATATCGCGCCAATACAGTGTCAGCGGTTCATCGAGTTCACGGTGCTCGGCCCTTGCGAGGGCAGCCATGACAACGCGTCGCGCTGCTATGGTATCAGAATCTGGCGGGAGGTTTGTCACGGACATGTCGAGAGCGATGCCAAACCTTTGTGACGGCTAGGTGACATAATTCATGATGACACCGTCTTGTTCCCGACGATGGCCAGACGCAACCTGGATGACAGGAAGTCGATGATGGCCACAGTCAGGAGAATCATCAGAATGATGAAAGCGACCTTGTCCCAATCGTATGTGCGGATCGTTTCCGCGAGGTAAAGCCCGATACCTCCGGCACCCACGATGCCGATGATCGTTGCCGAGCGCGTATTGGACTCAAAGTAGTAGAGCACCTGGCTGATGAGCACGGGCATGACCTGCGGCACGATGCCAAACCGAATGGCATGGAGCCCGGAACCGCCGCTTGAAACCACGCCTTCTCCCGCCTTGCGATCGATAGCCTCTATGGCTTCGGAATACAGCTTTGAAAAAGCACCGATGTCGCTTGTCATGATGGCGAGCACACCGGCAAAGGGGCCAAGCCCGACAACATTGATCCAGATGAGCGCCCAGATCAGGGTATCAACGCCGCGGACACTGTCCGAAAACCGCCGCGTCATGAAGCGCACAACAGCGTTGGCCATGGTGTTTCGCGCCGCCATGAAACCCAGCGGAAAGGCAAGCGCTGCGGCAAACAATGTTCCCAGAAAAGCGATGGCGACCGTCTCTGCCAAGGCTTTCAGCAAAGCATAAAACTGCGTCCCGGGAGAGGGTGGAAACATCAATCCCAGAAATGTCCCCAGTTGAATGATGCCTGCGCCAAGCCGGGACAACGAAAATTCCAGTCGGAACATGGCAAAAATGGCAACCGCCAGCAGAAGACCTGCCACAACGAATGGCAGAAACTTCTCGCGTGCCGAGCCGCCAACAAGAGCGCCATGCTTAAGCCTGATCTCGCTCTGGTCAGGAAACATGCGGGAGAGTTTCATCGGGCATGGTCCATGGAAATGAGATTGTTGCGGATACGCTCTGTCACAAGGTCGATGATCATGACCGTCGCGATGATCAGCAGCAGGATAGCCGAGACGTCGGAGTAGTAGAATTTGCGGATTGCAGTAATCAGTTCCTGTCCAATGCCGCCAGCGCCCACAAAGCCCATCACCGATGCGCCTCGCACGTTGATCTCGAACCGTAGCAATGCGTAGCTGGCAAAGTTGGGAAGGACCTGAGGAACCACGGCATAGCGGATTGCCTGCCAGCGTGTTGCACCCGATGCAATTGCGCCCTCAACCGGCTTCATGTCGATATTCTCGACAACCTCGGCGAAGAGTTTGCCCAGCGCCCCGAAGGTGTGGATCATGATGGCGAGAACACCGGGGACAGGCCCCAGGCCGAAGGCAACAACGAAGATCAGCGCAAAAACAATTTCCGGAACCGTGCGACAAAACTCGAGAAAGCGGCGGGCAAAGAAACGACGTGTCGGGTTCACCGCCAGATTGACGGTTGCAGCGAAGCACAGCAAAAACGCCCCGATGGCACCAAACAATGTGCCAAGGTAGGCGATCAGCAATGTATCGAAGATATGCCTGCTCCAGTTGCCCAGCCCCCAGAACCATTCGCGCACATCGGTGAAGACGGAGGCTCCGGTGTCGAGGTAAAACAGGCGTCCGAAATAATCCGTGAAGCGATGGATGTTGGCGGCGAGTTTGCGCAGGTCCACTTCAGCGACGTTGCCCGCAATCACTGTCATGATCAGCAGCACAAGCACACCAATGATCGTCATGCGGCTTTTGGCGGCCATCTCCCGACGGTAGGGCGCCGACAACTCCGCGACGCGGTGGTCGGGCAAAACGGGTACGGCAGAAGCCATCACTTTTCTTTCTAGCACATGGAAAGGGCGTCGCTGGTGGCCAGCGACGCCCTGACAGGGAAGGCAGTGTTACGAGCCGCTCTTCTTGCGCAAGCCGTCGACGAACTTCTGAAGCTCGATCGTAACATTGTAGTCGCCATGCTGGGCAGGAGCAAAGCCGGGGGACTTGCCATCAGACAGCTTGTCGAACGCAGCCTTGTCGCGGGTCGGCGCTTCGAAGAAAGCGGTGCGGATGGCTGTCTTCAGTTCAGCTGGCAGCGTGGTCAGGTAACCATAAGGCGAACCGGGGATCTTCTCGGAGCGGAAAACGGTCTTGAAGTCAGCTGCCTTGACCATACCCTTGTTGACCATGCGGCTCAGGTTTGAATCGTCTTCCGAGTTCCACCAGTTGAAGGCAACATCGCAGGTGCCCTGTTGCACGGCGAGAACTGCGTTCTCGTGGCTGCCAGCATTCACCACCTTGTCAAAGAACTTGGCGGGATCAATACCGGCATTGCTCATGGCATACATCGGCACGTTGAAGCCCGAAGTTGAGTTGGGGTCGACGAGGCAGAGGTTTTTGCCCTTGAAATCCTCGAGCTTGGCACCAGCAGCCGAAGCCTTGGAATAGGCAACAGAATAGTAGCCGGTCGAGCCATCGACAGCGCGCAGCGACGAGAAGGCCTCGACGCCGCCGTTTGTCACGGTATGGGCGCGGACATAGGACGAAGGACCGTAGTCAGCGATATGGATCGATCCGGCACGCTGGCCCTCGATAACGGCAGCATAGTCAGACGCGATACGCAGAGTCACTTTGACGCCGAGTTCCTTGGAAAGATAGGCCATCCATGGGCCCATGCGCTCGGTTACGCCCGAGGCGTTCTCGGCGGGAACAACGGCGTAAACCAGCTCAGGATACCTGGCTTTCCAGTCCTGTGCCGAAGCGGCAGTCATGGTGAGAAAAGTAGCGGTGGCTGCAAGAAGCAGGCGGCGGGTCATGGACATGGTCTCTATCCTCGGTTGGTTGGTCGGTTAAAGAAATCGATCAGGCGGCTACCGGCACAAGATGGCCAGCAGGCATCGCAACAGGTGGCAGCACAGTCATCGCCTCGTGGGCTTCCAGACCGTAGAGTTCGCGTGCGACGCTTTCGGTCAGTTCCTCTGGCGCGCCGTCAAACACGACTCGGCCCTGCGCCATGCCGATGAGGCGGCCGCAATAGTCCTTGGCAATGTCCAGATCATGCAGGTTGCAGACAACCGTGATGCCGAAGTGCTTGTTCAACCTCTGCAGGGCGTCCATGACCACCTTGGTGTTGCGCGGATCGAGCGAGGCGATGGGCTCATCAGCCAGCACGATCTCGGGTTCCTGCACCAGTGCCCGGGCAATGGCCACACGCTGCTGCTGGCCGCCTGAAAGGGATTCTGCACGTTGGCCGGCAAGCGCCGTGATATCGAACTGTTCAAGGGCAGAAACCGCAATGGCGCGATCTTCCGGGGTCCAGAGCTTGAGAAGCGATCGCAGCGGTGTCGTATGGTTCAACCGGCCCATCAGCACATTGGTCATCACATCGAGGCGACCAACAATGTTGAACTGTTGAAAGACCATGGCACAGGAAGCGCGCCAATCGCGCAGGGCCTGCCCCTTGAGACCTGTTACGTCCTGTCCGTCCCAGACGATGCTGCCGGCCGACACATCCTGCAACCGGTTGATCATGCGCAACAGGGTGGACTTGCCTGCACCTGAGCGTCCGATGACACCAACAAAGCTGCCCCGTTCAATTCTGAGCGAAACGTCGTCTACGGCACGATTTGATCCAAAAGTCCGGCTGACGTTGTTTATCTCTAGCATCGGGACACCTTAAGCGTTCTGGAACCGACCTAGAATTCACTCGCGACAGTTGTATGACAGGCTGTGGATGGATTTCTTGCAGATTACAGGCAGTCCTGGCGTGGGCAGAAATGCGCAATTGTGGTGGGGGGGACGCCAGCCAAAGGGTGTCGAGAGACACGTCAATCCATCAGGAAAATGCGTTGAGGCTTCATCCGGCAAGGACGGTAAAGGTCTGTGAAGGCGTCTGAAAAACGGTTCAGGCCATGCCTTTGCCCCATGCACGCACATCGCCGTACGCTTCGGGGAAATCGGACAGATCATTGTGGACAAGTCCACGCACTGTCATGAGCCGGTGCCGATGGCTGCCATCGGCGTGGAACTCATGCATCAGGTAGCCAACCGCCTTTGTGCCAAACCCGGGTTGCCAGGGGTCGCTGATCATGAACGAGGTTGCCGGTGCCCAGATATGGCGTGCCCCGCCTATGGGTGTATCCCTGTACTGATGGACATGTCCGCACATCACGAGCTTTGGCTGGGCTGTTCCCAGACACGCCAGCAAGGTCTGCCGTGGATCACTGGTCATGAAGCGATTGCTGGACAGCTTTTCAGTGTAACTCTCATCCGCCAGCGGCTTATGCAGGAAGATGGCCAGAGAGCGTCCGTTCAGGCTTTCTGCGGCAGCGCGAATGGCATCCTGCTGTGTTTCGTCCCCAATCTCCTGTGAGCCAAGCGTCAGGGCATTGAGGCCCACCAAGGTCCAGCCCGGAATATTGACTGACCAGAAGTCGGGTCCGATAATCCTACGGTATTGCGACAACCTCTCCGGCGTGACCGGCTGGCGACGGGCCACATCCAGATGATCGCCCACATCATGGTTGCCCGGCAGGAGATGGCAATCCAGGCCGATGCTATCGTGCAACTCCTTTGCAAGCACGAGATCGGCCGCGTGGTCAGCACCATCCAGCGCCAGATCGCCGGTATTGATGATGAGGTCCGGTCGACGATCACGCAAGTTCTCGCTGATCAGGTCAAAATTGGCGCGAAAGAACGGCTTAGTCGGTGAAAGGTGCGTGTCGGATATCTGGGCGATGCGGACGGCCATGGGGACATTTCCGATATATGCTATTCCAACGAGAGCGGCCACCGGGACGGCCGCTCCATGAAGCGTGGTGTTTCAGCTCAGCCTTGACGGGGGATGAGCTTGCGCACTTCGGTTGACATATCAGCAAGAACCTGCTCCGGAGTCGCTTTCTGTTCGGCGATGCGCGCAAGGTTATCCACCATAACCTGCGTGACGCGGACAGAATTCTGGCCGGGGAAGGCGTACCATGGCACCATCAGTGGCACCTGGCGGGTCGCGGCCTGGAACAGCGGGTTTTGCTTGTAGAAATCCGCGAGGTAGGACGGATCGTCGATGGCAAGTTGGTTGCACGGTACATAGCCCGTGTTCTTCGTCATCAGCGTTGTGCCCTCAGCTGAGGTTGCGAATTTCAGGAACTTCCATGCGGCTTCCTGCTTGCGCGGGTCAGTCGTAGTGATCATGCCGCCGGCACCGCCGGTTGGCAGGCGGCCCTTCTGGGCGTCGATGACCGGCATCAGCGAGGTCTGGAGCTGGAAGTTCGTGCCCACGGAATTGGAGATCGAACGCACTTGCGCCGTCGTGCGGAACATCTGGCCCAGCTTGCCAGCCGCGAAGGCCTGAAGATCAGCCGTACCGGCATAGTTCGGCATGCCACCCTCCTTGACCATGCGGTCGAGCAGCTTGAGTGCCGCCAGACCTTCCGGACCGTTGAAGGCAACATCGGTTTCCGCCTCGTTCAGCATGCGCCCACCGTGACCGTAGAGAAGGGAAGAGAACATCCAGTCATCACCCGGCCAGCGGAAGAACATGCCTTCGTTGCCATCACCCAGCGCCTTGATGCGCTTGGAGTTCTCGATGACCTTGTCCCAGCTGGTTGGAGAACCAGCGTCTGTGATGCCCGCTTTCTTCAGCAGGTCCATGTTGTAATAACTGATGGGGTTCGATGTGGCGAAAGCCAGACCACACTGGACCTTGGCATGGAAGCCGAGGCCGAGGAGTGCCTTGGAATATCCCAGTTTGGCGGGATCACCATCCTTTGCCAGCAGTGGCGCAAGATCCTGTGCGATGCCACGCTCGGCGAACATGCGCAGGCGGTTCAGGCCTTGAAAGGAGATATCCGGCATTGAGTTGGTTGCGGCATTGCGCAGCAGGAGCTGCGCACCGTCCTCATAGGTTGGTGTCGGGTTGAAGTAGGTCGCCTTCACCTCGGGGTGCTTGATGACGAAAGCCGCCATGACCGCGTCCTGCGCTTCCTTGAAGATGGCTGGCATCGAGTAATGCACGCTGATCTCGGTTGACTGCGCGCGGACGACCGCTGGCATGGCGACGGTTGCAGCTGTACCGCCGATAACGGCAAGGCTCTGGCGACGGGAAAAGGTCAGTCTGGTCATGGTCTTTCTCCTTGGGTGAACGAAACGATCAGCCTTTCAGGCCTGACATGGTGACGCCTTCGATGAAGCGACGCTGGGCAAACAGGAAAGCGAAGACGAGGGGCGCTGCAACCAGCGTGGCCGCAGCCATCAACACACCATAGTCATCGCCCGACTCGACGGAACGGAAGGCGAGGATGCCCATGGCTGGGGTGTAGAGGTCGCCCTTCTGGATCACGATAAGTGGCCAGAAGAGATCATTCCAGTGCGCAACCACCGAGAAGATCGCGAATGCGGTCATGGCCGGCCAGGCGTTGGGCAGGATGACGCGCCAGACAATCGAGAATTCACCCATGCCATCAATGCGGGCGGCGGCAATCAGGTCATCGGGCAGCGCCTTGAAAAACTGCCGGAGCATGAAAATGGCAAAAACAGAGCAGGTGAAGGGAGCAATGAGGGCTGTGTAGCTGTTGAGAAGCCCGGCCTGATGAAAGCCCAAGTAAAGCGGCAGCGCCGTCGTCTGGTAGGGGACCAGCAAACCAAGCATGACAAAGCCGAAAAGTACCTCACGCCCCCGGAAATTCAGCTTTGCCAGCGCATAGGCCGCCGGCACCGCGAAAAGCAGCTGGAAAAACAGGATGCCAAAGCAGACGATCAATCCGTTCATGACGAACGTCAGGACCGGGATCGTACGCAAGACCTTGCCGTAATTCTCGATCAGCGCCCATTTCTCGGGCAGAAGTGTGAGGGATGCACTAAACACCTCGTCCTGCGGCTTCACCGAGACAGCCAGCATCCAGACATAGGGCACCAACATGATCATGGCTGCCATGCCAAGAACGGCAAGGCGGGGCAGGTCTTTCATGACTGGGGTTTGGGAGACCTGCATCAATCACCCGTAATGCACACGTCGATCAATCAGCCTGGTTTGCACCAGCATGATCGCGAGGACGATTGCGAGAAACACCAGCGTAATGGCCGCCGAATAGCCAAACTTGAAGTAGTGAAAGCCTTCCTGATAGATCGTGCGCAGCAGCACCTCGGAGGCATGGTTTGGCCCACCCTGCGTGAGCGTCTGCACTGTGTCAAAAACTCTGACAGAGCGTGACATTGTTATGACGATAACGAACAGGAGTGTGGGGCCAAGCAAGGGCCATGTAACCAGCGTGAACCGCGACCAGGCGCCTTTTGCCCCATCAATTTCCGCCGCGGCGTAAAGGTCTCGCGGGATGGTGGTTAGGCCAGCCAGGAACAGAACAAGATTGAAGCCGACATTATCCCACACGCCGATGATGCCGAGCGAGATCAGCACCCAGTCAGATGATCCAAGCCAGTTGGGTGCACCCAATCCAAGTCCGCGTAGCACCGCGTTGACCGGGCCGATGCTGGGGTGCAGCAGGTATTGCCAGGCTGTCGCCATGGCGACTGTGAGCGACACCACCGGCAGAAAAAAGACGGCACGGAAGAAGGTGCGGCCACGCGCTCCGGCCTCGATCAGGATAGCAAGCAAGAGTGCAAGGCCAATCGACAGTGGGACCACGAACAGGCAGTAGACAACCGTGTTTCTGATGGATGCCAGAAACGTGCGGTCCGCCGTCATTGCGGCGAAATTTTCTAATCCTATCCAGTTGAAGGATTTTGAACCGAACTCGTAGTCGGTGAACGCCAAAAGAAGAACACCAAGCAGAGGCAACAGGATCATCAGGACATAGGCCAGAATTGCCGGCAGCGTCAAAAACCAGCCAGCAGCGATATCCGGGAACAAGACGCGCGGGCGCATGTGCGCGGAAGTTGCCGACCCAAGCGCGATGGCTGGTGAAGCATCAGACATAGTCTGCCTGCATACTTGGCTGCGAGGTGCGAAGACGTTTGCCATTCACCTCGTAGAGGAAAGACCTGGCGGGATCCGGACATAGCCTGATCTGCTCACCCACAGCTGTTCGGGCCTGGCGATCTGGCGCGATGCGGCAGATGACAGGGGTTTTATTAGCAGCCGTCTCGGCATGCAGTAGGGTACAATCGCCAAGAAACTCCACATGGGTGATGTGAGCTGGAATGCCTCTGGAGTCATGGCTGTTGTTTTCTGGCCTGATATCCTCTGGTCGGACGGCAAAGGTAACGGGGCCACGGGCCGCAGACATCAGGCCGGTCTCGTAGGCGTCCACACGCACAACACCGTCCGGACCGGCTTCCGCGGGAAATGTGTTGATCCTGGGGGAGCCGATGAAGGAAGCGACACGGATGTCTGCCGGATTGAGATAGATTTCTTCCGGCGTTGCAATCTGCAGGATTTCGCCGTCCATCATCACGGCTACACGGTCCGACATCGTCATCGCCTCGGACTGGTCATGGGTCACATAGACGGTCGCAGCACCCACCCGCCGGTGCAGCGCCACGATCTCCGCCCGCGTCTGCACGCGCAACGCTGCATCCAGATTGGAAAGTGGCTCATCCATCAGGAACACGCGGGGGTGCCGCACGATGGCGCGCCCCAGCGCCACGCGCTGACGCTGGCCACCTGAGAGCTGTGCGGGCTTGCGGTCCATCAGATGGTCGATTCCCAGTATCTCGGCACTGCGCTTCGTCTCATCCGCTATGGCAGCCAGCTTGGCTTTGGCATCGCCGACAAAAGGACCGACGAAAGGTATCCGTTGCCATGGGCTGAGCCGCCGCATGACCAGCGGCACTGAAAGGTTCTGCGCCACTGTGAGGTGCGGGTAGAGCGCATAGTTCTGAAAAACCATCGCCACATCGCGGTCGGCAGCACGCAAGGTGGTAACGTCACGCCCCTCGATCATAACACCGCCACTGGACGCGGTTTCAAGGCCAGCGATAATCCGCATGAGGGTTGTCTTGCCGCAGCCGGACGGGCCGACGAGCGAGACGAACTCGCCCTTGCTGACGTCAACGGACACGCCCTTCAGCACATCTGTTGTGCCAAATGATTTCGTGACCGCTGTGACTGAAACGCCCGTCATTTAATCTCCAACCTGGCCTTGGAGCAGGCGGTAGAGACGGGTCATGACGGTTCAGCTAAGTTTTCATGACAATCCCATGAAATGAAAACGGACCGGACAGTAAAAGCTTGCAGGGTAGCATCGTCGATCCTGCCAGACTTGCCTTTTCAATGGTCAAAAACGACCGGATTTTCTCAAGAGGCGATCGGTCATGCGCTGCAGTCAATGCTATGGATTTATGCTTTCCATGTTCCCTGCCCGGATATTGCCCTAAGGTTACCAGCCGCTGATGCTTGACCATTGCGCTATAATTTCCCCGGGCCTGTCTGCGTCAACCGCATGGAAGCGATCATGCTGTGCCCCTGTGGCGCAAGCATGGTTGGGGAGGATACGGACCCGGCTTCCTACAGGGAAAGCCTCTGCCTTGATGGCGCGCCCGTTGCGATGTGCGAGGATGCCATGCTCCTCGTTGGCATCGACAATGATCAGGTCACTGCCATCAAGCGGTCGGCCATCAAGATCACAGACTACACCGTAGCCCTGGTCAACCCTCTGCTTGGCAGTTCCCCTATCCCGTGACATCGCCATCCAGCCAGCATCCGCGATAACCCAGTTCTTCTCCGCCTGATGTCCGATGACAGTTGCCAGCACGCTCAGCGCTATATCCTGCATGCGTGTCACAGCAAGGCCCGTCTGAAACAGATCGGCCATCATGTAGACACCCGCACGGACTTCTGTGGCGCCCTCAAGGCTTCTTGCGAACGTTGCGGTTGGTGTGGAACCGATCGAGACAACCGGGCATAGCAGACCCGCATTACGCAGACGCGTATTGGTTCACCAGCGTTGGAGCGGCGTCGATCAATCAGGCTTTGATGACGAATCTGTCTTACATCATGGAGATCGAATTTCAGCCGATCAGTGTTGTTGTCAACAATGTCGAGCTTCTGGTGGTAAACAAAAATAATCCAGCCAGGACCGCGATTGACATATGACCAAGGTTGATCGATGCCGCGTCCAATCCTGCGGCCTCTGCCTCAAACAGAGCAAGGGCCCGGCGCGTTTTTTCTTCAATGCCAGCGATCCAGCCCGATCAATGCTTGGCTAGTGGTTTGTCGCGCTCGTTACGCTAAAGGACAAGGATATCCATCAGGCCATTGGCAACGGCATGCTGCCGCAGCATACGCCGACGCGCCTCGCCTTAGAATGGAATCAGAATGTGTCCCGCCTGCTCATCAAGATAATAAATGATGGCGAAGGAATAGAAGATCGCCGCGCCATCGTCGAGCAGCATGGTGGGAATCCTGCCCAGCGGATTGTCTGACAACATGGATGGATTGAGCCCGTCCATCCGCTCCTTGGCAGGGACGATCTCGATTTCACTGCCAATCCAAGTTCATGGATTGTGACAGGCGTCTTGCGCACGAAGGGGGAGAATGGCGACCAGAAGAGTTTCATGGAACCGTGAAAGCATGACGGAAGCGGCTGGACTGACTTACACAATCGTTGGAAACTGTACAAAAGGAATACGAAATCCTGCCGGTTTTTAATGCCTCAATTCGCCTAAATAGGCATTGACCTTCATGACCGGTGGTGTCTGGCGTGATCGTCGTTGCGCTGTTGCACGCTGTGCTCTGGACGCTCTAGACGACAAACATCTCCAAGCGCGCTATTCCACGTTTCATGTGATGCTCGATCTCCGCCAGCATGGCTTCAAGATCATCGCCAACAGCCAGTCCAACATACCTGTCGTGCGCGTCGGCCAGGGGGCCAGTGCGACCGTGCGCTTTCTGGTGAACGGCAAGATAGAGCTGCAAACGCCCAGCGATCCGGCGCCATGTTTCCAGCAGCAGCTTGTGGCCACAGGCCTCGTACACGAGTGAGTGAAGGTGAACCTCCGCCGCCGTCGAGACAAACCGGTCTGTTGCAGACAGGGACTGCTGCAACGCGCGGTGCCGATTTGCCATCTCAAGCCGGAAGGCGTCATCGCGACTGGTCCAGAGATGGCGGAAAGCGAGGCTCTCAAGCGAGATGCGCAGCGAGTAGATCTCACGAACATCCGCAAGCGTAACATTGGCCACGCGGGTGCCTGTGTAGGGAACGCTGATAAGCAAACCTTCTTCGGCAAGCTGGCTCATCGCCTCACGCAAGGGGCCGCGACTGACACCGAAACGATTGGCGAGTTCCATCTCCGTGACGACGGAGCCAGGCGTCAGTGTGCCGCTGATGATGGCCTGACGGAGTTGATTGGCGATCTGCACGCGGAAAGTGGCGCGCTCCACCTGCACAAGGCCCATCGCAATGGCGCGGCCTCCAGCTGTCACGGTGTGTGATCCGCATTATCGGCGCTGACCCAGGCCTGATAAAGATCACTTGCCTTGGCTGTTACCGGGCCCGGCTTGCCTGAGCCAACCTCCCGCCCGTCAATACGCGTCACTGGTGTGATGCCGCCGAGCGTGCCGGTCACGAAGGCCTCGTCCGCGCCGTAGGTTTCCGCCAGCGTGAACGGTTTCTCGAGTGCGACGCCGCCCGAAGCCCGCCATGCATCGAGCACGGCCTGGCGTGTCAGGCCCTTGAAGCAGAAGGTACCGCTCGATGTCCACAATTCGCCACGCCGGACGATGAAGAAGTTCGTGGAGTTGCAGCTCGCCACAAAACCTTGGGGATCAAGCATAAGCGCCTCGTCGGCGCCAGCGCTGATGGCCTGGATCAGTGCCTGGATGAGATTGAGACGGCTGTGCGAGTTGAGCCTGAGATCGAAGACGTCAGGCGTGCTGGTGCGGAATGTCGACGTGAAGAGCCCGTAGCCCTTGGCCTTCGCCTCAGGGTGAGGTGTCTTGTACTCTGCCACGATTACCATGGTGGCGCGACCAATAACAAAGCGCGGATCCTGGTTGGGCGTTTTCTTCAGCCCCCGTGTCACCATCAGGCGCAGGTGTGCGCCATCAGTCATGTTGTTGCGGACCAGCGTTTCGTGCAAGGCAGCCGCGACTTCTTCACGGCTGCGGCCGATATCAAGCGCGATGGCGTTTGCTCCCTCAAACAGACGGTCAAGATGCGCATCGCGCTGTATGATCCGGCCATTCTTGAGACGCAGACCTTCCCACACGCCATCACCCAGGGCGAAGCCGCTGTCGAAAACGGAGACCTTTGCCTCGTGGCGGAGGAAAAAAGCGCCGTCGACATAGACGAGCACAGTCTCGTTGCGCTGATCGTCAAGATAGCCCTGTGCGCTCTGCGATGCCATGTTTGCGTTCCTTCAGAATGCGAATTCGTGGTGCCGGGCGAGAAACGCCTGCGTCAGCGGCTTTTGCGGTGCCTTCAGCACGGCATCAGGCGAGCCTTGTTCATAAATGCCGCCTTCGGCCAGGAACAACACGCGCGACGCGGTATGGTAGGCAAAACCGATCTCGTGGGTGACGATCAGCATGGTGCGACCTTCCTCGGCGAGGGCCTTGATCACGGCCAGCACTTCACCGACAAGTGCCGGATCAAGCGCCGAGGTGGGTTCGTCGAACAGCAGGATGTCCGGGTCCATGGCGAGCGCGCGCGCAATGGCGACCCGCTGCTTCTGGCCACCGGACAATCTTGCAGGATAGGCATTCGCCTTGTCCGAAAGACCTACACGTGCGAGTTCGATCATCGCACGCTGCCGTGCCTCGCGGGCTGCCAGACGCTTGACGGTCAAAAGCCCTTCCATGACGTTGCCGATGACGGTCATGTGCGGGAAGAGGTTGAACTGCTGGAACACCATGCCGACCCGCTGGCGTAGCCGGTTGAGTTCGCTGTCGCGATAGACCATGCCACCAGCACTGGTTCCACCAACGGCTTTGCCGTCGAAGACAACGCGTCCCGCATCAGGCCGTTCCAGAAAATTGATGCAGCGCAGCAGGGTGCTCTTGCCGGAGCCCGATGCACCCAGGATGGCGATACGGTCTCCGCGCGCGACCTGAAGATCGACGCCTGAGAAAACCTCGGTTTGGCCAAACCGCTTGCCCAGTGACTCAAGTGCAAGAACCGGGACACTCATGGCATGTCACTCCGCGCCAGCCGTCGCTCAAGCGCATAGGTGCCCAGAACGAGCGGGTAGAGAAATGCAAAGAAGATCACCGCAATGACGAGATAGGTCTCCAGCGGATTGAAGTTCAGCGAGGCGATGAGCTTGCCCTGATGAATCATCTCGGCATAAGCCACGACGGAGGCGAGCGTGGTCATCTTGAAGATCTCGATGCCGCGATTGGTCAGTGCGGGCAGAATGCGACGGAACGCCTGCGGCAGGATGATGCGCCGGAGGCCCTGAGCCAAGCTCATGCCAAGCGCGCGGGCGGCCTCCCATTGAGCCGGTTCGATGGACTGAATACCCGCACGGTAGATCTCGGCGGAATACGCAGCCGAGTTGAGCGAGATGCCCAGAACGGCTGCCGAGAACGGCGAGATGCTGACCGGCAGCAGGATCGGCAGGGCGAAATAGAACCACAGGATCTGCACCAGCACTGGCGTGTTGCGGAAGAATTCGATAAAGCCTACAGCGATCCAGCGCACGCCTGCGTTCCGCGATCTTCGCAGCAACGCCACCACCAGCCCGGCGCCGAGCCCAAGCACCGCGCAGACGGCAAAGAGCTGCACCGTCGCCAGAAAGCCGTTCGCGAGCGCCTGCCAGTTGTCGAACACCGATGTAAAATCCCAGCGATACCCCGTCATGACCGCACCGCCATGTCACCACTCAGAGCTAACCGGCGCTCCACACGGCTCGCCATCAGGCTCAGCAGCGATATCACTGCAAAATACATCAGCGCCGCCGCCGTCAGCACTTCAAGCGGGCGAAATGTCTTCTGCGCCAGTTCGTTGGCCTGATAGAGCAGGTCTGCGTAGGAGATGGTGGCAACCAGCGTCGTGGTTTTCATCAGTTCGATCGAGCGTTCCATGAGGGCCGGGAACATGCGCTTGACAGCCTGCGGCAGGATGATGCGCCAGAAGCATTGGGCCGAAGTCATGCCGATGGCGCGGCCTGCCTCACGCTGACCCTGTTCGATTGACACGATACCTGCCCGGAATATCTCCGCGAAGAAAGCCCCCGACTGGATGCAGAACGTCAGCAGCGCCGCCAGAAACGGCGTCATCTCCACATTGAGGATGATCGGCAATCCGAAATAGAACCAGAACAACTGCACCAGCGGCGGCGTCGTGCGGAATACCTCGATGATGATACCGGCAGGGACGCTCAGGACTGCGCGTCCCGTGAGACGCGCAGCCGCCAGAGCCAGACCCACAGGCAAACCACAGGCAAGTGCTGCCGCCGTCAGCGTCAGCGTATTGCCGAGGCCCGCCAGCAGCATACCGATGTTGTCAAGCACCGGGCTGAAGTTCCAGCTGTACATCGTGCCGGTCCTGCTGAGCGCGTCAGCCCAGCATTTCCCTGATGATCGGAGGCGCAGCCTTGGGGTCCAGCCCGAAGTCTTTCAGGAACTCCTCGTACCAGCCCTGAATGCGGCGGGACGCGTAATGCCCGGCGATCTCCTTGTCGACCCATTCAACAAAGGCCGTGTCACCTTTGCGTACCGCTGCGCTCGACGGGACCGCTGTCACCGGTGTGGGCACGATGATCTTGCCGCGACCGAGGCGCTGGCGTGCAGCGATCAGCGGCGGGTGGAAAAGGCACACGGCGTCGACGCGCCCGGCCTGAAAAGCAGCGATGGCCTCAGTGTTGCCGGGAAAGCGCTGGATTGCGGCGAGACTGACATTGTCGGTGAGGAACTTGTCCATGCTTGTCGCCTGCGGCACAGCAATGCGAACCTCCGCCTTGTTGAGGTCGCTCCAGGCTTGCACCTGCAGATCATCTTTCGCCAGAACCGCAAGCGAATAGAACAGCAGCGGTGACTTGGGGAAATCGACTGCGGCTGCCCGCTCCGGCGTGGCATCAAGCACGAACATGATATCAATCTTGTCGGCCTGCAAGGCGGCTATCGCCGTACCCCAGGTTACCTCGACTGGCTCGAACCTGACGCCAAGCGCTGCCGCCATTGCCTTGCCGATGGAAACGCCCACTCCAGTGGACCATTCCCCCGTGCGTGGATCCTTCGAATACCAGGGCGGCGCCTGCGTCACGCCAACCCTCAGCGAACCGCGCTTCCTTGATTCCTCGAGCGTGCCACCAGCTTGCGCACTTGCGCCGGAGCCCGTCAGCATCGCAAGGCCAGAACCTGCAGCCAGGAAGTGAAAATTGCGTCTGTCGATGTTCACGATTGCCATCCTCCGCCTTGTTCGCCCTGCGACATTTATCGCCTGCACCGAGCAATCCAGAACCCGTCGACCAAAAGCCCGTTTCACGCAGTCACTGATACTTGACTACAGATAGTTGATTGTCAACAATATGAAAACGGCACGAATGTCGAGGCGTCATGAATGCATCTGGATGGTTTTGTCAGGGCCGTGACACCTGCCTCGGGCACCTGCCTCGTTCAGAGGCATTGATACCTCTTCAAGCGACGATTGCGTGTCGCACGCGGTCCAGTGTGTGATCGAGGTGCAGGCCCAGGATGTGAACCAGCCGTTCCACATCGCGTGTTATGATTGCGGCATTCATTTCTTCATGCTCTGCAACCGCTCCTGCCCAACGACCCGGTTCCTCATTGCCGATGAAGCGGATGCGTTTGATGCGGGACTGAAGCTGCTCATGGGTCTGGGCCAGCACAGCATTGCCCGATGCTAGCGCAATGCCCGAATGTATTTGCTGGTTGAGTTTGAAATAGGCGAGGCGGTCCCCTTTCCGGTAAAGCTGCATCATCTTTTCATGCGTTGCCTGCAATGCGGCAATCTCGGCATCGGATGCACGCAAGCAAAGCAGTCGTGCAGCTGTTTGTTCAAGGGCCTTGAGGACTTCCAGAATGTTGAAAATGGCCTTTTCATCAAACCGGCGGACAACAGCGCCTTTGGCCGTGATGATCTCGACCAGTCCTTCGCTGACCAGACTCTTGATCGCTTCCCTCAAAGGTGTTCGCGATACACCAAGCAGGGCACCAACTTGCCCTTCATTGATCCGCGAGCCCGGCGTCAGCTTGCCCTCGATGATCATGTCACGCACACGGGTGAGCACTTCATCGTGCAGGGAAACCCGCGCGATCGGCACGACAACGCCCAGCGAATTGTCCAGCGTAGCGGGAGCATCCGCAGGCTTTTTTTGGATCATGCTGACAAGCCTCCCCTTTATGCTGATTCCCGCACCGGTGATCACCCGAACACCAGCCGCGGTATGAAAGTCGTGATCCACGGCACATAGGTGATCAAAAGCAGCGTGGCCAGCAGTGGCACGTAAAACGGCAGCATTTCCTTGAGGACATCCTTCATCTTTACCCCAGCGATATCCGAAACCAGATAGAGCGCCAGGCCCATCGGTGGCGTCAGCAGTCCGATCATCAGATTGAATATCACCACCATGCCCAGATGGACCGGATCGACACCCGCCATCACGAGCGGTTTGGCCAGGATCGGAGCAATTACCAGGATAGCCGTGGTGGAATCCAGAAACATCCCGACCACGATCAGCAGGATGTTGACAAGCATCAGCAGCACGTAAGGGTTTTTCGAGATCGACAGCATCCAGTCAGTCAGGATCTGTGGTACCTGCTCAACCGAGAGAATCCAGCCGAACAGCGCGGCCACCGCCACAATCAGCAGAATGGCCGATGAAGCTCGGATCGTTTCCATGGAAGCGGAGTAAAGTCCCGCCCACGTCAGATCCCGGTAGAAAA
>JANMLW010000130.1:0-25309 GCA_031372765.1 Hyphomicrobiales bacterium
GCTTCCGGCCATGCCGTCTGCTTGGGGTTCCTGTAGAGGTAAACCTCCTTGCGGGCGGTTTCATCCGGCACATCTTCGCCCGTCACCGGGTGGCGCTTTTTTGTCACGCCGTCCCAGCGCGAGAGAGGCTTGCCCTGATCATCCAACGCCAATTCCTTGGCTGAATAGGTGAGCAGCGCATCAGCCTGTCGGATATTCTTGAAGTCCTTCAACACAGGCTCTGTTGGGGCAGCACTGCCAAAGGTTCTGAAGTTCCATTGCAGATAGCCGATCCACAGCACCAACTCGGCAATCACCACCGCTCTGGGGTTGATTTCAAGACCCAGGAACTGATGCGGATCAACCGTGCTGACGCCCTCCGCCCCCAGTTTGCCCGGTGTTGCGCGTTCATAGAGGATGGCCTTGATGGCTTCCTCACCACCGATGGCGCGCATCAGGTCAATCACCTCGCCTTCAATGCGCTTCATGTGCTCCAGCGTCACATAAAGGAAGTTTCCGGTTCCGCACGCGGGATCAAGCACACGGGTGTTGCACAGCGTGATGTGGAACTTCTTCACTTCCTCCAGTGCTTCATCCTGCTTGCCGCGCTCTGACAGGGCGATGGCGGCTGTCTGCACATTCTGCCAATCCGCCCGCAACGGTTCAATGACGGTCGGGATCACCAAGCGTTCCACATAGGGACGCGGGGTGTAATGCGCGCCCAGTTTGCTGCGGTCTGCGGGGTCAAGGGCGCGTTCAAGCAGCGTGCCGAAGATGGCAGGTTCCACCTCTCGCCAATCCGCCTTGGACGCCTCGATCAGCAAGCCGAGCTTGAAACCATCGACAGGCAAGGCGCGTGTCTCATGAAATAGGCCACCGTTGAAGTGTTTCACCTGCTGGCGAAGCGAGGTGGAGAAGCCGCCCCTGTCCATGCTGCGCCAAAGCTCTTCCACCATCGGCACAAAAGCCTGCGGCTGGCCCCGGAGGTCTGCCAGCAATGTCTTGAAACTGTCCTTGGGAATGAGGTTCACGTCTTCCGCAAACATCGTGAACAGACAGCGCATGAGGAACTGCGCCACCGTGACAGGCGCGTGGCCTTCCGTCTCATAGGACTTGGCAAGATCAGCCAAGGTGGCTGCCACCTTGCGCGTGACCCGTGCGGATTCCTTGGTGGGATCAAGCGACAGCGGCTCCGTCCAGATGGTTTTCAGGCGCTCCCTGATTTCCGGCTTTTGCAGATCAACCAGCTTGAACCGAAAACGGTTCGCATCGGGATATTGTGAGTAGTGTTTTCCCGTGCCGGAGAAATCGGCATAAAGCTCGAAGACATGGCCAACATCCACCACGATGAGAAACGGTGGCCAGCCCTCTTCCACCGGCAAGGCCTTGGCGTAGCTTTCGGCCTGGTGACGGGCTTTCAGCAGCGCATCATCCCACGCCTTTGTGCCGCGCTTGGCTGTGCCTGTCTTGGCGGGGCCAGCGGCTTCTCCAAACAGATTGACCTGGTCCAGGCTCGCTTCGCTCTTGCCATGGCCGCCCTGTTTGGCCTCCATGACAAAGCAGCCGCGCTTGTAAAGATCAATGAAGCCTGAAGAGCTGGTGTTGTTAGCGTGATTGAAGGTGACGGCCCGTTCAAAGGCATAGCTGTTCTGGTTGTTGACCGGCCCTGCCTTGTCCGGCTTGGCGACGTCCAGCAGTTCGCACAATTCGCCGATGAAGGGCTGGAAATTCGCCCGCTCATGCGCGGCGGAACGGCTCCACTCCTCGATGAATTTGCCAAGGTCGACTGCCATTTACTGAAGAGGTCTTCCGCCCTGATTTGCCAATGCCCAAGTATGCTTATGGACTGGCACTAAGACAGGTGGCAAGGCAATGTTGGTTGAGAAATTCAACCCAGTCGCCTCTTTAGAGCAAGGTGCATTTGAGTTGAATCGTCTTTCCCCACTCGGGGATGCGATCAAGCGCAGGTCTGATCCTCCCTTTTTGCGGGAGGTGCCGAGCATAGCGAGGACAGCTACCGGTTTCTTCCGCTGTGATCCGACGAGCGGAATCAGTCCCCGGTTTTACGGAAGGCGCGAACAGGTTAACGCCGTTTCAGGGAAACGAATTGAGCGCATAGAGGCCGATCCCGTTTCGCTCTGGGGGTGGTCGCCATAACGGATTAACCTAGGCTGCTGATCCATTCGCGCCCCGGCACAGCGTCGAAAAGGCTGCGCGTATAGGGATGGGACGGCGCGGCAAATATCTCGGCAGTGGCACCCCGCTCAACGATCTCGCCCCGTTGCATGATCGCGATCTCTTCGCAGACCGTCGCCGCAACACGCAGATCATGCGTGATGAACAGCATCGACAACCCGAGGGATTTTCTCAAGTCATTCAGAAGTTCGAGCACCTGCTTCTGCACCGAAACATCAAGGGCGGAGACCGGCTCATCGGCAACGATCAGTTTTGGCTTTACCGCCAGGGCGCGGGCAATGCCTATACGTTGACGTTGCCCCCCTGAGAACTCGTGCGGGTACCGGTCAACAGCATCCGGTTTGAGGCCGACCAGGCGCAGAAGCTCACGCGCCTCTTCAAGGGCCTGTTCACGACTGGTACCGTTAAGCGTTGGCCCCAGAGCGATGATATCACCAACCCGCTGGCGCGGATTGAGAGAGGCATAGGGGTCCTGAAACACCATCTGCACATGTTTGCGAAAGGGGCGCAGTTCGGCGCGCGTGCGGCCGCTGATGCGTTCGCCGTCAATCTCGATCAAGCCGCTATCGACGCTTTCCAGGCCAATGATGCAGCGTGCCAGTGTCGATTTTCCTGAGCCGGACTCACCCACGAGCGCAAGCGAGCTTTCCCGCTTGAGTTCGAGATTTATGTTCTTGGCTGCGTGCACCTCGCGCACCGTGCCTCCAAACAGGCCGGAGGATGTCCGATAGGTTTTTTCAAGATTGGTGATGCGCAGAAGCACGTTTGAATCGGCACCCAGTTCCTTTAGTCGCGGCTTGAGCCCTGGTACTGCGGCTACAAGGGCCTTTGTGTAGTCAGCCTGAGGGGCGTCAAGCACCTGCGTGGCTGGACCCTGCTCGACAACCTCGCCATGACGCATGACTGCGACCCGATCCGCAATCTCGGCCACAACGCCGAAATCATGGGTGATGAACAATACGGCTGTTCCATGAGCGCGCTGAAGCTCCTTGATCAAGTGCAAGATTTGCGCCTGCGTCGTCACATCAAGGGCAGTCGTCGGCTCATCAGCGATTATCAGCGCAGGTTCCAGCGCCAAAGCCATCGCAATGACCACGCGCTGGCGCTGCCCGCCGGACAGCTGATGCGGATAGCTCGCGATCATCCGCTCAGGCTCTGGCAGATGCACATCGCGGATCAGTTCAAGCACCCGCTGGCGCCTCTGAGGCCGAGTCATCCTGGTGTGGATTTCCAGCACCTCCTCAATCTGCTGACCGACCTTCATCAACGGGTTGAGAGCGGTCATCGGCTCCTGAAAGATCATTGCGATGCGCCCGCCACGGATGGCGCGCATCTCATCATCCGACAATGCGAGTAGATCACGCCCCTCAAACATAATCTTGCCGCCGACAGCGCGGACGTGTGGAGCGGGCAGTAATCCGAGGATGGCTTTTCCCATCAACGACTTGCCGGAACCGGATTCGCCAACGATACAGAGAATTTCTCTCTGCCGGATGTCGAGCGAAACGCCGCCAACCGCAAATCTGCGATCAGACCACGCCGGCAGAGCGACCTTGAGATCGTCGATGGAAAGAACGATGTCGGTCATAGATCCGCGAGCCTCGGGTTGAGTGCATCGTTCAAGCCTTCACCAACAAGATTGATGGCCAAGACAGTGAGCAGGATGGCAATGCCGGGAACGGTGACGAGCCACCACGCCTCGCGCATGAATGAGCGGCCAGCGCCGATCATAAAGCCCCAACTCATCACGTTGGGGGCGCCAAGGCCAAGAAACGACAGCGCGCTTTCGACCAGAATCGCAGTCGCTATCAGCAGCGAACCAGTGACGATGAGCGGTGACAGCGTGTTGGGCAGAACCTGTTTGAGCAGGATGGCGGCATCACCCTGCCCCGCCACGACCGCGGCCTGCACAAACTCCCGCGACTTGACCGTAAGAACCTCGCCACGAACAACCCGCGCTATTGGCGGCCAACTCACCGTAGCAATCGCAACCACGAGATTGAGCGCTGATGGCGACAGAATTGCGATCAGCACTATGGCGAAAAGGAACGAAGGAATGGTCTGAAAGAACTCGGTGAAGCGCATAAGAACGTTATCGATCATACCGCCATAGTATCCGGCGACAGCACCCATGAAGGTGCCAAAGGCGACCGCAAAGAGTGTTGCGAGAACGGCAATGAGGATTGTCGCGCGGGAGCCATGAATGAGGCCAGCCAGCACATTGCGACCAAGACTATCCGTGCCAAGCCAGTATTCGCCACCGGGCGGGGTCATGGGTTTGCCAACAATGGCGAAAGGGTCGGTTGGCGCCAGCACATTCGCCGCAATCGCGACAACGAACAGCAATCCCAGCCAGACGAGGCCGAGATAAACACGGGGATTGCCAAGAAACCGGGACCAGAATGTTTTCATGGCGCTCACGCAATCCGAATGCGCGGATCGAGGAAGACGTAGATGACATCGACGATCAGATTGACGATGACAACAAGCACAGCTGACATGAAAAAGATGCCGAGAAGCAGGTTGTAATCGCGCGCGAACAACGACTGATAGGCCAGTTGCCCAAGGCCCGGCCAGGCAAAGATGGCTTCAACCACCACAGAGCCCCCCAAAAGTCCGCCAGTCTGCACGCCTGCCATGGTCACGACCGGCAGCAATGCGTTGCGGAAGACGTGCCGGGTTGTGATCTTGCGATCACTCTGCCCCTTGGCGCGTGCAGTGGTAACGTAGTCGAGACCGCGTTGTTCGAGCATGGATGCACGCATCAGTCGGGCATAGAGCGCAAGGTAGAAGAGCGAAAGCGTCAACGTGGGCAAGACAAGGTGATGCGCGATATCAACAACACGGTTCCAGCCTTCATGAAAGGCAACAACATTCTCCATGCCGGATGTCGGGAACCAGTCGAGCCAGATCGAGAACATCAGGACCAGCATCAAGCCAACCCAGAACAGGGGTGTCGCATAGACAATGACCGCCGCAACCGAGATCACATGATCCTTCCAGGTGCCTACCCACAGTGCCGCCAGAAGTCCCATCAGAATGCCAAGCCCGAGCGATACGACAAGCGTCGAGCCCATCAGGAGCAGCGTCGGTCCCAATCGCTTGAGCAGCAACTCAAGCACAGGAGCGCTCTGGCGGAATGAATAGCCCAGATCGAGAACCAGCAGGTTTTTCATGTAGTTGAAAAGTTGGATATAGACGGGCTGATCATGGCCGAAACGCGCGCGCAACTGATCGATGTACTCCTTGGGCGCGCCGCCAGCCTCCCCGGCCAGCACTGTCGCCAGATCGCCGGGCGCCAGTTGAAGCAGAAGAAAATTCACGATCACCACGCCGAGGATTACCGGTATCGTCTGCAGGAGACGCCGGGCAATGTAACTTCCCAAAGAACCGGAATTCATGGCCATGCACCTCCAGAAACCAATGAGGGCGGCCGGCAGATTTGCAGGCCGCCCTCGCTTATTGTTGTACGTGATTATTCCCGATGCACTGTGGCAAAGTTGCCATAGATGCCCAACGGTGTGTCGATGACGTTCTTGAACTGCTTGTTGATGACAGTCGGGAACTGAACTTCCAGCACGTAAGCGACGGGACTTGCCTCGGAGACCTTTTGCACGAACTCTGCATAGAGTTTACTGCGCGTTGCCTCGTTGGTCTCAACAGCCGCCTTGTCCATCAAGGCATCTGTCTCCGGGCTGGACCAGCGCGAGCCATTCACAAAGACGGTGCCGGGACGGATGCGGTCCGAATGTACGCCACGATGAACGCCAAGCACGGGATCAGCGAGATTGAAGAGGAAGTTTGACGTGATCGCAAAATCATAGTCCGTATAGGTACGCTTCAGCCATTTCGGCAGGTCCTCGTAACGAAGCGTGGCTTTCACGCCGATCTGCGCAAGGTTCTGCTGAACAGTTTCGCCAAAACGCTGCCATTCCTCGCCATAGGGCGTGATATCATGCGTGAACTCGAAGCGTGTGCCATCGGCTTTTCTTGGGTAGCCAGCCTCGTCAAGCAGCTTGTTGGCGCGCTCGATACGATCGGCGACCGTGAAATCTATGCCCGGCGCAAACAGACCCGAGGGCTGAAAGTTCGAGCTGATGATACCCGCTGCAGGCTTGCCGAAGCCGAACCAGACATTCTCGATGCTGAACTTGCGATCCACGGCATAAGAGATGGCCTGGCGCACCTTGGCATTGTCGAAAGGGGCTTGCTTCGTGTTGAACATGATTTCGACTATGGGCGAAATCATTTCGGTGCCCTTGGTGCTTACTTCGATGTTTGGACGTGCTGCCAACTTCTTCGCGTCGTTGTATGGCACTGCGCCAAGACCAGCGACATGAGCCTCTCCCTTTTCAAGAGCAGCGGTACGGGTCGAAGCATCGGCGATGAAGCGCACCACTAGCCGGTCGAGATAGGGCAATCCTGCGCGCCAATAGGTTGGGTTCTTGTCGAGCCGGACAAATTCGCCACGACGCCATTCGCCAAATTTGAACGGACCGGATCCGATCGGTGTGTTGGCATTGGCATGTGTCTTGATGTCACCCTGACTGTAGACATGCTTGGGGAGCATCGGACTCTCATAGGAAGATAGCGCCTTGAGAATGAAGGGCGCCGGAGAGGCAAGGCGGAAAACCGCAGTGTACGCATCTGGCGTTTCGACAGCAGTCACATCCCGGAAGGTGGCAATGCCACGCGGATGGTTCTTTTTGAGCACTTCCATAATGGTGAACTGCACGTCTTCCGCTGTGAACGGTTTTCCATCGTGAAATTTTACGTCCTTGCGTAACTTGAAGGTAATTGTCTTGCCATCAGGCGCAACCTCAAAGCTCTCGGCCAAAGAAGGCTTTGCCTTTAGGTCAAACCCGTACTCCAGCAGTCCGTCGAAAATCTTTGCGGTGACCTGACCGATCGGGGCTGAGGTTGAAATATAGGGTGCAAGGTTCGGCGGCTCAGGCTGGGTGATCTGCACCATCGTGCCACCGGACTTTTGTGCCAAGGCTGGCAGGCTAGCGAGAGCTGTTGAAGCCAAAGCCAAAGCGATAACAATACGTCTATTCATGCGAGCCTCTCCTGTTGTGCCATCTTTGATTTTAGCAACTTCGATGCCAATTGCTGTCAAAAATCTAGATTGGGCCTTTAAAGTTCCAAGGGTAACAATAAGATCACATTTGCCTTGCGCGCAACGCCAAACTGATTCAACAATCTTCAAATGGAATCTACCAACCAATTCATGAAACACTCCATTTTTCGCCCGTAGTCGATCCGGCCCGCGCGTTGCAAGAGCCACCTCTGGTGTAGATAACTTAAGCATAAATAACGACAACTAGGGCGTGTTGGGGCAGAGAGGGCACAATGTTGATTTCAGAATTTTCTATGCAGGACATCGTTCGGTTGACGGCAAGCGGCGAGATATCAGCCCGTTCAGTTGTTCAATACTCGCTTGACGCCATCGCTTCTGAGAACGACAAACTCCACGCCTTTATCGAAGTATTCGCGGAAGCCGCTTTGCGCCGCGCCGACGCGCTCGACACAATTGCATCCCGGTCGGGGGCGGTTGGCCCTCTGCATGGCGTGCCGATTGCCGTCAAAGACCTCGCTCAAATCGGCAGCCGTTCCCCCGGATTTGGCTCAAACTGCTATTTTCCGCCGCAAAGAGCCACTACGGCTCCAGCCATCCAGCGCCTGATTGACGCTGGGGCGATAATCATCGGCATGACACATATGGTGGAGTTTGCCATCGGCGGTTGGGGAACCAACTATGCGATGGGCACGCCATGGAACCCGGTGGATCGTGAAGTGCATCGTGTGCCCGGAGGGTCAAGCAGTGGTTCTGCGGTAGCCGTTGCTGCGGGGCTTGTTCCTGCGGCCATCGGCTCCGATACGGGCGGATCGATCCGAATTCCAGCATCTCTTTGCGGGATTGTCGGGTTCAAGCCGAGTTTTGGCAGTATTTCACTTGAAGGCATTGCGCCGCTTAGTTCAACTTTCGACACGCTTGGCCCGATTACAAGAAAGGTAACAGATGCGCGCCTGCTGTTCTCTGTCATGGCTGGACTGCCAGTGCCGGAAAAACAAACTGGACAGTCTTTTCAAGTTGGGGTGCCTGCAAGCGATCAGCTCGCGCCTTGCGACCCTGAGGTACTGGCAAACTTTGAACGCTCGATTGAGTCATTGCGTTCAGCCGGCCACAAGGTAGAAATCTTCGAATTCCCTAGGACGATGACGGCCTATCAGGCGCTTACTGGCAGTATTATGGCGCGTGATGCCTATAGCCAGCATAAGGCGCTCGCAGAGGATCCCACGACAACGCTGGATCCTTTTGTACGGCAACGCGTTCTTGCTGGACGCGACATAGACGACGCACAATATGCTGCGCTTTTGCGGGATCGCGCTGCCGCGATTGCTGAATTCAGATCAAGATACGCTCGCTTCGACATCATCGCTTTGCCAAGCACTCCTTTGCCAGCGATTCCCGTCAGTACCGTCGATGAATCGACAATCCCGATGTCCCGTTACACCAGAGCAGGCAATTGTCTTGACCTTTGTGGCCTCAGCATTCCAAACGGCGTCACCTCGACAGGCTTGCCCACTGGTTTGCAGCTGATGTCCTGGAGCGATGCAGACGCAAAATTGCTGGATTTTGCGGAACAAGTTTCGCAGGTGGGCGGCAGTTGAGATTGATGTGCAGACCGGCAATGCCGCATTCTATCTGAAGGGAAATACAGCATGGCTGAGCGTAGGCTGATAGGAGTATTGGGCGGCATGGGCCCTCTTGCAACGGTTGATTTCATGCAGAAAGTGATTGATGCGACACCGGCCAAGCACGACCAAGATCACGTTCCCCTGATTGTGTATTCCGTTCCGCAAATTCCTGACCGGGTTGGTGCTGCTTCTGCAGGGACAAATGAACCATTGCCGGCCATGCTCGCCGGAATAAGGACCCTTGAGCAAGCAGGTGTCGAGGCAATAGCAATTGCCTGCAACACGGCGCATGCTTGGTATGATCAACTGGCTGGCTCGACCAATGTCAGGGTCATTCACATGGCGCAGGCTGTCATCGACGCCGCGTCGCAGAATACCGGGCCTGTAGCATTGATGGCAACCATTGGCACGCTGAAGGCAGGTATTTACCAGCGCTATTTTGAGAAGGCTGGATGGCAGGCGCTTGTGCCGAAAGCGCAGGATCAGGACATGATTCTGGACGCCATAGCTGCCGTTAAGCGCGGCGATATTGAGCGCGCACGGGCGTGCTTCGATGTTGCCGCAGCCAGTCTGCTTACTTCAGGCGCCGACCGGCTTCTGCTGGCCTGCACCGAGCTTCCGATTGCAGCAAAGGGCTCTGTCCACGAGGTCCATTGCCTCGATGCAACCGCTTGCCTAGCACAGGCCTGCGTTGCGTTCTCATGCGGCCTCAATGGAGAATCGAGGTAAGCTAAATGGTCTGCTGGTGATTCAATAAAGACTGAGTCTCAGTAACCTATCGCGATGACGCTGCCATTATCGGCTTTGGGTCAACAGTTAGCATTTGCGCCACTGCACCATCGGACATTCAGATGGCCTGAAAGCGGTTGTTGGCGGGTAGTTTTTCGTATTCACGCCTACCCAGATGTATCCATCTAGTCAGGCACGCCTTGATGCTTGTGCGGTTGCAACCTGCCCTCCCCGACTTTTGCAGGAACTTGTTTAGGTGAATGGTTTGGCGAGAGCTGCGAGAGCATCAAGCACAGTTAGTCAAGGCGAGGATGGTACTTGCTGTTGCATTCTTTGACAGTTTAGCGCTGCAATCAATCCTGATTGCGGCATGACCGAGGGTAGAAAGCACTTATAAGGGTGCACCAGACTGTTCAAAAAAAACCGGCCCCGTCTTTCGCACAAGAAGCGTCCATTTAAATGTCCGTTTCCATTTGCGCAGTTGCCATTAAACAGACGTCTTGTGCCAACTGCCAGTGCATGCAATACGCGTGACATGCGCAGTGCTTCCGCGAGGAGGTTAAACGGGAATGTCGTGCGGGCTCTACACCCAATGCGATGGCTGCCCCCGCAACTGTAAGCGGTGAGTTTTATTCGCGTATTACGCCACTGGTTTAGGCCGGGAAGGCAGCGAATAAGGTCTTGACCCGCAAGCCAGGAGACCGGCTGCGCAAAACGTTGCTGATGGGTATCAGGCCGGCGGGGAGCACGGCGGGTGCATATGTGCGGAGCGGAATACCACGCTTCGACCATCAGGGCTGGTCGTTCGACTGGTTTGACTATGCAAGCGTATTCATACGTCACTGATGGGGAGCGCTTGCAAGTTCAAGAACCCAGATGGCTTGAGTCCTTTCAAAAGGACCTTCATGACCTTTTTGTCTGGCGTCGGGATGAGCGGCACTTTCGGTCAGACCCATTGCCAGATGGCATGCTGAAAAGCCTTATTGAGACCGCGTGTCTTGCCCCTTCCGTAGGTAATGCTCAACCATGGCGGTTTGTGGATATCCAATGTGCGCAACGTCGCTCAATCGTTGCCGAAATCTTCGAGTCTGAAAACACCTCTTCTGCCCGAAACTACGTCGATGAGCGCGCTGTCATGTACAATGCGCTCAAACTTGCGGGGTTGAGGGATGCGCCGATCCACCTTGCTGTCTTTTGCGACGAAACGACTTCCACGGGCCATGGGCTTGGCCGGCAGACCATGCCGGAAATGCTGCGTTATTCAGTGGTTTGCGCAGTCCATACGTTTTGGCTTGCAGCACATGCTCGTGGTTTGGGAGTTGGCTGGGTATCCATCCTTGATCCTGTCGCGGTCAAGAAATGTCTTGATGTCCCCACCAACTGGTCGCTTGTCGCGTATCTTTGCGTTGGTTTCCCTGAGGCTGCCCATAGCGTGCCGGAATTGGAGAGACGCGATTGGCAACATCGGCTTTCAGCCGACACATTTCTTATCCATCGCTAGGCTGCTGAATGACTTACAATCCCGTCATCATCACTGTCTGCACATCTTGCCGCGCCGCTGGTGTCGAACGAGAAAAGGCTGCTGGCAGGGATCTGCTCGCCGCTATTCAAGCGATTGCAGCCGCCGAAACACACATCATTGTGAGACCGACCCAATGCTTGAGCGTTTGCAAGCGCATCTGCACAGTATCGTTATCCGGTGAAGGCAAATATACTTTTTTGTTTGGCGATCTAGATCCGGCGATGGATGCACAAGCCGTTGTCACGATGGCAAGGGCCTGTGTCACTGCGGAGCACGGCTTCGTACCATGGAAGGAACGCCCGGAGGTTCTGCGCAAAAGCATCATCGCACGCATACCACCGCCGGACTGGTCTCCCGAGGATGGAAGTTCACCGGCATGAGCACTGCACTCTCAACATTGGTACTCGGCGGCGCCCGATCAGGCAAATCTGCCTATGCTGAAAAACTTGCTCGCGAAACCGGTCTGTTCTGCGTTTATATCGCAACGGCTCAAGCCTTTGACGACGAGATGCGCGAGCGGATCACCCGACATCAGGCTGATCGCGCTTCAGATGGCTGGCATACGGTCGAAGAACCCATAGGGCTAGCCGCCGTCATCGCCCGTAACGCCAAGCCCGACACGGTGCTGCTGGTGGATTGCCTGACGCTCTGGCTCTCGAACATCATGCTCAGCGGCAGGGATGTGGGAGCGATGCAGGAAGCCCTGATCCGTATTCTGGAAGCCGCCAAAGGGCCGGTTATGTTGGTCTCCAATGAGGTTGGCATGGGCATTGTACCGGAGACCAGGCTTGGCCGCGACTTCCGCGATGCACAGGGACGGCTCAACCAAGCCGTTGCCGCTATTATCCCGCGGGTAGTGTTTGTGGCGGCTGGCCTGCCGCTTGTGCTGAAAGGGCGCTAGCAAACCATGCATGTGAGGCTATTCCAGAAGGGCAAGATCAATGTCGGCGCTCCCGCGCGACAAGAGCATCAGCCAAGCGCTGACATGGTCTTTATTTCTGCGCACGACACTGAACTCATGTTGCTCGCTGCTGCGCACAGGAACCTTGGCCAAGGAGCCCCTTCACTCACGCTCAGCAACTACCTTACACTGACAGAGCCAATGGCCATAGATCCCTATGTGAGCGAAACACTGGCGCACGCAAAGCTCGTGGTGTTGCGGCAGATCGGCGGTGAAGGATATTGGCCAGACGGTGTTGAGGAACTCCGCCGATGGGCACATGCCGTTCCTGAACGACAACTCGCCTTCGTGCCGGGCGGTACGATGTGGGATGAGGGCTACGCGCAACGGGGAACACTTCCGCTTGAACAGACGCGCCTGCTCTGGCGCTACCTGAGCGAAGGTGGATACCGCAACTGTCAGTATGGTCTCGCCTTCATGGCCTCTTTAATCGGAAGAATGGATGCGCCGCCTCCACCCGAGCCAATGCCTGTTGCCGGTTTTGTCAGCGATGCTGATGCCTGCTCGGCGGATGTCGTCCTCATCCTCTACCGGGCGCTTGCCCAGGCAGGTGATCTGGAGCCTATGGAGGCACTTAAGGCATTGTTGCGAGAGCATGGCGTCAGCATGAGCACGCTTTATGTGTCGAGCCTCAAGGACCCGGTCGCACGCCGTGTCGTGGCCTCAGCGTTGGAGGTTACAAAGCCTGGCGTCATCGTCAATGCGACAGCGTTTGCAGCAGATACTGCTGAAATGTTCAAGCAAATCCCGATTCTTCAGACAGCCTTCGCAGGCCAGTCAAGACGTGACTGGATGGAGTCCGCCCGTGGCATGGGCCCATCCGATCTGGCCATGCATGTGGTGATGCCGGAGCTGGATGGTCGCATTTTTACGGCACCAATCGCGTTCAAGACCAAAATTGCGTGGGACGCCGAGGCACATCATGTTCCGACTGTCTTGCAATCCGATCCGGCGCAAGTCTCCGCACTTGCTGCGCGGGCAGCCGCTCTCATAGCGCTACAGAGAACGCGGCCGTCAGATAGACGCATCGCGATTGTACTTGCGAACTATCCGAACCGTGATGGCAGATTGGCAAACGGTGTTGGCCTCGATACGCCACAATCTTGCACAGATTTAATCGCGGCGATGGGCAGGAATGGCTACGGTGTTCAAGGTGCCCCAGGCAGCTCTTCCGAACTCATGTCGCTGCTGACTTCAAGAGCGACAAATGCCATCGGCAAGGGAGCTCGAACCAGCATCAGTTGGCCACTGGCGACCTATCGCGCGGCTTTTGCGGGCCTGCCAAATGTCCTGCAGGAACAAACCCTCGCGCGTTGGGGCGAGCCCGAGACAGACCCGCACGTATCAAGTGACACCATGCAGCTCGCGCTCCACCGTTTCGGCAACACGATCATCGGCATTCAACCCTCACGTGGCTACGATATCGATCCAACAGCGACGTTCCATGATCCTGTGTTGGTGCCGCCCCATCGTTACATCGCCACATATCTTTGGCTGCGGCACGAATTCGGTGCGCACGCTGTCATTCACTTGGGTAAGCATGGCAATCTTGAGTGGCTCCCCGGAAAAGCCGTAGGCCTGTCACAATCCTGCTGGCCTGCAGCGTTGATAGGAGCATTGCCCAATATATATCCGTTCATCGTCAATGATCCGGGCGAAGGCGTGCAGGCCAAACGGCGCACGGCTGCTGTGATCATTGACCACCTTACGCCGCCTCTGACGCGCGGAGAACTGCATGGTGATCTGGTCCGGTTGGAAGCGCTTGTGGACGAGTATGCGCTGGCTGCTGATCTCGATCCGCGCCGTGCCCGAAAACTTGCAGATGAGATTGCCGCGTTCACTGGGGTTCTCAGATTGGATGAGGATGTCAAAATCGGCACAACCCTTGCCATTGAGGAGCAAGTGCGCCGCGTTGATGCACATCTGTGCGATCTCAAGGAAATGCAGATTCGCGATGGCCTGCATGTGCTCGGTACATCGCCCAGTGGTTTGCTACGGGTTGACCTTGCTGCATCGATTGCGCGGGTTCCGCGGGCGGGGGGCGCACCCGGAGCACGCTCGTTGCACAGAGCGCTGGCGGCAGATCTCGATCTTGGCCGCTTTGATCCGCTGTCGCGTGATCTGGCTGCGCCATGGACAGGTCAAAAGCCCCCCATGCTCGCAGCTGTATCCGACGACCCATGGCGCACAGCCGGCGATACGGTCGAGCGGATCGAATTGCTGGCACAAGAACTTATTGGCGGTAGCCTGCTTTCCCCGGCTGAGTGGACACAGACGAACGCCGTTCTGGACTGGTGCATGGCTGAGCTTCTTCCTGCAATAGACAGATGCGGTGAAGCGGAGACATTAGCCATTCTCACAGCGCTTAACGGGCAACACACCGCACCCGGCCCCAGTGGTGCGCCAAGCCGCGGCCGGCCCGATGTTTTGCCCACAGGACGGAATTTTTATGCGATTGATCCGCGTGCAGTACCCACACCTGCCGCTTTCGCCATTGGCAAGGCTAGTGCCGAGGCGCTTGTCAAGCGCCATTGGGATGATACCGGCACATGGCTTGTGTCCGTTGGTTTTTCAGCCTGGGGCACAGCCAACATGCGCACAGGTGGTGATGACGTTGCGCAGGCGCTGGCGCTGCTGGGCTGCCAACCCGTGTGGGAACCCGCTTCTGGGCGTGTGACCGGCTTCGAGATACTTACCTCATCTGCCATGAAGCGCCCGCGCGTGGACGTTGTATTTCGGGTTTCAGGCTTGTTCAGAGATGCTTTTCCCATTCAGATGGACCTGATCGACAGTGCTGTCAGGGCCATAGCCGCACTTGATGAAGACGCAGACCAAAACCCGGTTGCCGCAGCTGTGAAGCGAGAGACGAAGATGCTGCGCAAGCAAGGCAAATCCATGGAGGATGCAAGCCGGATTGCAAGCGCACGCGTGTTTGGCGCTATGCCCGGTTCTTATGGCGCAGGCCTGCAAGCACCAATTGACAGCAGTGCCTGGCAGACCCGCGCGGAACTTTCGGATGTCTATCTCACCTGGGGTGGCTTTGCCTATGGTGGTGGGCAGGATGGCAGGACTGACCGTGAAGCGTTCGAGCGACGGCTTTCTTCAGCCGATGCGGTTTTGCAGGCGCAAGATAACCGCGAGCATGATGTACTGGATTCTGATGACTATTACCAGTTCATGGGCGGGTTGGCGGCAAGCATTGAAACACTCTCTGGCCGTACTGTGCCTGTTTATCACACTGACACGTCGCGCCCCGAAGACCCAAAGGTCCGGACACTAGGCGAAGAAATCAGCCGCGTGGTACGCGGGCGGGCGGCCAACCCGAAGTGGATCGCGGGCGTGATGCGGCACGGCTACAAGGGCGCATTCGAAATGGCGGCGACACTCGATTATCTTTTTGCCTTTGCAGCGACAACAGATGCAGTGAAAAATCATCACTTTGACCAGCTTTTTGACGCCTACATTGCCAATCCTGCTGTGCAGGACTTCATCAGGACCAATAACCCGGATGCTTTGCGCGATATGATCGAGCGGTTTGATGAAGCCATGCGCCGCGCGCTATGGCAGCCGCAGTCAAACAGTGTGAACCTCATTCTTACCGCTGCCAGCAGCCAGCTGGTGACAGCCGCATGACCGGCTTTATCTTTCACATGATCACAACTGATGATTGAGACCCCGATGACCGAACAGATCACCATTGACCCGAATGCTCGGCATGCCGAGAAGATGAAAAAGCACAAGGCGGCCAAGGACAAGATGCTGGCGGCCAAGACAGACGACAAGGGCTTGCTGATCGTCCACACAGGCACCGGAAAAGGCAAGTCGTCAGCCGCATTTGGCATGGTTTTCCGCCACATCGCGCATGAGATGCCGGTCGGCGTGGTGCAATTCACCAAGGCTCCGGATTGGGTAACGGGTGAGGCGATTTTACTGCGGCGATTTCCCGATCTGTGCACGCTTGAGATCATGGGCGAGGGCTTCACCTGGGATACCCAGGATCGCAACCGCGACATTGCTTCTGCCCGCAGGGCTTGGGAGAGAGCCAAGGAATTGATCCTTGATGAGCGCCACAAGATGGTGCTGCTTGATGAGTTGAACATCGTTCTGCGCTATGATTACCTGCCACTCGACGAGGTGATCAACTTCCTCAAGACTGAAAAACCACCCCATAAACACGTGATCATCACAGGCCGCAACGCCAAGCCCGAGCTGATCGAGATTGCGGACCTCGTAACAGAAATGACACTGATCAAGCACCCGTTCCGAGCAGGCGTGAAGGCCCAGAAGGGCGTCGAGTTTTGAGTTCAACTCCCGCAAATGAAACTCCGGCCATCATGTTCATGGGCACCGGCTCGAATGTGGGCAAGTCTACACTTGTAGCGGGTATTGCCCGTGCTTTGGTACGCCGTGGGTTTAACGTGACGCCATTCAAGCCGCAAAATATGTCTAACAATGCGGCAGTTACAGTCGATGGTGGCGAGATCGGGCGGGCGCAGGCGGTGCAGGCCATGGCAGCGCGTGTGCTACCCAGCGTGCATATGAACCCGGTATTGCTCAAGCCCGAAAGTGAGACGGGCGCACAAGTCATCGTTCAGGGCAAGCGCATGGGTTCCCTCCGCGCCATGGATTATGGCACCCGCAAGGCGACGCTTTTGCCCGCTGTTCTTGAAAGTTTCTGCAAGGTCTGCTCCAATGCCGATATAGTGTTGGTGGAGGGTGCTGGCAGCCCGGCAGAGATCAATCTTCGTGCGGGCGACATCGCCAACATGGGGTTTGCCATTGCTGCAAACGTGCCGGTGGTGCTGATAGGTGATATCGATCGTGGCGGCGTGATCGCCAGCGTGGTGGGTACGCATTCTGTGTTGGAAGCTGATGAGCGGTCGCTCATCAAGGCCTTCATGATCAACAAGTTTCGCGGTGATGTACGCTTGTTCGATCATGGCCTTATCGAAATTGCTCGACGCACTGGTTGGACTTCGCTGGGTGTAGCTCCATGGTTTAAGGATGCCTGCAAACTGCCTGCTGAGGATGCGCTTGATCTGACAAGTCGCGGTCGCGGCGGCGGCAGACTCAAGATCGCTGTGCCAATCATTGCACGCATCGCCAACTTTGATGATCTTGACCCTCTGACACAGGAGCCGGAGGTTGAGGTGAGGCTTGTGCCGCCGGGCGAAGCCTTGCCGGGTGATGCGGATGTCGTCATCCTGCCCGGCTCAAAGTCGACCATTTGCGATCTCGCCTTCTTTCGCGCGCAAGGTTGGGATATTGACCTGAGCGCACACGTGAGGCGAGGCGGTAAGGTGCTTGGCCTGTGTGGTGGCTACCAGATGTTAGGGCACAGTATTAGCGATCCTGATGGTGTCGAAGGGCTTGTAGGCAGCGTGCAAGGTCTTGGTTTGCTGGATGTTGAGACGGTGTTGACCGGCGACAAGATTACCGCTCCGGTAACAGCCATTGATCTGGCGACTGGCCAAAGCATCAATGGCTACGAGATCCATCTTGGCCGCACAGAGGGGCCGGATTGCATGCGCCCCATGCTGAATATAGCCGGACGACTCGATGGCGCAATGAACGCCAATGGCCAGATCGTCGGCACCTATGTCCATGGAATTTTTGGTTCCGACGGTTTTCGTGCCGCTTGGATGGCTGGCTTCGGGCATCGCAGCAGGCTCAATTATAATGCCAGCATTGAAACCACGCTCGATGCGCTGGCTGACCATTGCGAACAGCATCTTGATGTGGCGAGCATTATTGAAATAGCGCGCTCACGCGGCAAATAGCGCTAGCGCACCGATCAGGGAGAACTGCAAAGCACAAGCCCCGATCAGCGCCCGGAGCGCGCGTGCAATATCATCCGGTGTTGCACCCTTGCGACCCTCAGCATTCAAAAACCTGTCATCAACAACCCGGTCACCGTATCGGCGCGGGCCTGCCAATGCGATGCCCAGCGCGCCAGCCATGGCAGCTTCCGGCCAACCGGCATTGGGAGATTTGTGCAAGCGAGCATCGCGCCACATAATCCTGAGCGCGGTAAAAGATGAGCCTCCGGCCAGCGGCGCTGCAATAACAACCAGTAATCCTGCGATCCGCGCAGGAACAAGGTTGACCCAATCATCAAGACGGGCAGCGGCCCAGCCGAAGGCTTCGTGCCGTGCACTGCGATGGCCAATCATTGAGTCTGCCGTATTGATCGTCTTGTAGAGCATGAGGCCCGGCAACCCCAGAAGTGCAAACCAGAATACGGGCGCAACAACGCCGTCTGAGAAATTTTCGGCCGTAGTTTCAATGGCCGCACGCGCAACACCAGCTTCTTCAAGGCTGTCAGGATTGCGGCCAACGATCATCGACACGGCCTGCCGCGCTTTGCCAAGCCCCCCCTCAGAAAACGCGTCGCGAACGCGGGCGACATGGAGATAGAGCGAATTCTGCGCGATCAACACCGAGGCGATGAGGCCACTGCTCCATGGATGACCGGGCAAAGCACGCAGGGCAATATCCAGTGCAAAAGCAACAGCACCGGTGAAAAGCAGGATCAGGAGGAGTGTGATGCAACCCATGATCTTGCGTTCCGCGAAGGTGTGTGTGTCGCGATTCATGACCCTGTCGACCCCATCGATCAGCCAGCCAATCCAGGTTACAGGATGCGGCCAGCGCCGCCATACGGCATCCGGATCGCCAATGACTGCATCAGCGGCAAGCGCGATCAGAACCAGCGTCAGAACATCTGAATGGATCAGCATCAGGGGGCTTCAATCTCTCGTGGTTTCAAGCGATATATCTGCTGACTGAGCATTCGCATCGCGTCGACCAACATGGAGCCCCCACAGATCGTCAAACGCTCAGGAATGATGATGCGTCGGTCGGTCGGGAAAAGATTCTGAATGGCGGGATGCAGCAAGAGCGCCTTTCCCTGATCCTCGGCCTCCCCATCATCACGCGAGATCAGAAGGGCATCAGGCTTCAAAATGATGATGGCTTCCAGCGTTGTGCGCCCGCCAGTGCGAATCCCAAGCTCATCCGCGACGTTGATAAGCCCTGCCTGTGTCAAGAGTTCAGACATCAGCGAACTGGAACCTGACACCCAACCACGCCTTGCCAGCGGCAGAACACGCAGTTTCTGCTTTGAAGCAGCCGCGCGCAGCTCCGCAAGCGCAGCATCAAGCTCGGCGTTGCGTGAGGCGGCTTTGGCTTGTGCGCCGGTGATCTCGCCAAAGCGCGTGATCTGGCGCTTGGTTTCGGCCAAGGTGCGGACGGGGGCAAACTCTTCGAGATTGACACCCCGTGCACGAATGAACTCACGGGTGGCCCTTTTGGTGAAGGTGCCGGAAACAACGAGATCTGGCGCAAGGATCATGACCTCCTCAGCTGTACCTGAAAGGATCGGCAGCCCCTGTGCACGCTCGAACATGAATGACCGCGCCGCATCAGCAGCAAAAGGACTCAGGCCCGCGATCTGACCGGGCGCTGCCATATCAAGAAGCAGCTGATCCGTACACATGTTGATCGAGATGACACGAGCCGGCGGCTGAGATTGTGCCACCGCAAAACCAGCGCCGTATAACAGTGCTGCGAGCCATGTGACCCATCTGCACGCGTTGGCCTTGCCTCCGCTTATGGCCCGAATCACGCCAATCCCCACGGCGTGATGACATCTTCGCCGTCGACGGTCTGACGTAACGCCCTGACGCCGTAGACTTGGGCAAGAATGTCGTCAGTCAGGACTTGCTTTGGCGCGCCCTGCGCCACCACACGGCCCTCGTGCATCAACACGATCTCATCGGCCAGGCGGCTTGCAAGCGCGATGTCATGGGTCACGGCGACAACAAGCGCGCCGCGTCTGCTTTCAGCCTTGAGGTCTTGCATAACCGTAATCTGATGGCGCGGATCAAGCGAGGCGGTGGGTTCATCTGCCAGCAGGATGCCTGCCTTGACGGCCAGCACCCGCGCCAGCATGACCCGCGCCCGCTCGCCTCCCGAAAGCGTCATTACGGCCTGATCAGCAAATTGTGCAGTGTCAGTGCGTGCCATTGCTGAATCGACTATGGCTGCATGGGACGCGTTCATATTGGCCGGATCCGCCAGACCATGGGGATAGCGTCCGAGTGCCACCACATCGCGCGCACTGAGTGGCCAATGCACCTGATGGCCTTGTGGCAAGTAGCCAATCTTCTGCGCCCTTTGGCGCCTGCTGAAAGTGTCCAAAGACTGATCGCCAATGCGCAGGATGCCGCGGGCTGGCAAAAGCCCTGCCATCGCCCTTAAAAGCGTAGTTTTGCCCGCTCCGTTGGGACCAAGCAGAGCAACAAGCCTTGCGGGCGGAAGTGATAGGGTCACCCCATGCACAATCTCTCGTCCAGCCAGTGACACCGATACACCTTGCAGTTCCAGCGCGGCACTCATGTGACACCACCGGCAAGGCTGCGGCGCTGGCGCATGATCAGATACAGGAAAAACGGCACGCCGATAATCGAGGTCAATACACCTACCTTGATATCACTGGTGGCTGGAATAAGCCTGACCGCAATATCCGCAGACAACAGCAGGCATGCGCCGACGAAGGCAGACGGGATCAGCAATCGCGCCGGATCATGGCCAACCAGCGGGCGCATGAGATGGGGCGCCACAAGGCCAATGAAAGAGATTGTGCCAGCCACCGCAACCGATGCCCCGACTCCAAGCGCGACACCAAGGATTACTGTCAGTCGCAGAAGGTCTACATTAACGCCGAGGCTTTCAGCGGCCTCCTCGCCAAGCGACAAGGCGCGAAAAGCACCCCGCTGCAGAAACAGTAAAATGCCGGATATTACAATGAATGGCAGCGCCATGGTAACATGTCGCATGCTGCGATCTTCCAGCGAGCCAAGCAGCCAGAAAGCGATTTCCAACGCGGCAAATGGATTGGGCGCAAGGTTCATGGCCAGCGCAGTGCCCGCCCCGGCCAGCGCAGAGACGGCAAGGCCTGAAAGGATCAAAAGCAGCAATGAGGCGTTGCGACCCGCCACAGTAATGAGCAGGAATACTGACAGAAATGCACCACAGATCGCGGCAAGCGGCAGGCCCCATGAAAGCGTATCGTTCCAGCCTAAAGAGATTGTGGATACCGCCGCAAAGGCTGCGGTCTGCGGTGCGCCAAACAACGAAGGTGCAGCCAGCGGATTGCGCAAAAGTCCCTGCATTGATGCGCCCGATAATCCAAGTATTGATCCGATCGCAACAGCCAGAATTGCGCGCGGCAGACGGATTTCCATGACGATAGTCTGGTGCGCAGCCAAGCCAGCTCCCGTGAGGCCGGCCCAGACATCACCCACACCCAACTTGACGGGGCCCACTGAAAGTGAGGCAAGGAACAGGAAAATTGCGAGCGTAGCCAGCAGTGGCACCAACCAAAGCCGCCTGCCGACTTGTGTGGTCAATCCTTTGGTTGTGGCTGCAACGCCTACTCTCATTGCCTCACCATGTTGCACTCAGGCCAGCATAAGCTGCACGCCCTGTGGTACCAAAGTTGTAAACATCCTGATACCTAGCGTTGGTGATGTTCTCAACCCTGAGAGACGCCTTCCAGATGTCATTGATCTGGTAGTTCGATGCGACGTCAAAGCGAGCGTAGGGTGCCAATCTGTCCCGTTCGCTGGAGCGCGAAAAGCGCTCTGACGCCACTGTCACAGATGGCTCAACCATCAGTTGAGGTATGGGAGTCCATTGCAACGCAAATCTGCCGGTATGCTGCGGGCGGCGCTGTAGCGTGAGGTTTGTTGCCTCATCCTTGGCGTGAAGATAGGTATAGGCTGCTGTGGTTGACAACGTTCCGTCGATGAGAGTCACACGTGCGCTGGTCTCGACGCCTGACGTGACGGCGCGGTCCACGTTGAAATAGCAACGCGGTGCAGTTTGGGCCAGACAGCCCGCTGAGTTGCTGAACTGGATCAGATTGCGGATGCTGTTTTTGAAGACAGTGAGCGACAACCGGATACGACCATCCAGCAATGATTGATCAATGCCTGCGTCAAAACCGGTGCTGAATTCAGGACGAAGATCAGGGGTGCCGACCGAGGCAAAGCGCTGGAACAAAGTAGGGGCTTTCGCTCCGCTACCAGCGCTGGCCCTCACTACGGTGCCGGTTTCAGCAATACGATAAGCCGCTGTTGCGCGCACGGTTGTGAAACCTTGAATGCCTGAAACTTTGTCATGGCGTCCGCCGAGCGAGATCGTCAGTCGTTCGCCTATGGGCAATTGCCACAAGCCGAACGCAGAGAGCGTATCCTGCTTGGCCGCAACATTACGTAAGCGTGGCCCTGGAACTGGCAGCACATTTGTGGCGAATGTGTCAGCATTTTCCCGTTCATACCGCGCGCCGGCAATCACTGAGCCAAACTGCTGAAGCCGAAGGGTTGCCTGATATTCGGTACCAACACGGTCACCAATGAAATCACTGGTTGTTCGGGTTTCACGCAGGATACCGCCTGTTCTTACAAGCCGCGAATCGATGAAATGACGTTCAGTGCGGGAGGCAAAGAGCTGGAGGGCATGCGTCAGTGCGCCATCGAACGTATCGAGCTCAGCGCGGACTGTTGCCTGATTAAAGCGACGTGTGGCTGAACTGGCAGTATCGGGGAACGTGGTGGCTGTGGGGACCGCAAGACCGGAACCGGCGTCGGTATCTGAGCGCGTGAACACTGAAACAGCCGACAGCTCTACGCGAAAGCCTGTGCCTGGATCATAACCAACGCGGCCAAAGCCTCCAAAACGGGTAAACCCGTCGTTCTCCAGTTTGCCGCCACGCGTACCATTGATGTTGTTGGCGGTGCCAAGTCTGCCAATACCGTCCCCGTAGCGCGAGAAGCCCTCAGAACCTTGGGCTGTACCGGAGAATGCAAAGCTCCATGGGCCAACTTTGCCAACTGCCGATCCCACGGTATTGATCGTACCGTAGCTGCCAGCCTCGATGCCAAGACTGAAGCTCGGCTGGCCACGTCCGCGCCTGGTGATGATGTTGACGACGCCGCCAATGGCATCCGAGCCATAAAGCGCAGATTGTGGCCCGCGCAAAACTTCAATTCTTTCAATCAATGATGGAGCAATCATTGCACCGTCAAACTCGCCGCTGGCCTGTGCCGGATCGTTGACCCTCACGCCGTCAATCAATACCAGAGTATGGTTTGGGTTGGCACCGCGAAGGCGAATATCGCTTGTGGCGCCAGGCCCACCAGCCTCGGTCAGCGAAACTCCCGGTACAGAACGCAACACATCAACCAACGATGTTGGGTTGGTGCGCTCGATCTCGGCACGGGGGATAACGGTAATGGCGCTGCCGGTCCGCTGGATCGATGTGGGAAGCCGGTTAGCCGTGACCGTCACCTCAAGGGGAACGTCGGCTTCAACTCTTGGGGGCGCTGTCTGTGACAGAGCAGGCGAGGATGCCCAAAATGAGATTGCGAAAACAATGACGGCGCATGCCGCCGCAAGACGTTGAGTAGCCACGTATTTCCTCCCCCGGCCCGCCGCCAGGATTTCGAGTTACACACGCTCTCGGCCGGTCTCCTGGCTGGCGGCTCAAATGCTTCCTGCGCCCTTCCCAACCCCGAAGCGGGATCAGTGGTGTTGCGCGAGAAGCTCGCCGCTTACAGTTGCGGGGGCAGCTGCCGACTAGGACGATAGAGTCCGCACGGCATTCCCTGTTTCACCTCTCCTTGACGAAAGGTACCGAAAGCGAACTTTGTTAAGCATAGCCACGATAAACACGCAAGGGACTGTTTTGCTTGCTTGCTGCCTTCCCTTTCAAGCGCTTAGCCAGCTGCAATTATAACCACATCTTTCGGGTGGTGGAATGCCCAAACAGGCCAATGCTGCATGGGAGCAAAAGACTCCGGGCAGGCTTAGGGCGTATCGTCAATCAGGAACAAATGGTGGATGAGATCGAAATGGATTGAATGGAAAGATAAAAGACGCGCCGATAGCCGCGCTATCGGGAAGTTTTTTGTTTTTTCAGTCAGTGCATTTCCATCTCACCGCTGGTTAAAATCTCTTTCTCAGTGTGGCGCGGTTAAAATGGCCCATTGTTTTGTGCTTCTGTCTCTCAAACCGGACGGTTTGCTTCGCCAGAACCACGTCACACTGAACCATTTTTCCTCGCGTCCACCATCTGTTCCTGACTGACGACACGCCCTAGTTCGCAGGCTCTATCAGCGCTACCAGCGTATTTGTCCCCTGTATTTTACCGGGTGTTGCCAGCCTGCAAACAGGAACTTTGTAAAGCGCCGTGAGATGATCCTCGGTCAGGAGCGTAGCCGCATCGCCCGTCAAGGCCTGACCATCACGAATGAGAACAGCCTGATCTGAAATGGCTGCGGCGTGTTGCGGGTGATGCGTTGTGAAGATGATGCCAAGGCCGTCATCACGAGCCAGATCACGCATCAGGGTAAGGATGTCTGCCTGATGCCGGAGATCAAGCGCTGCTGCTGGTTCATCAAGCACCAGTATCGTCGGTTGGCTGACAAGTGCGCGCGCCACAAGCACCAATTGGCGCTCGCCACCCGAAAGCGTATCGAAACCATGGGTAGCAAGGTGGTTGATACCCAGCCGAAGCATGGCGCGGCGAGCATGGTCATGGTCTGCCTTACCCGGCGAAGAAAAGGCCCTGATCTGGCGAGCCCTCCCCATCAGTACCATCTCGAAGGCAGAATAGGAGAATGCCGTGTCGCTTCGCTGTGGCACATAGCCGATCGCGGAGCCGCCGATGACACGTCCCGCTTCTGCGCGGCGAAGGCCAAGCAGAATACGCAGAAGCGTTGTCTTGCCAGCACCATTAGGGCCAAGGATGGAGAGGATGGAACCCGTTTCGACCAAGAAGGAAAGCCCCTCGAACAAAGTTCTCGAACCAACTCTCGCGCAGAGCGCATCAGCCTGAAGGAGCGGCGTCCGCAATTTACTGCCGTGAGCGTTTTGCAAGTCAGTGCCCCGGCTGAACGGTGATCTGGAGGGCAATACTTCCCGCCTTTTCAAAATGCAGAGCGAGCGGAAAATTCTCGCCTGGTGCCAGATCACGCTTTACATCAAACAGCATGAGGTGGAGCCCACCAGAGCGCATCTCGATGGGATTTTCTGGTGAGATAACGCGCGTCCTAAATGGATCAATCAGAATATCCCCGTGGCTTTGAGCCGGATCGTGTAACCGCAAGGTCTCGGATAACGGCGACGAAGCGCCGATCAGACGATCCGCTTCG
>JANMLW010000189.1:0-4360 GCA_031372765.1 Hyphomicrobiales bacterium
CGGTATTAGCTCAAGTTTCCCTGAGTTATTCCGAACCGAGGGGGACGTTCCCACGTGTTACTCACCCGTCTGCCACTGATGTATTGCTACATCCGTTCGACTTGCATGTGTTAAGCCTGCCGCCAGCGTTCGTTCTGAGCCAGGATCAAACTCTCAAGTTGTACTGAGATTTTGAATTGGCCAATCACAACATTTCATTGACGGAGTGCACTTCAATCATCTTGCGATGATTGAGCGTATGTACACTCACTTTGAAACGTTAGACTGCCAAAGTCTCGTTTGACCATTCCGAAGAATGATCCGCAAGGACTCCGCCGTCTACGTTTCTCTTTCCTGTCTTAAACCTGTCAAACAGCAATTTAGAACGACGCGTTCTCCCCCCAGATTTACCCGGGTTTTGAACTCAACTCCAAGTCAGAGAAGAAGTCGCTCACCGGCGCCGCAAGGCAGCGCCAGAACGTGATGCGGCTTATGCTCCGCTCGCCTCGGACTGTCAACAATGTTTTTTGATTTCTTGCGCTTTTTTCGTGCGCGCAGGGTGTTCTTCGTAGCCACCATCGAGGCTTCGGCTTCAAAAGCGCCATATTCTTGCAGAAATCGGGCAAATCACCGCTTCTGACATATTCTGCATCGTTGATTCTTGTGTGTGTTTTATGACGTTGACTCTATATACGTGAAGGCATTGGAGCTTTTAGGACCACATGATCAGAAAAGAGACCAGCTTGGTGATCGCATGAAGGGCATTCCGACTGATCGTTCGGCTGACAGGATTGAACTGGGTTACGAGCCTGCTCTGGATTCGGGTGGTCGACGGCACGCCATGGAAGACAAGCGCCGTGTCAGTGCGCGGTGGTTCATCGCAACTGTCCTTACTGGCTTTTGCGGTGCAGCCCTGATGTCCGCCACCATCGTGGGTGTGCGGGACCATGAGCGGAACGTCGAGCGCAAGCCTCAATTGTCACCCACACAGCGCTCAGCCGACAGAAACACGGATAGACCGCTCATATCCGCACGCAAGGGTGACAAACTTGTGCGCAGTGTTGATCTTTCCAGCGCAAAACAGGTCTTCAAGACGCCCACCACGATTCGCGCCGGGGATCGTGAAGTCATCAAGGTCAAATCCTTTGCCCGCCTGACAGCGCCACTTCTCTTGGCAGGGGGAGCCTATCAGGAAGAAATACCGGCGTTCAACCCTCTCAAGATGCTGACGGATGCTGGCTCGGAAAAGGGCTTTGAGGCAACACCGGCACAATCCGCCGATGATCCGGAAGCCGAAGTATCCCTGACAGCCGGTGATCTTGTGGGTTTTCATGCCGCTTTTGCAGCGGGAACACTCAGTGACATCGAGGTCAAGGCGCAGGTGAAAGAGACCGGTGCCGTTCCGCGTCGGCAAGTTCCGGCCATCCCGCCCCAGATGCTGCTGGCTCGCACCATGCAGTCGCCTGTTCTGGCCGCCCCCGGCGCTGCCTTCGCACCTTCCGCCTCACCCTTCTCCCAACTGGAAGTGCGGATGGTGGAAGAGAACGTCACCATCGTACCCAAAATCGAAGCTGCCTTGTCTGATAATGTGATTGATGAAAAGATTGTCACAGCAGCGCGCAACCAGACTCTTGAACAGATCGTGCGCACCAATGGCGGTACTGTGCAGCAGGCTCGGGCCGTCAGCGCGGCCTTGAAGGACAAACCCTTGTCCGAAGGGCAGCGGCTGCGTCTGCTGATAGCGGCCATGGAACCGGGCGCTCCCCGCCAGCTTGTGCGTGTCACGATATACGGCGATGAGCAGATCGAAGGCATTGCCGCCATCAATGACAAGGGCGTCTTTGTCTCTGTGGCACCGCCAGCATCCGAATCCGCTGCATCTGATGACGATGACGACGAACCGGAAAACCGCACGGGCCTCGCACTTTATAACAGCATCTATGAGACAGCGTTGAAGAACGACGTGCCGCGTGCCGTCGTCGATGATCTTATCCGCATTGTTTCGGCTGATAGCGATACGGATTTCCAGCGCTCGGTGAGCGGCGGCGATTCGCTGGATCTCTTCTTTACCGAAGAAGAAGAGGGTGACGCCCGCGAGGTACTTTATGTTGCACTCACCGCTGCGGGCGAAACAAAGCGCTACTACCGTTTTACAAACCCGGATGACAGCACCGTCGACTATTTTGACGAGAACGGACGCTCCGCCAAGAAGTTCCTGATGCGCAAGCCGATCGTCGAAGGCCAGTTGCGCTCGGGCTTTGGTTTCCGCCGCCACCCCATTCTGGGCTATGCCAAGATGCATACCGGCGTGGACTACTCCAACCGGATCGGCACGCCCATACTGTCAGCGGGCAACGGCGTCATTATCAAGGCCGCCTGGGATTCGGGCTATGGCCGCCGCATCGAGATCCAGCATGCCAATGGCTATGTGACCACCTATAGCCATATGTCGGGCTTTGCCCGCTCCATCCAGCCAGGCGCCCGCGTACGGCAAGGTACAATCATCGGCTATCTGGGCAACACGGGCCTTTCGACCGGGCCACATCTCCACTATGAGGTGATCGTCAATGACCGCTATGTTGATCCATTGCGCATCCGCATTCCGCGTGGTCGCGAGCTTGATGGCCGCATGCTGGCGGAATTCAAGCGCGAGCGCGAGCGGATTGACACGCTGAGGACCAAGACGCCGACGGCGACACGCGTGGGTGAATTGAGCGTACGGTAGCCAGCCGGATCATCGGTTAACGTCGCGGCTAGAGCAGTTCGCATTGAGGTTATGTTCTATCTCCCACTCGTGGGAGGGATCAAGTGCAGGTCTGATCGGTATAGCGTGGCTGATCCTCTCCTGTTGGGGCAGGGCTATCGCATATGCCCTGTCATCCCGGACAATGTGCAGCGGGCTGCATCCGCCGATCCGGGATCCAGCGCAATGGTTCGCCGAAGGCGTCAAAAGTTCATTTGAAGAAGACACTTTTTGCTGGATTCCCGCTCTCGTGATCCGGCTGTGCCGGACACGGTCGGGAATGACAAACCCATATGCGATTGCCCTGCCTTCTGGGGGAGGTGCCGCGCACAGCGAGACGAGGGGGCTTCTTTACAATCGCCGAGTCTGTCAGCCCCACCCGTCACGCTTCGCGTGATACCCTCCCCGAGAGGGAGGGATCAGGCGCGGCGTCAACACGTTCAGTGTAAAATCAATTTCAATGCGAAATGGTCTAAGGCACGGCGGAAATGAAAACAAAAACGCAGAATATCACGAGATGGACTGCCCCCTGAAGGACGGTTGTTCTTCCCGTGGCAAAGGTCAATGTGCTGACAAACAGCGTCAGCAGCAGCAGGACCATCGATTCATTGGGCAACCCGAGGGTCAGGGGCTGGCCGAGATAGACCGAGACCGCCCCCACGATTGGAATGGTGAGGCCGATGCTGGCCGCCGCCGAGCCAAGCGATGCATTGAGGCTGGTCTGCAACCGGTTTTTCTTGGCCGCGCGCATGGCCGTTACGCCTTCCGGCAGCAACACAACCGTTGCGATGACCACGCCGACAATGGCCAGCGGCAATCCAGCCGAGCGCACGGCCGCTTCCACGACAGGTGACAGGGTTTTGGCCAGCAGGATGACGGCCACAAGGCTGACCACCAGCAGGACGGTACTTATCAGCGTGATGCGCGTGCCAGGCTTCTCGCCATGCTCATCCTGGGCACCCTCAATCAGGAAGTCCGAGCGATGGCGGATGGTCTGGACGAAGACGAAGGCAATATACAGAACAAGCGAAACGAAGCCTATGAAGATGAGCTGACTGGATGCAAAAGTCGGTCCCGGCGTCGTTTTCGTGAAATTAGGCAAAACAAGCGTGATCACGGCCAGCGTTGCGATGACGCTGAGAATGCCGACGGCACCTTGCAGACGGAACTCCTGCTCAAAATGGCGCAGCGCGCCAACGACAAGGCAAATACCGACTATTCCGTTCAGAACGATCATCACGACGGAAAAAACAGTGTCACGCGCCACTTCACCACTGCCGGCAGACCCCGAGAACATGACTGAAATGATCAGCCCCACTTCAAGCGTGGTAATGGCGAGAGCCAGAAGAATGGAACCGAATGGCTCGCCGATGCGGACAGCCAGCACTTCGGCATGGTGCACCGCCGCAAACACCGCGCAACCAAGAAGCAGCACGGCAAGAACCGGAAAAACAACACCGCCCGCATCGAAGACAGCGGCGAACTTGGCAGCAATCAATGCGGTTGCGGCCAGAGGGGCAACCCAGCTCCAAACCGGCAGTCTGCTGAAATCATGTGAATCACCAGCCATCCCCTACCCACCTTTTTCGCTGTATCAGGTGTGCATCAGGCCTTCGATGCGATCAACCGGAAAACGTG
>JANMLW010000219.1:0-2532 GCA_031372765.1 Hyphomicrobiales bacterium
ATGAACGAGGCTTCCAAGGCCTTCACGGAGGCGAATGCCAAGATGCACAAGGACATGACAATCGTGTTCTCTGGCAACGCCGACGTCGATTTTGCCAAGGGCATGATCCCTCATCACCAAGGTGCCATCGACATGGCAAACATCGTGCTCAAGCACGGCAAGGACGCCATCGTTCGCAAGCTGGCAAATGACATCATCGCCGCTCAGAAAACCGAGATTGCGCAAATGTCAGCATGGCTCGCACTCAATGGCTCTCAAGTTCCTAGTTCTGATGTTGTAGCCTCCACCAAGGCTTTCGCTGAAGTGAATGCGCGCATGCACGCTGACATGACCATGAACTTCACTGGCAACGCTGATGTTGATTTCATGAAAGGCATGATCCCCCATCACGAAGGTGCAGTTGCCATGGCGAAGGTGGTTCTGCAATTTGGCAAGGATGCCGAACTGCGCAAGTTGGCCAGTGACGTGGTGCGCACACAAAACGAGGAGGTCACCATAATGCGCGATTGGCTCAAAAAGGCAGGTGCTTGATGTGATGACAAATGAATTTGTTTGTCGTGGCGACCAAGTGTTCGGGACAACATAAATTGATGAGTATCATACCGTGCCGCAAATTGAATGTCAGCTATCGGTAACTTCCTTCAATACCTGAAATGTCTGCAACTGGCGCAAGCCGACGCTAACCGCAGCCTCCGCCAACGGCAACGTTGCGCCAGGAGCTGACGTTCGGATTTCAATCAAGAAACGGCGAAAGCTGACATTCGACAGCAGGGTGTTGATAAGATGTTGCTCCATTCCGTCAGGCGTTGAAAACACAGTCAGCCATAACCGTTCCATGCCCAGCATGGGTACATTCCGAACCTGATCCTGCAAACCGCAAGCTGCTAAGCGGGATCCCCGATGAACAGGGATTTCATTCATCGGTGAAACCGGTGGCGGAGCATGGTTGACAGGCGGACATTGCTCTTTGGCGGAAGCAGCATAGCTTTTATGGGCGTGGGCGCAGGCTATCTCGCTGTTCGCAACATGGGCTCCATGGCGGACTATGTGGAAGCAGTTGCCGCGACGCGCGCCGTCCTCGCACAGATGCCGGAGACACGCGACTTCATCCGGTATGCCACGCTCGCTGCCAACAGCCACAACACCCAGCCATGGCGTTTCGCTATCAATGATCGCGGCATCGACATTCGGCCCGACCTCACGCGGCAGCTGTCAGCGGTTGATCCAGATAACCACCATCTTTTCGCAAGCCTCGGCTGCGCAGCTGAAAACCTGGCCATCGCTGCCTGCATGCACGGCAAGCCGGGTGAAGTGATCTTTGATCCGGTCAAAGGCGGGGCCGTGGGGCTCGTTTTCGGGAAAGGAACGTCTCCGGAAGCGGCGCTATTCGACGCCATTCCGAAGCGTCAATCCACGCGTGGGCTGTTCGATGGCAGGCCAATCAGCGTCGCCCATCTGGCAACGCTTGCCAAGGCTGCCGTCATGCCCGGGGTTGATCTCGTTCTGATGACGGATCGATCACAGATCAACCGCATCCGGGACCTCGTTGTCGCTGGCAATACCGCCCAGATGGCGGATGCGGCTTTCGTGGATGAACTCAAATCATGGCTGCGCTTCAGTCCACGATATGCCCTGAAAACAGGCGACGGCCTCTTCGCTGCCTGCAGCGGCAATCCTGCAATGCCACAATGGCTGGGGCCATCGATGTTTGATCTGGCCTTCAAGGCTGGGGCCGAGAACGACAAGTACGCCAGCCAGATCGCCTCTTCAGCCGGTATTGCCGTATTTGTGGCTGCAAAGGATGATGCAGAACACTGGGTGCTTGCAGGCAGGGCCTGTCAACGCTTTGCCCTCGCAGCGACGGCACTGGGCCTCAAGCACGCCTTCATCAACCAGCCCGTCGAAGTCACTGGCCTGCGCCCGGAACTCGCGGCGCTGGTCGGCGTGCCGGGTCGCCGCCCAGACATCGTCATGCGCTTTGGCTACGGAGCGCAAATGCCGTTCTCGGCGCGCCGGTCGATAGAAGCGGTGATGGCGTGATGCTTGTCCTGCAATGGTCCATCGTCGCACTGATCATTTTGATCGCCTTTTATGCCGGACTGCATGCCTTCGGCGCCTGGCGCTGGAAGCTGGCTGCGCACGGCCTCGTCGAGCGGCTGGATGGCGCGCAGGTCGCTGCCGGGACAGCACGCTATGATGCAGAGGAAATCGCTGATCTGCCTGCGCCAGTGCGCCGCTATCTCCAGCTGGCGCTGACCGATGGACAACCCATCGTCCGGACGGCTGATCTCGCCATGACTGGCTTCTTCAATCTCAGCGTGGATGTCCCGAAGTGGAAACCGTTCACCTCGCGGCAGCACGTCACAACCAGGCGGCGGGGCTTTTTCTGGGATGCCAGGATCATGATGTTCCCGGGCGTGCCAATTCTTGTCTATGATGCCTATATCGCTGGCGAAGGCATGCTGCGCCCGTCGATCCTGGGACTTTATTCCATGGGTGATATTCGCGGTGGCGGGGAGATCGCAAGGGGCG
>JANMLW010000252.1:0-4979 GCA_031372765.1 Hyphomicrobiales bacterium
CCATTGGCCTCAAGGTTGGACCCGGCGTTGAAGCCGAACCATCCGACCCAGAGCAAGGCAGCACCGACCATCGTCAGCGTCAGCGAATGCGGAGCCATCAGCTCCTTGCCGTAGCCGACGCGCTTGCCCAGCAGGAAGCAACCAACAAGACCCGCAACACCGGCGTTGATGTGAACGACCGTACCGCCGGCAAAATCGAGAGCACCCCATTTGTACAGAAGTCCGGCATCAGCGGTGACTTCCGCCAGTTTGGCTTCGGCAACAGCTTTCTTGGCGACATCAGAACCCGCAGCAATCACAGCCTTGGCAGCATCACCCATCACATCTGGTCCACCCCAGTACCAGACCATGTGGGCGATCGGGATGTAAACGAATATGACCCAAAGAACGCAGAACAGGATCAGGGCCGAAAACTTCATGCGCTCGGCAAACGCACCGACGATCAGTGCCGGTGTGATGCAGGCGAAGGTCATCTGGAAAGCCACATAGACATACTCGGGAATGTAAACACCGTTCGAGAATGTCGCGACCACAGAATTGGGATCAATGCCGCGCAGGAAGGCTTTGGAGAAACCGCCAACGAAGTCATTCAATGTACCGCCGTTGGTAAAGGCCAGCGAATAGCCGAATGTGACCCAAATGATGGACACGAGGCAAACAATGGCAAACACCTGTGTCAGCATCGACAGCATGTTCTTGGTGCGCACAAGGCCACCGTAAAACAGGGCCAGGCCGGGGATGGTCATCATAAGCACGAGTGCCGTGGAAATGAGCATCCAGGCCACGTCGCCCTTGTTCGGGACGGGTGGTGCGGGAGCGGCCTGAGCGAGCGCAGGAAGCGCTGTCAGGGCCAAGGCACCTGCCGCAAGGGCGATGCGCTGGAGGGAAGGTTTGGAAATCATGTGTTTGGAACTCCTGAAAATTGGGATGTATCAGAGGGCGTCGCGATCACGCTCGCCAGTGCGGATGCGAACCGCCTTGTCGATGCTGGTCACGAAAATCTTGCCGTCGCCGATCTGGCCGGTTCGGGCGGCCGTGCTGATGGCTTCCACAACCTTGTCTACCAGCGGGCCATCAATGGCGACTTCCAGCTTGATCTTGGGCAGGAAGCTCACTGCATATTCCGCACCGCGATAAATCTCGGTATGGCCTTTCTGTCGACCGTAACCCTTCACTTCCGTCACCGTCATGCCGTGGACGCCAAGTGCCGTCAGGGCATCCCGGACTTCCTCCAGCTTGAACGGCTTGATGATAGCCATCACAATTTTCATGCTGTTCGCCTCTCTTTTTCGACCTTTAAGACTGAATCCGGCCTTTGTGACAAAGTTACTAACAAGCAACGTGCCAGAATCAAAAAGCTGTCCGGTTTTCAGATCAGCGAAGGGCGCAAGGCGGAAACAATCATGATATGCCGCAAGAATAACGCGCAAATTTTGGGCACACCAGCAGTCCCGCCGGGTCGGGAGTGATGCTGATCGTGCCATAGAGAATACTGACTGCCCACATTATAGGCATATGATGTATTTCTAGGCGTCTTTGTCAGCGCGGGGTCGTAACAGGCCTTCCTGCACTACGGAGGCAACAAGACGGCCATCCCGGGTATAGATCAGACCACGCGCCATCCCCAGCGCTCCCGCGCTGGATGGGCTGTCCTGCGCATAGAGCATCCAGTCATCCATGCGGAAATCCCTGTGAAACCACATGGCATGATCCAGTGATGCCGCCTGAATATCGGCGTTGAAAACAGATTTCGAATGCGCCACCAATGCCGTGTCAAGCAATGTCATATCCGACGCATAAGCCAGCACGGCGAGGTGTACTGCCTGATCATCAGGCAGAACGCCCGTGGCGCGAAACCAGACATGCTGAGCGGGATTGGCCCTTTCAGCCTCAGAAAGACGGTTGCCCAGATAGCGTTTCAGGTTTGTCGGGCGCAGTTCGATGGGGCGATCCCGCAGAAAATAACGCTGGATGTTCTCTGGCAATGCAGCCCCAAAATTGGCCACAAGGTCCTTCTCGGACATCAGGCTTTCAGGCTCAGGCACCTTTGGCATGGGAAGCTGATGATCATAACCGGTTTCTTCCTTGTGGAACGAACAGGACAGCGCGAAGATAGCGTCGCCATTCTGCCGCGCTACCACACGCCGTGTGGCAAAGCTGCGGCCATCCCTCAAGGTATCCACCTCGTAGTGTATGGGAAGCTGCGGATTGCCCGGCAGGATAAAATAGGCATGCAGCGAATGGGGCCGCATTACGTCCACTGTCCGCATGGCTGCGACCAGCGCCTGGCTGATCACCAATCCGCCAAAAATCCGCTGCCAGCCCACATCCGGGCTGCGACCCTGGAACAGGTTGCTTTCGGGGCGTTCAAGATCAAGAATGGCAATAAGATCGGTCATAGCAGTCATGGTTGAGGCTGTAACATTCGGCATAGCCTTTAGGAAGCAGGGTCCGTGACAAAGAGCGACGAAGCAGGTCATCCGCTTGATGTGATCATCGCCGGTGGTGGCATTGCCGGACTGGCGCTGGCGCTGGCCCTGAAACGCGCCGGTGGCAAGCGCCTGCGCATCGCGCTGCATGATCCCGCCTTTGCCCGCAACACAACCGACACCCGCGCCTACGCGATTGCGGCAGGCGCACGGAGCATGCTGGAAACGCTGGGCATCTGGCATAAGATCAGTGACACCGCGCAGCCCCTGCTGGCGATGGACATAACCGATTCATCACTGGATGAGCCGGTGCGCCCGCTGTTCCTCAGCTTCGAGGGTGCGATGAATGGCCACGAAAACAGGGTCGGCGAGCCCTTTGCGCACATGGTGGAAAGCGGGCCCTTGCTGCTGGCTTTGCGCGAAGCTGCCGAGACTGCCGGTGTTACATTATCGGTTGTTCCGGTAACGGATTTTGCCGCGGACATCGACACCACACGCATTACGCTGTCGGATGGCACTGCGTTGCAGGCGCGCTTGCTGGTGGCGGCAGATGGCGGCAAGTCTCGCCTGCGCGAAAAAGCGGGCATTTCCTTTTATGGCTGGACCTATGACCAGAGCGCCATTGTCGGCACCATCCGGCATGAGCGCGAGCACTGTGGGCGGGCCATCGAGCATTTCCTGCCATCCGGGCCATTTGCCTTGCTACCTCTCACAGGCAACCGCTCGTCTATTGTCTGGACCGAGCGCACGGCGGATGCCCAGCGTTATATCAAACGGGACGCTGAAACTCTGGCGGCCATGATCGAGAAGCGGTTTGGGCTAGAGCTTGGTCCGATAACGCTGGATGGTCCCTTGCATGCGCTGCCACTCTCGCTCGGATTGGCGCGAACCTTCATCGGCGACAGGCTGGCGCTTCTGGGTGATGCCGCGCATGTCATCCACCCTATCGCAGGGCAGGGCCTGAACCTTGGCCTCAAGGATGCCGCAGCATTGGCCGAGGCGATCATCGACCAGGTGCGGCTGGGACTGGACCCCGGTGCACCCGAGGTGCTGGAGGCCTATCAGCAGGCACGGCGCTTTGATACGGCCCAGATGGCGGTGACGACCGACACCCTCAACAGGTTGTTTTCCAACGATATCGGCCCGTTGCGGATGATCCGCGATATCGGGCTTGGCCTCGTGGACAGGATGCCGAGACTGAAATCCGGCTTCATCGCACGGGCGGCCGGTGTGGGGCGCGCAATGCCCCGCCTGATGCGCGGCGAGATGCTGTGAGCGCCTGATCCTCCCCTGTTGGGGGAGGTGGCGCACAGCGTCGGAGGGGGCTTCGGATCCATCCGGTTAGACCGCGCAAGCCCCACCCGTCACGCTGCGCGTGCCACCCTCCCCAAAAGGGAGGGATCAAGGGCTAAACCTCTCCCCTCCAAACGCTGAAAATTCTTCCCCCAGTCGCCCGCGCATCAACGCCGGAGCCAGGACTTTTGCATGCACCGCCGCCAGCGTGACACCGGAATGGCAGGTGATGAGGGCCGCACCGGGATGCGTTTCGCTTTCGGCATACAGCGGGCAGCCATCGGGTGTCAGCACGCGCAACCCGCTCCATGCGCGCACCATCCGCGCAGATGCAAGCTCCGGGAATACCCGTACCGCATCCGCCGCCAATGACGCCTCACCTGCAACGGTAGCATCAAGATTGAAGCCCACATCCTCGTGCGTTGCCCCGATCATCACGGTGCCATCAGCGGTCTGGCGGATCGTGTCCCCCGCATAGGGCAGAAACGGCGGCAGACGTTCCGTCACCACAATCTGTCCCCGCTGCGGCGATATCGGCGCTGAAAGCCCCACCGATTCCGCCAGCGCCCTGGCACCATGCCCTGCCGCAATCAGCAGGCGGGGAGCCTCGAAAATACCCTTGCTGGTGCTGACATGAAAGACCTCACCGATGCGCTGGATTGCAACGGCCTTTGCCCCGGCGTGAAAGCCGCCACCAGCCAGAAGCACTGCCGCGTGTAGCGCATAAAGCAGGGCCAGTGGATCGCACTCCCCGTCCTGCGGGCAAAAACTGGCCCCCGCGACATCCCGCCCCAATCGCACACCGGGAAGCATCGTTTCCAGTTCGCGCCGCTCCACCATGCGCACATCGGCGGACCATGCTTCGCGCTGGTTGTGCAACCGGGCGATGGATTGGCGTTTGGTCTCAAACGCTGCCTCGCCCAGACAGAAGGAAAGACCCCCTTGCTGCCGCAGTTGCAGATTCCGTCCGCTGACATCAGTCAACCCCGCCGAGAATTTCGGCCACAAATCAGCGCTGCTGCGTGTCCAGCGGGCATAAGCGGGCATGGCATGGCCCTTGGATTGCACCCAGATAAGCCCAAAATTGGCCCGCGCAGCGCGCAGGTCCGTGTCGTCCCCATCCAGCACATGCACGCGGGCACCCTGTTCCAGACAGCCAACCGCAAGGGCAGCGCCGACAACCCCGCCGCCGATGATGATGACATCAGCGGTGTGGGTCATGATGAGATCGAAAGAATGGACATGGGGAAACATGAT
>JANMLW010000034.1:0-6209 GCA_031372765.1 Hyphomicrobiales bacterium
TTTGGAACGGGGCGATGTACCTCTCGACGAATCGATCAAGATTTACGAGCGCGGCGAAAAGCTCAAGGCGCAATGCGAGCTTCTGCTGCGCAAGGCAGAACTGCGCGTTGACGTCATCACGCAAGGGGCTGACGGCAAGGCCGCCGGCACAAAGCCACTTGATGTCGGTTGAGTTGACTGAAACCTTCAACATCGACCATCTGAGTGCTACCGGCGAAGGCGTGATTCGCCGTGAAACGGGCGCTCTCTTTGTGCCGCTGGCCCTACCCGGTGAAGCCGTTCGGCTTGATGCGCACAACCAGCTTGCAGAAATCGTCATCCCCTCACCGTACCGGGCGGAGCCTTTCTGTCCGGCTTTCACGCGCTGTGGCGGATGTGCCATGCAGCATATGCAGGTCGAAGCCTATGGCCACTGGAAAACGGATATCGTGTGTCGGGCTCTCGAAAAAGATGGTCTTTCCTGCACCATAGAGGAAACGATCATCGCCCATGGCGCCGGTCGACGCCGGGCTGTCGTTCACGTGCGGTTTGGTCCCGACGGACCAGTGGCCGGTTTCATGGCGGCGCGAAGCCATAACCTGCAAGCCCTGGAGGCCTGTCCCGTGCTCGTGCCGGAACTGGGCAATGTCTTTGATGTCGCAAGGCGCGTGACGTTGCCGCTGCTGACGCGCAACAAGCCACTGGATGTGCAGATATCCGCTACACTGAATGGACTTGACGTCGATATCCGTGGCCATGGTCAGCCTGACCCTGACGAGCGCAGGCAACTGACCGCAATCGCCAACAAGCTCGATCTGGCCCGATTGTCGATCCACCGCAGCATCGTTGTCGAGCGCAAGCCGCCCACGATCATGATGGGCGATATACCGGTCATCCTGCCCGCACGCGCCTTTCTGCAAGCCACGGCGGAAGCGGAGGAAACATTGGCCAGCCTGGTGGCGAGCAACCTCGGAAAGGCTAAATCCGTGGTGGACCTGTTCTGCGGCGTCGGCCCCTTTGCCTTGCGTATTGCGCGGCAGTCAAAAGTGCATGCGGTGGATGACATGGAAGATAGCGTGAATGCGCTGTTGCGCGCTGCGCGCAGCCGCCAGGGCCTGAAGGCCGTTTCTGCCGAGGCCCGCGACCTGTTCAAACGCCCCCTCCTGCCCCTGGAACTCAATGCCTATGACGTGATCGTCATGGATCCACCCCGGGCTGGCGCGGAGGCGCAGTGCAAACAGATCGTTGTTTCCAAGGTCAAAAAGATCATCAGCGTCTCCTGTGATCTCCAGAGTTTCATCAGGGATGCCAAAATCCTGATGGGTGGCGGCTTCAGGCTCGAAAAGGTTACACCTGTTGATCAATTTGCCTGGAGCAAACATATTGAGCTGGTCGGAATTTTTATCCGCTGACACATCCGGAACCTGACTGATGCGCCGCGCAACACTCGCCTCGCCTTCCTCACAGCCGCTTCTTCCACGGCTTGCTGCCATTGTTGGCGAAAAGCATGTCATCACTGACGCTGACGTGATGGCACCGCATCTCAGGGAATGGCGCAATCTATACACCGGACAGGCGCAGGCAGTGGTCCGCCCCGGTTCCACGGCGGAAGTGGCCGCCATCATGCGTCTGGCTCATGCCATCGGCATGCCGGTTGTGCCGCAATCAGGCAACACCGGCGGTGTTGGCGGACAAATTCCCGATGGCAGCGGCAAAGCGCTGCTCCTGTCACTTGTCCGGATGGACAAGGTGCGGGATATCCAGCCCCTGTCCAACATGATGACGGTGGAAGCAGGCGTCATCCTGCAAAACCTTCAGCAAGCGGCATCACAGGCAGACCGGTTTTTCCCGTTGTCCCTGCCGTCGGAAGGCAGCTGCATGATCGGTGGCAACCTCGCCACCAATGCAGGGGGTACGGGCGTCATCGCCTATGGCAACACCCGCGATCTGGTGCTGGGACTTGAGGTAGTACTGCCCGACGGGCGCATCTGGAATGGCCTTTCGGGCTTGCGCAAAGACAATGCGGGCTACGAGATGAAACATCTTTTCATCGGGTCCGAAGGCACGCTTGGCATTATCACAGCGGCAACCTTGAAACTGTTTCCGCGCCCCAGAAGCCAGATAACGGCGTTCATCGGCCTGTCCTCGCCAACGCAGGCACTGCAACTGCTATCCCGTGCGCAGGCAGGATGTGGTGGCACGGTCACGGCATTCGAGCTTATCCCGCGCATCGGCATCGATATGGTTCTTGCAAATGCTGCTGGTACCCGCGATCCCCTTTCCACAAGACACGACTGGTATGTGCTGATGGAAGTGGCCTCGCAAAATGCCGATGGATTACAGGACGCGGTGGAAAACCTGCTGGCGGTGGCTTTCGAGGCCGGCGAAGCCGATGACGCCACCCTGTCAGCCTCACTGGATCAGCGGCTGAATCTGTGGAAACTGCGGGAGGATTTGCCCTTTGCGCAGGCCATCGCCGGAGCCTCTATCAAGCATGATATTTCGGTGCGGGTGGCCGATGTGCCCGCTTTTATGAACGAGGCGCTTGCCATGCTGGCGGAACGGTATCCTGGATGTCGTCCCTGCCCGTTCGGTCATCTGGGCGATGGCAACCTGCATTTCAACGTGACACAGCCTGAAGGCGCTGACCCGCAGGCGTTTCTGGCCCTTTATGGGGAAATGAACACTGCCATTTTTGATATTGTGCATCGCTATAATGGCTCCATCGCAGCCGAGCACGGCGTCGGTCAGCACAAGCGCGGGCTTTTGCCACGTTACAAGGATCCCGTTGCGCTCGATCTGATGCGCCTGTTCAAGCAAAGTCTTGATCCAAAAGGCATCATGAACCCCGGTAAGGTTATCTGAGCCATGATATTTCCCTATTCGCCGCGAATCTGACATAGATCAAGTGATAGAAATCTGTGCCGGATCGTCTGGTGCGTGATGCGGGGTTCTGCGGTGGTTTCCTTTCGGCCATTTGTCTTTTCCAGCTTGTTTGTCTTGGCAACAGCTTTGTCGCCCCAGAAAACAGCTTTGGCGCAAGGCTCCCCTATGCAACTCAGTCCTTCTGGCGCACGTCCGGCGCCCCCTCCCGTTCCTTCCGGATCGGTGCCTGTGGCTCCTGTCACAGCAACCGTGCCTACGCCTGAGACACCGCAGATCCTGCTACAGCGCGTGAATCAATCGTTGAATGGGATCAGTACGTTGGTGGCTGATTTTTCGCAGATCAATGCCGATGGTCGCCGCAGGTCTGGCAAACTCTATGTGCAGCGGCCGGGTAAACTGCGGTTTGACTATAATCCGCCTACCCAACTGGAGGTGGTGGCTGATGGGTCCAATGTGGCCGTTCTTGACAAGAAAGTGCCCCAACAGGATATCTACGGCATCAAGCAGACGCCCCTGAAGTTTCTGGTCAGTGAAAAGATTGATATCGCAAAAGACACCAAACTGATCAGTGTCAAACGCGATAAGGACGAGGTTATCCTCGATATCGAGGACACGAACACAGTAGCTGGAACCTCAAAACTGAAAATCCATTTCCACGGCGACAGTTTTGTCCTCAAACGCTGGACTGTGACCGACCCGCAGGGCATTCCAACTACGGTCATGCTGGCCAACATCAGCACGCAGCATCGCCTGGAGCGGGGGCTTTTCGTCATCAATTACCAGTTCAATGCCGCGCGTGGCTCCAGTAACTGATCCGTTTCACGGCATTACGCTTTTGGCTTGATATAGCGGTTCCACAGCGCCTTATTGCCCATTTCTGCAATGAAACGGGCATGGGCAGCCAAGGATTTCGCGTCAAGCAATGGTTCCAGAGCCTGCAATCTGGTGATCGCAACCGCTTGGAGCGCGCTTCCCGATCCGGCATTTCTTTCCCGCGTCGCATCGAGCACCAGCGCTGTTTGCTTGCCACCCAGCAATTCGGCATAGACCTCGGCCAGAATTTCCGCGTCAAGCAAGGCGCCGTGCTTGATACGCTGGGAGCGGTTGATGCCAAACCGGTCACAGAGCGCATCAAGCGAATTGCGCCCGCCGGGAAATTTGCGTCGGGCGAGGAGAACTGTATCCACGACCCGGTCCATGCTGATGGCGGTTTTCCCCACCTTTGCAAACTCGGCATTGATAAAACCGATATCAAACCCGGCATTATGCGCCACGAGCTGGGCATCCCCCAAAAACGTCTCGAAGTCATCCGCAAGACTGGCAAAAAGGGGCTTGTCCTTGAGGAAATCACTCGACAGACCGTGAATCTCGAACGCCTCCAGAGGCATATCCCGCTCGGGATTAAGGTAATGATGAAACACCTTGCCCGTCGGAAAGCGGTTGATCATCTCGATGCAGCCGATTTCGACCAGACGATGGCCCTCACGCGGACTCAGTCCCGTCGTTTCGGTGTCAAAAATGATTTCACGCATGTTCCGGGTCCGATTCTCTGACCTTGCCGTTTGCGCCTGCCAGGGCAGCAAGGATATCACGAACCGCTGCTGCGGCATGGGGGAGCCCGTTGCCGCTATCCACGACAAAATGGGCACGGCGGCGCTTTTCTGCATCTGGCATCTGTTTGGCCAATATGTCCGCAAAGCGCTCTTTGGTCATCCCCGGCCGTGCCATGACGCGCCGCCGCTGCACTGCGGCTGGAGCCGAGACGACAACAATGGCATCAACGCGCTTTTCGCCATTTGTCTCGAACAGCAGGGGAATGTCCAGAACGACGAATCTGTGACGGCTGGCAGCGGCGGTACGTAAAAACAACTGCTCTTCTTCCTGCACGAGCGGATGCACTATGGCTTCCAACCGGGCCATCGCTTCGGGCTTGCCAATGACATGAGGGGCCAATGCCACGCGGTCCACCACGCCACTGCGCACAACACCGGGAAAAGCAACAGCAATCAGGGGTGCGGCCTTGCCAGCGTAAAGCCGGTGGACGGTTGCATCCGCATCATGCACCGGCACGCCCCATTGGCGGAACATCGCCGCTGTGGTCGATTTTCCCATGCCGATCGAACCCGTAAGGCCCAGGATGAACATCGTTCAGTGACCCGCCATGACATCAGCCGCCACCAGATCATGCAGCGCCATCGTCACTACCGGCTTCACACCGAACCACCTCTCAAATCCCGGAACTGCCTGGTGCAGGAGCATGCCAAGCCCGCCAACTGTGGTCAGGCCCCGCAACCGGGCCCGCTGCAGGAGATCGGTTTCCAGCGGCACATAGATGGCATCAGTCACCACCGCATGCGGCGGCAACTTTTCAAGATCAAACACAAGAGCGTTCTGCCCTTCCATGCCAAGGGATGTGGTGTTCACCAAAAGATCGACATCAGCGCTATGGCGCGCAATGTCGCCCCAACTGACCGGCATGATGGCTGAGCCAAAATCGCGTGCCATATCCTCTGCATTGGCCAGAGTGCGGTTGGCCAGCAACACGCGCGAAACTCCGCGCTTGACCAAGGCATAGACAATGGCTCGGGACGCACCCCCCGCTCCCAGTACAAGCGCTGTCTCGGCGTGACGATCCCAACCCTTGGCCTCATGATCGAGATTTTTCAGAAAACCATCAATATCGGTATTGTCGACACAGGGTTTGCCGTTCTCAAACCAGAGTGTGTTGGCCGCACCGACCGCTTGAGCTTCAGCCGAGCAATGCGTTGCAAGTTCCAGCAACCGTGTCTTGTGCGGGATGGTTATATTGCCGCCTGCGTAGCCAGCATCTGGCATGGCCTGCACGAACGCTGCAAAATCCTCAGGCCTGACTTCAGCATGGTCATACGACCCTTCGATGCCGTGCTGTTCCAGCCAGTGTCCGTGCACGATAGGCGAGCGCGAATGCTTGACCGGATATCCGATGATGCAGGCTTTGCGCATCAGGCGACGACCAATTCGAGTTTACGCAATGAATCAAGGGTTTGCACCATGGGTAGTCCCAGGATTGTGCTTTGATCCCCGCCGATGCGGCTGAACAGGTGAATGCCTGTCCGCTCAAGCTGATACCCGCCGACACTGGCGTATATGCCGTCTCCGGCCGCATCGAGATACCGCTCGATCATGGTTTCGCTCAAGACCCGCATGGTCATGCTGACGGATCGCACAAACCGGATAAGAACCTTCGCATTTCGGGCAATCGCCACAGCGGAATGGAGATGGTGCGTCTTGCCCGACATAAACAGGAGCTGCTCGCGGGCGGCCTTGCGGTCAAGCGGCTTGTACAGCATTACACCCTCACAGGC
>JANMLW010000223.1:0-3270 GCA_031372765.1 Hyphomicrobiales bacterium
GTGATCTTGTGGGGCGTCAGGGGCGGTTCATCGTGGAAGGGGAGGTAGCCCTGCGTCTGATGCTGGAGCGCAGCCGTTTTCCGCTCGAATCGATCCTCATGTCTGCGAAGCGCCTTGCGGGATCGGCCGCTCTTGTGGCGCGCGTGCCGGAGGATATTTCCTTTTATGTCGCATCGGATGCCACACTGGAAAAGATTGTGGGGTTTGATCTGCACCGCGGCATTCTCGCCATCGGGAAAAGCTGCCCTGTTGACCGCAGTTCCCTCCTTGCCCAATTGCCTGCAAAGGCTTTGGTTGTTGCCTGTGTCGGCATTGCCAACCACGACAATATCGGGGGCATTTTCAGGAATGCCGCTGCTTTTGGCGCTGATACCGTGCTGCTGGATGAAACCTGCTGCGATCCCCTCTACCGCAAGGCCATACGTGTTTCGGTTGGCGCAACGCTGGTTGTGCCCTTTGCGCGGGAAGGATCGGCCGTCGAGCTTGTGCGTTGCCTGCAAGAGATGCACTTCCAGACTATCGCTCTCAGCCCCTCTGGTACCACTATCCTGAATACAATCAGACCGCAGCAACGCACGGCGCTCTTCCTGGGAACGGAAGGGCAAGGGCTGCCCCAGAGCCTGCTGGCAAGCATGCTGACAGCCCGCATTCCCATGAGTTCAGGACTGGACTCGCTCAACGTGGCAACAACCAGTGGGATTGCGCTCAGTCATTTATTTCAGGAATAGCTGTGAATCGCCTCGATTCACCCTGAATTCTCTGAGTTGTTTGAAACCGGGATTCGGGCTTTCCTTGAAAAGCCTGAAGTGACGCTGCGTCAGGTATGGGCGGACAGCTGTATTGTGTGGACAAACCGGGCAGATCAGAAACAATGGTTGTGCCGTTTTGTGGTGGCCATGACGGGGCTTGTGCTGGTCCCGCCCCATGCCAATGCAGGTGCATGGCTTGCCGAACAAGGCCGCGGCCAGATCATCTTCTCCTCTGGACTGACTGACGCCACGCAGCGCTTCGACACAAAAGGCAAGGCGCTCCGGACCGACCGTTTCATCAAGCAGGAGGGCGTTACAACCATCGAATACGGATTGCACGAGCGCCTGACACTGGTTGGTGCTCTGGGATCACAGCGATCGCTGTTTCTGGTTGATAATGCGCAAGCGCAGATCAGCGGCTATTCCGGCACCGCTGGCCTTCGCACATCCCTATGGCAAGGCTCGGGTGCCGTCCTGTCCACGCAGGCGACGCTGACGGGCAGGACTGAGCGTGCCCTGCCGTCCGATCTGCGCAGGATGGAGCCACGTCTGGAGGCGGACCTGCGGCTGCTGGCAGGCTATGGCTTTGCGATGGGGAAAATATCCGGATTTGGCGAGATTCAGGCTGGTTATCGCTGGCGCGCAGATGGTCACGCCGATGAACTGCGCCTTGATGCAACCCTTGGCATCAGACCTGTTCCGTTCGTGCTGCTCCTGGTGCAGTCCCTCAACACCATCGCTCTTTCGCGTGACAGGCGCTTTGCCATGCCCGCACCCCGCCAGCACAAGGTTCAATTGAGCGCCGTGGCGGATATCACCGAACGGATGTCAGTCCAGATCGGCATCTTTGGCAGTGTGCGCGGACGCGAAAGCCTCAAGGAGCGTGGCGCCATCTTGGCGGTCTGGCGGAAATTCTGAACCAAATATGCAGCGGTTTCAGATGTAGGCAGGAAAGCGCAGACGTTCGGTGCTGCTGGCCCGCAGCCTCATCAGATTGAAACCCTTCATGCGCCGGTTCTTGAAAATCAGCGCACCGGCACCATCAAAAACATAACTCTTTTCGGCCTTCAACCTACCCCTGGCATCCAGCTGGCGAACAACGCGCAAACGACCCGACAGTATGGAATCGACGATACTGACGGCGATATCGGCATTCTCGATGGGCAATTCCCTGATCGAGAGATAGGCACAATCGATGTTTATGCCCCCTGCGGCGATAACGCAGGAAAAGGGCATGGCGTTTTTGTTGCGCGGCGTGACGTGAAATTCAGCTGAATCAGCACCCATGCTCTCGCGATAACGGCAGACATTCTCCCGCGGTACCAGCAATGCCTTGATGCGTTGCGCGGCAAGCGACGCCTTGCTCTTTGTAGAACCGGCGAGGATGGATTCAGACATCAGTATCCCCTGTTGCGGTCAACCACATTGGTGAGCGGCAAACCGCGCTCGAAGGCATGTATCTGGGCGACAATAGCGCCTGCAATGGCTTCAGGCGCACTCATGGCAGCGTTGTGTGGTGTGACCGTAACCTGCGGATGGCACCAGAGAGTGGACTGCGCAGGCAAGGGCTCCATCTCGAAGACATCAAGCGAGACACCCTTGAGCTGACCGCTCTCCAGCATGGCAAGAATATCACTTTCCACCTGCAATCCCCCACGCCCGGCGTTGATCAGGACAGGCCCGCCCAACCGGCCGTCCCTCGCCAGACCACCCAGCAGCGCCCTGTCGAGAATGCCACGCGTATCATCGGTCAAGGGCAACAGCACAACGAGGATATCGGTACGTGCCAGAAAGGCCCGCAAACCCGCGTCTCCCGCATAAGTTGAAACATCCGCAATCGTCTTGTGTGAACGGCTCCAGCCGGCAACATCAAAGCGCAATGCCTTGAGCCTGTCGATGGCATCACACCCCAACACGCCCAATCCCATGACCCCCACACGCACATCCCGCGCGGCAGGCTGATTCCTGTCATCGGACCACAGCGCAGCGGCTTGCTGCCTGCGGTACATTCTGCCCTGACGCAACCAGTCCAGACACTGCCATGCAACCCATTCGGTCATTCGATGGGTCAGGTCATGGTCCACCATCCGCACGATGGGAGCCTCTGGCAGATCATGGTCCGACACCAGATGATCGACCCCGGCACCCAGCGAAAACAGCGCATGCACATGGGGCAACGCAGCCAGGGACCCTGGCACATGCTTCCAGCAGGCGACATAGCGAATGGAGGCGGGATCAAAATTGTCGCCTGCCAGTACGACACCGCGATCCGGCAAGAGCCGCTGGAAGCGCTCCTGCCAGGCAGTCTGGTCCCAACCGCGAATGGCAAGCAAAAGCGTCATCCTGCAATCCGTTCCGCAATCAGGGGGCCACGCACCACAGATTGTCTGCCAGTGGTGTAGGCCGCCAGAACGGCCTTTTCGGCAACAATGGCACCTGCCTCCGTACGGGCATGGACCATTGCCAAGGTATCACCGGCGGCAATGGTCTGGCCAAGCCCGGCAAGCCCTGTGAGGCCCAC
>JANMLW010000172.1:0-5519 GCA_031372765.1 Hyphomicrobiales bacterium
GGCATCGGTGAGGAACGCCTGCGCATCATCATCAGCGACCTGATGGCTTCCACCCGCAACATGTCCCGGCTCAATGCCAAACTGTCCGAGCAACTGGGAGAGGCCAAGACCGAGGTTGTGGAACTGCGCGAGGCGCTGGAATCAATCCGCACCGAAAGCCAGATCGACCCCGTAACAACGCTTGCCAACCGGATGTTCTTTGATACCGCGCTGGCGGATTCCTTGCGTCATGCCCAGCGTACGGGCGATAATCTGTCTATCCTGATGACGGATATCGACCATTTCAAGAAATTCAACGATTCCTATGGTCACCTCACAGGCGATCAAGTGCTGCGTCTTGTGGCAATGTCGATCAAGCAGAATGTCAAAGGGCTTGATACAGCGGCACGCTTTGGCGGCGAGGAATTTGCTGTCATTCTGCCTGGCTGCGATCTGCGCGGGGCGATGCACGTAGGCGAGCAGGTACGCAAGGCTGTCATGAGCCGCGAACTGGTCAAGCGCTCTACGGGTGAAAATCTCGGCCGTGTTACTATCTCGATTGGTGTTGCCACATTCCGCAAGGATGATACGGCCTCAACAATAGTCGAGCGTGCGGATATGGCTATGTATGCTGCCAAGCGCGGGGGCCGGAATATGGTGGTGATCGAGACGGACCCATCCGTGTCGGACAAATTCGCCAACACAGCAGCTTGAATCAGTGCAAATTAACGGGATCGGAAATTAACTTGCCGAGGCGACGGTCGACTATGGCCTGATCAACTGTGTCCGATGCGGTGTTTCAAGTGATCAAGACGATAGGCCATTGAGCACTTGCCGGCAGATACGCAGGTTACAAAGACCTGTAGCAAGCTCTGAATGCCCAGAGCCCGCTCAAACTCAAAGCTGAACTCAAACCACGATCAGACCCAGAAAAATCAGCGTCCTGCGAAAAATCCGGTTAAATCTGTATCGTACTGAAGAAAACTGCACTGCTGCACGACGGGCATCCTGAATTTCGGAAGTATCATCATAGGGACAGGCAAAGGCAGCACCCGCCGCCGCTATAGACCTGTCAGCTGAAACATAATGCATCGACATGTGGCCTCCCTTACGCAACACTGGTGGCTGCTTACTGTGACAGTGGGATGATATGCCGCAAATCGTTAAAATTTAATCGAGTGGGCAGGGCGTTGTCGCAACACTGTCACTGAACGGCTCGAAACGATTTTCTACCGTATAATTGGAGGATCCTATGACAGGCAGTAACCAGACCGAGTTCCGCCTTCGCTCGCAAATATTCGAGGACGCAGAAAATACAGGAACGAATGCGTCTTCAAACCCAACCATGGGTGACATGATTGCCCAGCGTCTTTCACGCCGGGACATCATGAAGGGCGCTTTGGCCGTGACGGCAATTTCTGCTGTGATGTCACCAGCCGTAGTGGATATGGCCGCTATGGCGCAAGCTGCCGGAAACACGACACCATCGTTCAATTTCAAGGAAATTGCCGCCGGTTCAGATGAGAAGCATCACGTGGCCGAGGGGTATGACGCCGATATCCTGATCCGTTGGGGTGACCCCGTAACGGCGGGTGCGCTAGAGTTTGATCCGCAAGCGCAGACACCAGCCAAGCAGGCCACACAGTTTGGTTACAACAACGATTATCTCGGATTTTTCCCCATAGACGGAAAAAATGACCACGGATTGTTATGCGTGAATCACGAATATACCAACGAGGAACTCATGTTTCCTCAACTGACGGGTCGTCAGGACATTCGCACCATGGCCTTCCGCGAGATGACCAGAGAACTGGCTGATATCGAGATGATGGCCCATGGCGGCTCAGTCATTGAGATAAAGAAAGTTGCCGGCAAGTGGCAGGTGGTGAAGGATTCCAGATTTGCGCGGCGCATTACCGCTGAAACCGTCATGCGTATTTCCGGCCCCGCTGCAGGCCACGAGCGGTTGAAAACATCGGTCGATCCTACGGGAACCAAGGTTCTGGGAATGCTCAACAACTGTGCCGGCGGCCGCACGCCATGGGGAACCTGGCTGACATGCGAGGAGAATATCAACGGCTATTTTACGGGCCGAATGGATGCCAATCACTCTGAAGCTCGCAATTTCCGCCGCATCGGCATTCCGGGAAACTTCTACAACTGGGGAGCCTATCACAACCGTTTCGACATTTCCAAGGAACCAAACGAGGCCAACCGCTTTGGTTGGGTCGTCGAGATCGATCCGTTTGATCCCACCTTCGTGCCCGTCAAACGAACGACAATGGGGCGTTTCAAGCATGAGGGTGCTGCTGGTATCACCAACAAGGATGGCCGCTACGTTGTCTATCAGGGAGATGATCAGCGCTTTGATTATGTCTACAAATTTGTGACCGATGGACGTGTATCGGCCACTGATCGGGTTGCCAACCTTACCCTGCTCGACAGCGGTACGCTACATGTGGCGCGTTACGATGCAGATGGTACCGGAATCTGGATGCCTCTGGTTTTCGGTCAGGGCCCGCTGACAACAGCCAACGGTTTCAACAGCCAGGCGGATGTGGTGATAGAGGCCCGCCGCGCCGGCGATCTTCTGGGTGCCACCAAGATGGATCGCCCTGAGGATGTGGAAGCCAATCCCAAGACCAACAAGGTCTATGTGATGCTGACCAACAACAACCAGCGCCGGGCTGGCCAGGTGGACGCCGCCAACCCGCGCTCGGATAGCCGCTTTGGCCATATCATTGAAATGATGCCCGAAGGTGGTGATCACAACGCGCTGAGATTCACATGGGAAATTCTGGTGAAATGCGGCGACCCGACATTGGCCGCTGTCGGCTCGACTTTCCACCCAAACACCACAAAAGATGGCTGGTTCGGTATGCCGGACAATTGCGCTGTCGATGAACTGGGACGCCTCTGGATTGCAACAGATGGCAACCAGCCTTCACGCACGGGTCGCGCCGATGGCGTGTGGGCGATTGAAACCGAGGGTGCAGCGCGCGGCACATCCAAACTGTTCTTCCGCGTGCCCAATGGTGCTGAGCTGTGCGGGCCGGAGTTCACGCCTGACATGGAAACATTTTTCGTTGCCATCCAGCACCCGGGCGAACCCGATGACGATGATCCAAATGCCAAACCAGCGTCCTACAACAATGTTTCAACCCGTTGGCCGGACTTCAAGGATGACATGCCCACAAGGCCTTCAATTGTTGCCATAACCAAAAAGGGTGGTGGCAAGATCGGCGTCTGATCCGTTGTTACAGTCAAAAAACGCACTGCGTCACAATTCTGACGCAGCGCGTTCACTTTTTGGTAACAATGTTCCAGCATTAAACAGTTTGTAAAGACGGAGCACGGATGTACTGCACGTTTGACAGCGGGTGGCGAAAGCTGCCCGTTTTGGTTTTTGTGTGATGTGCGAACAATCTTTTGTACGTTTCCTGTCTGTTCACGTATCCCTGTTCATCCTTCCCCTGCGCGTGGCATAACATCCACTGACGAATCAAGTGCAGGATATCAATGTCATCCAAACCGGCAGCAGCGCGCGATCTTTTCGGGGAGCTTGAAAAAGCGGCCCGAGACACGATTCCGACTGCACTTCCGCCTGTGACAGCTCCTGCAAAACCTGTCATCAAACCGCCGGTCAAGCCGCCAACGGTTGGCAATGATTCCGGCAATTATGACGCTTCCACCATAGAAGTGCTGGAGGGTCTTGAGCCTGTTCGCCGTCGCCCCGGCATGTATATAGGCGGCACGGACGACAAGGCACTTCACCATCTCTTTGCTGAAATCATTGACAACTCGATGGACGAAGCCGTGGCAGGCCATGCCACATTCATAGAAGTGGATTTTGCTGCAGACGGATTTTTAACCGTGACAGACAATGGTCGCGGCATTCCTGTCGAAGTGCATCCAAAGTTCCCCGGCAAATCCACTCTCGAAGTCATCATGTGCACCTTGCATGCGGGAGGAAAGTTCGACAGCAAAGTCTATGAAACATCTGGCGGACTGCATGGCGTCGGAATCTCCGTCGTCAACGCCCTCTCTGAACTTGTGGAAGTGGAGGTCGCCCGCGGGCAGCAGCTCTACAAGCAAAGTTTTTCACGCGGCATTCCTCTCGGTGGCGTTCAGCATCTCGGCCGCACGGCTAACCGGCGTGGCACCAGTGTGCGTTTCAAGCCGGATGCGCAGATTTTCGGTGCAGCCTGCCATTTCTCACCTGCACGCCTGTTCAAGATGGCGCGATCCAAGGCCTATCTCTTCGGCGGCGTCGAAATCCGCTGGTCCTGCGCGCCAAGCCTGCTAAAGGGCGACGGCGTGCCTGAAAAGGCGGTTTTCCGTTTCCCCGGCGGCCTTAAGGACTATCTGGCCCGAGAAATCGAGGGCAAGTCGACTGTCACTGAGCAGATGTTTGCCGGAAAAGCGGGTCAGGTGGGCAAGCACGGCGGTGTCGAATGGGCGGTTTCCTGGCTTGTCGAGGAAGATGGTCACGTCTCCTCCTACTGCAACACCATCCCGACAGCCGACGGCGGCACCCATGAGGCTGGTTTTCGCATCGCCATGCTGAGGGCGTTGAAAGACCATGCCGAGCGCGTAGGCCAGTCGAAGCGCTTCAAGGATGTCAGCACTGAGGACGTGACAGTGCAGATGAATGCCATGCTGTCTATCTCGATCCGCGAGCCGGAGTTTGTTGGCCAGACAAAGGACAAACTGGCGACTGTGGAAGCCTCGCGCATTGTCGAGAATGCCGTGCGCGACGCTTTCGATCACTGGCTTGCGGCATCCAAGACCCAAGCCGAGAAACTGATGGATTTCGTGGTTGAGCGGGCGGAAGACCGTTTGCGCCGCCGCGCCGAGAAGGATGTTCAGCGCAAGACTGCTGTGCGCAAATTGCGCTTGCCCGGAAAGCTCGCGGATTGCTCGAACACAGGCGCCCTGGGCTCAGAACTCTTCATCGTTGAGGGCGATTCAGCCGGTGGTTCCGCCAAAATGGCACGGGACCGTGCAACACAAGCCATTCTGCCCCTGCGCGGCAAGATCCTGAACGTCGCTTCAGCGGGGCGTGAAAAACTGGCGGCAAACCAGCAACTGACAGACCTCACGCAAGCGCTTGGCTGCGGCATGGCCGCCCAATACCGCGACGATGACCTGCGATACGAGCGCGTCATCATCATGACAGATGCCGATGTGGACGGCGCGCATATTGCATCTTTGCTGATCACATTCTTTTATCGGCAGATGCCGCGCCTGATTGATCGCGGCCATCTATATCTCGCCTGCCCGCCACTTTTTCGCGTCCAGCAAGGCACCAAGAGCTTTTATGCACGGGATGAGAAGCATCGTGACGAGATCGTGGCGACATTGGGATCCCGCGGCAAGATCGAGATTGGCCGCTTCAAGGGACTTGGGGAAATGCTGCCTGCGCAGCTTAAAGAAACCACGATGGACCCCAAAAAGCGCATCCTGCTCAAGGTCGTGGTCGAAAACGACGAGCGCTCAGACACTTCCGACTCCGTCGAGCGCCTGATGGGCAACAAGCC
>JANMLW010000174.1:0-22108 GCA_031372765.1 Hyphomicrobiales bacterium
ATTGAACCCGCAAGGCTTTGATGGCGTATCAACGCACCTCGCCTTCAACACAGCTGTGTCTTTCGTGACCAACACGAACTGGCAAAGCTATGGAGGCGAGACAACGCTCTCGCATTTTAGCCAGATGGTTGGCCTGACCACGCAGAACTTCGTTTCGGCAGCATGCGGAATGGCTGTTGCGGCGGCTGTCGCACGGGGCTTTTCCGGACGGCAGATCAAGCAGATCGGCAATTTCTGGACTGATCTGACACGGGCCACGCTCTACATCCTTCTTCCGATCGCAATAGTGCTTGCCATTGTCTTCGCCATGCTGGGAATGCCCCAAACCCTTGTTGCGTCTGTTGATGCAACGACGCTGGAAGGAACCAAACAAACACTGTCGCTTGGTCCTGTCGCATCGCAGGTTTCCATCAAGCAACTTGGTACCAATGGCGGCGGGTTTTATAATGTTAATTCCGCGCATCCCTTTGAAAACCCAGGCGCGCTCTCCAATCTCCTGTCCATGATTGCGATCCTGATGATCCCGGTAGGCTTCTGCTTCACCTACGGGCGGATGGTGGCTGACAAACGCCAAGGCATCGCGCTGTTTGCGACGATGGGGATCCTTATTATTATGGCATTTGTTGCAGTTTATGCAGCGGAACGTGCCGGAAACCCGCTTCATGCCGGGTTGGTTGATGTCGTTTCAGGCAACATGGAGGGCAAGGAAGTCCGCTTCGGTATCGTCAATTCCGTGCTTTGGGCGGTATCGACCACGGCCGCGTCCAATGGTTCCGTCAATGCCATGCATGATAGCCTGACACCACTGGGTGGTATGGTTGCCATGCTCAACATGCAATTGGGCGAGGTGGTCTATGGCGGTGTTGGCGTTGGCCTCACCGGCATGTTGCTGTTTGTGATCCTGACGGTTTTTCTCGCTGGCTTGATGGTCGGGCGCACGCCAGAGTATCTCGGCAAGAAGATCGAGGCCCGTGAGGTGAAACTTGCGGCACTCACACTGCTTGTCATGCCTGTTGGTGTACTGGCATTCGCGGCACTGGCCATCATTTCGGGTAACGCACAGACATCGATGCAGGATGCAGGGCCTCATGCCCTGTCTGAATTGCTCTACAACTACTCTTCGGCCACGGGCAATAATGGCTCGGCTTTTGCTGGCTTCAACGCCAATACGCCCTGGCACAACACGTTTCTCGGGTTGGCAATGTTGCTCGGGCGGTTTGGCTACATCATCCCTATCCTCGCCATTGCCGGCTCTCTTGCAGCCAAGAAAACCACCCCCCCTTCTTCTGGAACCTTCCCTACGCACGGCCCCGTTTTTGTAACGCTGCTGCTTGTCACCATCCTGATCGTTGGCGCGCTTACCTTCCTGCCTGTGTTGGCGCTTGGCCCTATCGCCGAGCACGTCTCGATCAGGTCAGGCACAGCTTTCTAAGGAACAAACCCATGTCGACTTCGGTTACAAAATCAATGCCTTCAGAAATTGGCCTGTTTGCGCCGGCCATCCTCAAGCCTGCCATCTTTCAGGCCTTTGTGAAACTCGATCCGCGCACACTGTTTCGCAATCCGGTGATGTTTGTGACTGCACTTGTCTCTGTGCTTTCAACAGTTCTGGCCGTCCGTGAAAGTGTTATGGGTGGCCCCAATATCGCTATTGCGGCACAGATTGCACTGTGGTTGTGGTTCACGGTTCTGTTTGCGAATTTTGCCGAAGCCGTTGCCGAGGGAAGAGGCAAGGCACGGGCGGACTCGTTTCGCGCAACAAAGTCCAATGCCAGTGCGAAACTCCTTCTGGATCCGGATAACCGCGTCCTCTACGAGATGAAGGATATCGAACTCATCGAGCCGGGTGAGGTCATCCTTGTCGTGGCAGGTGATCTTGTTCCCACGGATGGCGAAATCATCGAAGGCATAGCCTCGGTCGATGAAAGCGCGATCACGGGAGAAAGCGCGCCTGTCATTCGTGAATCAGGGGGTGATCGCTCCTCTGTCACAGGCGGCACGCGGGTGGTCTCAGATTGGCTCGTTGTGCGCGTGACGGCCCGCCAGGGTGAGACATTCATCGACAGGATGATCGCTCTGGTCGAAGGAGCCAAGCGGCAGAAGACGCCTAACGAGATTGCTCTCAGCATCTTGCTTGCTTCGTTGACACTGGTCTTCCTTTTTGTGGTTGTTACACTGCCGGTCTTTGCCTCGTGGTCGGGCACCGAGATTCCGGTGATTTATCTTGCCGCCCTGTTCATCACACTGATACCGACCACGATCAGCGGCTTGCTCTCGGCCATCGGAATCGCTGGCATGGACAGATTGGCGAAGGCCAATGTCATTGCAAAATCCGGACGTGCCGTTGAAGCCGCAGGCGACATCGATGTTCTGCTTCTCGACAAGACAGGCACGATTACATTTGGCAACCGCATGGCAGATGCGTTTGAGGCGGGCCCTGGCTTAAGCGAGCGCGACCTTGCAGAAGCAGCTTATCTATCGTCACTTGCTGATGACACGCCAGAAGGAAAGTCCATCGTTGATCTGGCAAAGCGGAAATTTGGAATCGACTTCAAGGCGGAAGGCGCATCATTCGTGGCCTTCACCGCGCAAACCCGGATGTCGGGTGTTGATCTTGCTGATGGCACCATCATCCGCAAAGGGGCGTCTGATACCATGCGCATGCATGTGGGCGGTGTCATGGACCCCAGCATTAATGTCATCGTGAAGCGCATTGCATCACAAGGTGGCACGCCGCTGGTGGTTTCGCGCAGCGGGCAGGTTCTGGGCGTTGTTCATCTCAAGGACATCGTCAAGCCAGCCATCCGCGAGCGATTTGCGGAACTGCGCCGCATGGGCATTCGCACGGTGATGGTGACAGGCGATAACCCGCTGACCGCTGCCGCGATTGCTGCAGAGGCAGGCGTCGACGACTTCCTGGCCGAGGCCACACCGGAAAAGAAGCTCGAACTGATCCGCAACGAGCAGGTACAGGGCCGACTGGTTGCGATGTGCGGAGATGGCTCTAATGACGCGCCAGCGCTGGCCCAGGCCGATGTAGGTGTTGCCATGAACGCGGGCACGGCGGCAGCGAAGGAAGCTGGCAATATCATTGATCTTGACAGTGATCCAACGAAGCTCATCGAGATTGTTCTGGTGGGCAAGCAACTCCTGATTTCGCGCGGGGCACTGACGACCTTCTCCATCGCCAATGATGTGGCAAAGTATTTTGCCATCCTGCCAGCTCTATTCATTGCGGCATATCCGGGCCTTGGGGTGCTTGATGTCATGGGTCTTGGCTCACCGCAATCAGCGATCCTCTCTGCAATCATTTTCAACGCATTGGTCATCATTGCGCTGATACCACTGGCTCTTAAGGGTGTGGCTTACAAACCGGCCTCCGCTTCCGCGCTGCTCTCCCGAAATCTGCTGATCTATGGTGTTGGAGGTCTTGCCGTGCCGTTTTTCGGCATAAAAACGATCGACATGATCGTCGATTTCCTCCGTCTCGCGTGACCCTGTTCCTGAACGAAGGTACCTAACATGAACACTTATATTCGCCCTGCTTTTGTCCTGCTGCTCCTTTTCACTCTGATCACTGGATTGGCCTATCCTCTGGCCATAACTGGATTTGCGCAGATTGTGCTGCCAAAGCAGGCCAACGGTTCACTGATCCTGAAGGATGGCAAGGTCATTGGCTCGAGCCTTGTCGGTCAGAGTTTCACATCGGATCGGTATTTCAGGGGAAGACCGTCAGCCACAAGTGCCATTGATCCTGATGATGCCACCAAGACCGTTGACGCACCCTATAATGCTGCTTCATCCACTGGTTCCAATCTCGGACCAAGCTCCAAGCTGCTGAAAGAGGCCATCGCAGAGCGTAGCGCTGCTGTGGGTATCGTCCCGGCTCCTGCGGATCTCGTGACCACCTCTGCTTCCGGTCTTGACCCGCACATCTCACCCGCAGCGGCCATGGTGCAGATCGCACGCGTTGCCAAGCTGCGCTCGATTCCTGAATCTTCACTTCAGGCTTTGGTTATCAAATTGACCGAAGGCCGTGACTTTGGCTTGTTAGGTGAACCCCGTATCAATGTGCTGGCTTTGAATCTGGGACTTGATGCTATGAAGCCATGAGTGCACATGTGACATCAGATGCCTTCCGATCAACCCGATAGACGCAGCCCTGAGTCCTTTATGGATGCGGCCCGGTCAGAGCACCGTGAGGTGAATCGACGTGGGCGCCTGAAAATTTTTCTGGGCGCTTCACCTGGCGTCGGAAAAACCTACGCCATGCTGGAGGAGGCGGCAGTACGAAAGCGCGCAGGCGTCGATGTCGTTGTCGCTCTGGTTGAAACACATGGTCGCGCCGAGACAGCCAATCTTCTTGCAAGCCTTGAACAACTTGCACGCAGCGAAATTGATTATCGTGGGCAAAAACTTCACGAAATGGATATTGACGCCATTCTAGCGCGAAAGCCTGAACTGGCTTTGATCGATGAATTTGCCCATACAAATGCCCCAGGGTCACGCCATACGAAGCGTTGGCAGGATGTCATGGAGGTACTGGATGCTGGCATCGACGTCACCACCACACTCAATATCCAGCATATCGAGAGCCTGAATGATGTAGTGGCCCGTATCACAGGGGTGCGTGTTCAGGAGACAATCCCCGACGAGGCGCTCAACAAGGCAGATGAAATCGAGCTGATTGATCTACCCCCTGAAGAGCTCATCAACCGGCTGCGCGAGGGTAAAATATACATTCCAGGCCAGGCAGGCCGCGCACTTGAAAATTTCTTCACGAAAGGCAACCTGACTGCGCTGCGCGAATTGGCCATGCGAACCGCTGCGGGTCGCGTTGATGCTGAAATGCTCTCCTGGATGAAGACCAATGCTGTCCAGGGGCCTTGGCCAACACAGGAACGCCTGCTGGTCTGCATCAATGAAGCGCCCGTCGCCAAGGCGCTGGTGCGAACAGGCAAGCGCATGGCGGAGCGTGCAAAAATTCCATGGCTGGTTGCCACTGTCGTTACGCCGCGCCACGAGGCGCTTGGCGCTGATGCGCGTGCGCTGACAACAGATGCCATGCGGCTTGCCGGGACATTGGGGGCGGAGACTTCGACACTGCATGCAGAATCCAATGCTGCGAATGAGCTCCTCAACTTTGCGCGCAGCCGAAACGTCACACGCATCGTTGTTGGACGACCCCGCTCTCATGGCGACTGGTGGCAATGGCTGCTGGGGTTCTTTCGCGAACCGTTCTCAAACCGCGTGATGGACGGTGCGACTGATTTTGAAGTGACGGTCGTTACACCCAATGCAAGTCGCGTACGACGAAAAATTGACCGCAGTACGAATACCACCCCTGTGGCCTGGCGTAGCTCAGGTCTCGTTGCGCTTGAGTCCGCGTTTGCCGCAGCCATAACAACTGCCATGGCATGGCCATTCTGGTCCATTCTGCCTGTAGCCTCAATTGCAATTTTCTACCTTGTCTCTGTCCTCATCGTTGCATTTCGACACGGAATATACGGTGCTTTAATCGCGAGCCTTGCCGGGTTCTTGGCCTACAACTTCTTTTTCACCACACCGTACTATTCATTTCAGGTTGAGCAGCATGAATCTATTGTGGCGCTGATCGTTTTTGTTGTCAGCGCGATATTTACCGGCTCACTCGCCTCCCGGTTAAAGGCCCAGGTCGAGAGCATGCGCGCATCTCAGAGGCGGACGGAGACACTTTACGATTTCGCACGCAAGATTGCTGCAGCCACAAAACCTGATGATGTGCTTTGGGCAGGAGCTTATCACATTGCTGCCACGCTCGAATGCAGTTCACTGATATTGATGCCAGACCCAACCGGAGCCTTGGAGCAGGTCCAGGGGCACCCGGCCATTGATGAGCTGGATCCGCGGGCCGAAAGTGCAGCGCGCTGGGCTTTCGACAACAATGTACCCGCTGGTGCAGGCACTGCAACGCTGCCCATGTCGGATTGGTTGTTTGTGCCGCTTTCAACGGCACGGGCCCCTCTGGGCGTCATCGGCGTCAAGTTCCGCGACACCGCCCGGACCCTTGATCCTGAAACGAGAAGACTGCTGCTGGCTGTTGAGGATCAGGTGGCCGTTGCCATCGAAAGGATGCGCTTTGGTGATCAGCTTGCAGACTCGCGTGTGACAGCAGAAAGCGACAGGCTTCGAGCGGCACTTCTCAATTCCATAAGTCATGATCTGCGCACACCGTTGGTGAGTGTCATTGGTGCTACCTCAGCCCTTGCCGACGACAATGATCTAAGCGCTTCTGATCGTCAGGAGTTGATAATGACAGCCCATGACGAAGCACGACGCCTCGATCGTTATGTCCAGAATCTGCTCGACATGACACGTCTTGGTCATGGCGTATTGAAACCCAAAAACACAGCGGTGGATCTGCGTGAAATCATTGGGAGGGTCAGAGCCGATTTATCACGCACACTCTCCGACCACGCTGTCGTCGTCAGTATTTCGCGGGATTTGCCTTTGCTTGATGTTGATCCGGTCCTTATCGGACAAGCTCTGGCCAATCTTCTGGAGAATGCAGCAAAGTATGCCCCAAAAGACACTATCATCAGCATCCATGCCATCAAGCAGGGAAACAAAGCCATCGTCAAAGTGGACGATGAGGGCCCAGGCATCCCGCGAGATGAGCGAGAAAAGGTCTTTGATATGTTCCATCGCGTATCAAAGGGGGATGCGCAACCAGCCGGAACCGGGCTGGGCCTTGCAATCGTCCGTGGTCTGATTGATGCCCATGGTGGCACCGTTAATGTCGGGGAACCATCAGGAGGGAATGGAACATCTATCATCATGACACTGCCTTTGATCACCTCCTCTGTTGATCTGGAGGATGTGCGATGACCGCTACCGCCAACCTGCCAGCACGAATCCTCGTTATTGAGGACGAACTGCCCATCCGGCGGTTTCTCAAAATCGTTCTTTCCAGTGGCGGCTTTGATGTTGTGGAGGCCGATCGGGGACGTCTTGGCATCGAATTGGCGGCAACAAATGCGCCCGACGCAGTGGTTCTGGATCTGGGATTGCCAGACATGGACGGCAAGGCTGTGATCTCGGCCATCCGGGAGTGGTCGCGCGTGCCTATCCTCGTCTTGTCGGTCAGGAATTCAGAAGCTGAAAAAATTGCCGCGCTGGACCTCGGAGCGGATGATTTTGTAACAAAGCCTTTTGCCACAGGTGAACTCCTGGCAAGGCTCCGCGCACTTCTCCGGAATCGGTTGGACCGCACTGCGGAACCTGTCGAGATCAATGCAGGGGGATTGCAGGTAAACTTCGCGAAACGTGGCATTTCAGTGGATGGACTTGAGGTCAAACTCACGCGCAAGGAGTTTGATGTGCTCGCATTGCTTGCGCGTCATGTTGGCCGTCTTGTCAGCCATCGGCAGTTGCTTTCTGCTGTCTGGGGACCTGCACATCTCAATGACACCCACTATCTGCGCATAGCGGTTGGCCATATCCGAGACAAAATCGGTGATGATGCGGCTGATCCAAAATTCATCCTTACCGAGCCTGGGGTTGGCTATCGATTGAGTGAGAACGGCTGATCTCTACTGTGAACTTTTAGCCTGAGGAAACCAGCCAAAGAGCTGATTTTTTCAAATCCTGAAGGTCAATTTGAAATGAAAATCATCAAAGTCATAATTATTGGAACCAACCTCCAAGACATGCGTTTTTCTCCTGTCAACATTGTTGATTGAAAACCCCAGGAGAGTTCCAATGATCAAATCAATTTTCTCAGCAGCTGCTATTTCTGCACTCGTTTTTTCTGCAACCCCATCTTTTGCAGCTGACTGCAAGACTGACGTCATGGCGTTTGAAGCCAGCGTGAACAAGATGACGGACCAGAAAATGAAGGACACAGCTTCGACCCGCATGACCACAATGCGTACGCAGATGGTTTCGATGACCGAAGATGCCTGCAAGGCAGAAGTCGCGAAAATGTACCGCGATTTCAACCTCAGCAATCCCAACAACTAATCTACACTTCAAATGACAGAAAATCCGGCGGTTTCAATCGCCGGATTTTTGTCGCGTTGGTCAAGCAATATGAGCACGCTGCCATTGGCAAGTGAAACACTGTTTGCATCAACAAATAAGACGGAGGCGCCATGAAACCTGCTTTGTATTTGCGCAGCCCCCCGCGCCTTTATGCCAACGCAAGTGCTGGCCTGGGTGTGTTCCAATCTGAAAGAATGCAAGCGCATATCGTGCGTGCAATGGCCTGCGTTTTTGCGTGCATTATGGCGCAGCCGGCACCGGCCCAAAATGTGCCGCTACCGCCAAAGCGGCCTCCAAATCTTTCGCCAATCGCTCCTCCCCAAAACGAAGCACCAGACAATACTGCAATCAAAGCAAGTCCAGCCGCTGATCCATCCGTTCAAGCCCATCAGGATTGCACTTCAGGCCTTGTGTCGCTGGGATTGATTACTGAAACTGTCCCTAAGCCAGCAGGCGTCAACAGTGCCTGTCAGGTCAGCAACCCTGTGCGGATTTCAGCAATGCGGTTCAAGGATCGGACCGTCAGCTTCCCTGACCGTCCTGTGCTTGATTGCAGGGCCGCGCAGGCCGTCGGACTATGGTTGCGTGACATCGTTCTGCCTCTCACTGAGATTCAGCTCGGATCTCCTGTTTCAGTGTTTGAAACGGGGCCAGGTTTCGAATGCCGAAACCGGAATCGGGCTACCACTGGCAAGCTAAGCGCTCATGCAAGCGGACTTGCCATTGATGTGGCCAGGATAAGGCTTGCAGACAAAAGTACCCTTGTGGTGCAAAAACCAGAAGGTAATGCGCAAATTCAGCTCCTGAACACGTTGCGACAATCAGCATGCGGATGGTTTACGACCGTCCTGGGCCCGGGTTCAGATGCAGCGCATTCTGACCATCTACATCTTGATGTCGAACTGCGAGGAGCAAGTGGAACTGGTCGCTATTGCCACTAATGGATGCGGACAGAACGACAAAAACAAACATGCACTGGTGATTTTTGACTCTTCCGCTCAAGGCGGATTGCTTACTTTCCTATGACCAACACTAACGTGAACAAAGCGACGGTCAGTACGATACTGGTCACCAGCACAAGAAGGACCGGCTTTCCAAGAAAGCCCTGCCGCGCCTGAATCGGGGTTAATGTGATTTTGGGATCTGCGGAACTCGTTGAACGGGGTGAGCGGCGGGTGACGGCATGGTACAATGAGTGAAGACGTTTCTTCATGATGCCCCCTCCATCCAAAGCATGGACAGGCGGACTGATTCAGCAGTTTTCATTACAGTTCAACCTTCCTGTTTTCACCGAGATTTGGTCTGCTGCCTGTCAGTGCCGCTGCAACCATCTTTACTTTTGTGACAATTGATCCGGGGCTATCCCAGTATTCAGCGCGAAGCGGCATCACATGCACAACGCGGATGCTTGGATCATCCTTGCTGTCCCACCACAGCTGAGCCGCAGCTGACCAGAGCTGTTCAATCTGCTCTCGATCATTCGACACAGTGGCAATGCCCGTTACCGAGAGATATTGCTGCGTGCCCGTATCAGCGAATGTAAGACAGATATTCTGATTGATATCGATCTCATCGTCCTTTTGCTTTCGGACATCTGTCAGAAAATAGATCGCATCATCGTCATCATTCAGAAGCGCAGTCATCGGCCTTGCACGCAAGTCGCCCGCTTTGTTGCTGTGCGTGACAAGCATGCAGACCCTGAGTTTCTTGATCAAATCCCAGACGATCTGATTGTCGGTTTTATGAGTCATTTAGTGTCTCCATTATTGGTTGAACCGCTGCAGAAGGCTTGATTGTCAGCTGCATTCATTCTCGGCCACAATGTTGCGATCAGCCCTCAAGTGACGCTACTGCGCGTCCGAGTTCCGGTTCAGTAATGGTGTCTGCTTTCGTGAACTTTCCCCTGAAGCGGGACTCGATATCCTCTGGCATGGACGTGTAGGCGACCTGGCCACTGTTGATGGCGAGTGCGCTGGCTACTTTGTCAGCAGTCATTTCCGAGGCCAGCACGAAAAGTGTTGCGGAGTCAGCCTCCAGGTTTTTGCCCATTTCAATCATGAAGGAGTCCGAAATCCCGTAGTCCGTTGCGTAACCTCCCACTGCACCTGTTGTGGCGCCCACTGCGGCACCTGTGAGCGGTGAGAGAAAAAGCAAACCGACAAGACTTCCCCATAAGGCGCCAGAAAGTGCGCCCGCGGTCGTTGTATTCACTGCTTGTTCCAGCTTTACCGAACCATCTGTTGAGCGCGAGGCAATGGCGCTGTCGATCATCGTGATTGCCGCTCCGCGCTGCAACTCACCCAGTTTAATCAGTGCCTCGCGACAATGGGTCGAAGAAGGATATTGAATGGCAAAAAGGGTTGTCATGTCTCTCTCTTTCATGCGTATTTTCGTTCGCACTCAGAAGACAGCGGCACGAACTAATATGAGGCAATCGTCGGTATACCGGGATTACCGCAGGCTAAACGGACTATGGAAGATGACGGTTTTCATAAGCATGCGTGATGAGCACAGACGCTTCCACGATCGCACTTGGATGTGGCACAGGTGCCGGATTGCGCGGCTTCCATGTGTACTCGATGAAATGCACGCCCTCCTCGGAAGCCCAGCGCCATTCGGTCCATTGTGTTGCGGTCTTGGCAGAATGAAGCTGCCCAGGGGTGACCGTACTGTACACGGGTGCGGGATTGACAGGAGCGTCGCCTGTAGTCCTGGCGATGAGCAGGCCAGTAACCAATCCAAGCACGCTCACCAATGAAATGGCGCGCATGAACGGTGCATGATTTGTAGCCGGTGTGAGCTTGATGGACTTTGCAGGGAACATTGCGGACACTCCACATTTGCGTTGCGCTATGGCTGTAGAACGCAAGTCGTGTCGCTTTGTTCCGCAAATCAACTACACTTCAAGAGTGGCCTAGCCTATCGGAAAACGGTTCCATCACTGGCTTGCAGCCGATTAATATGTGCTTCTGTATGCGATCAGAGCCATCAACCAAGTTCACTCCAGTGGCCACGTCGATCACTCGAGCTTAGCGGATATCGGGATCCTGATACTTCCTCGGTAACGATGTCAAAGCGCTTGAGCTGGTGGGCACCAAAAGAATTGAGAATGGGCACATCCGTTGCATCCCGTCCGCGCGCAATCAGTATGCGCCCGATACGCGGTGTGTTGTGGCGCGCATCGAACGTCCACCACATATCGTCGAGATAGACCTCGAACCACGCGCTGAAATCCATGGCGACGCCATCAGGAGGCACACCAATGTCGCCCAGGTATCCAGTGCAATAGCGGGCCGGTATGTTGAGGCAGCGGCAGTACGCGATGGCCACATGTGCGAAGTCACGGCATACACCAGAACCTTCCTCGATAACCTCGGTCGCTGTACGCAAGTTAGGCGCATTCCCGTAGCTAAAGCGGATCAATGTGTTCACATAGTCGCAAACGGCTTGGACCTTTTGCCATCCCCCGCGTACCTCACCAAATCTGGCCCACGCCTTTGTCGCCAGCATATCAGTGTCGCAGTACCGGCTGCCAAGCAGATAGGTCAAAGTATCGGCAGGCAATTTTTCTGGTGAAAGGACATCTGCATCAGGCTGCTGCGGATCAGAAAAACCGGAATCGTGGATGATACCGCTCCCAACGATGAGAACCCCCCCGGCAGGTGCCAGAATACGGCGGCATATGTTCCCAAACTGATCCAGATACATAGAAGCGGAATCGATGACATCATTGGTCATCATTGCTGTTGCCGACATGTCATCGGGCGCTGTGATGTCGCTGCGTCTCGAAGGATGCACATCCAGCATTGTGACCAGAGGTGTTGGCTGGTTGCAAGCCAGTTCGATCTCGTAACCGTAGCGAATATGCATCGTCAAATTCCCGCACTCGTTTCTAGCTTTGAATTTTTCCGGTTTACTCCGCCATGAAGCGAATGAGTGCCAGCCCGACACTTTTATATGAAACCAACAGATCAACCCGCGAGAACCAGATTGGTTCCATCCTGCCAGGAATTCATTTTCCGTGGCAGAAACGGGAACAAACTGGCCAGACATTGCGTTTCACAATCATACCCGACCTTGACGATCAATGCTGCGTCAGTCTCACGCATTGTTCAATAACGGTCATGGGGAAAGCGGCCAAAGCAACGAAAACGAGCCTGTCCGTGAATGTGTGCTTCGATCCTTTTGAAAGGGAATTCCATGTTTTCCAAAAAGCTCATTCTTGCAACGGCCGCTTGCGCGGTTCTTGCCCTTCCCGCCCTTGCGCAGACAACTGCTCCTGCGACACCACCCGCCGCATTGACCCCGCCCACCATGAGTGCGCCTGGTCCAGTAACCGATATGTTCTACTCAGGCAGCTGGATGCCAACCCACTGGCACGCAACGGATGCCATTGGGCAGGCAGTCTACAACAACGCCAACGAAAAGGTTGGTGACGTTGAAGAGCTGCTGATTGATGGTGATGGTCGCATCATGGCAGCCATCATCGGAGTTGGTGGTTTTCTTGGCATCGGCGAGCATAAGGTTGCCGTCACATATCGCTCGTTCAAGATGACACGTGAGACCAATGGCAAAGCGAAGCTGGTGGTCGATGTGGACAAGGCCTCCCTCAAAAATGCCCCTCAGTACAAGCCGACGGACACCGTCAAGCGCATTTGATTTCCATCAGCCTTAAGGCTGCTTATTCGAGCGCCTTATGATCTTCAAGGAGACATGACATGAATAGAATTATTGCAGCGATCATTCTGGCAGGCAGTCTGTCCGCCTGTAGCGCAAATAATCAGACGGACCGGGCTGTGGCTGGTGGACTGATCGGTGCCGGCACCGGTGCTGTTATTGGTGGCGTCGCAACACGGAGCGCCGGTGGCGCTGTTGCAGGTGCTGTCATTGGCGGAGCGGGTGGTGCCATCATCGGTGCCGCCACTACGCCAGCCCGGGGCTACAGCCGCCGCTCGTGCCGTGGGTATGATGCCTATGGTGATCCCGTACGCTACGCTTGCTGATCAGGTCAGTATGCAGAGAAAACCCGGCATTCCGTGCCGGGTTTTCTTTTGGAACAAATCGCGCTCGTGGGCGTTTTCAAAGCATGATCGCGTCTTCTTTGTGACGCAGTTCATTGTGCGCTTTCATTCAGGAGAAGAAAAATGGCCCCAGAAACCCTCATTGTCTGGCTCGTAGTTGGTGGCGTGGCCGGTTGGCTCGCCGGTGTGATTGTAAAAGGCTATGGCTACGGGATCGTTGGCAACATCGCCATCGGCATACTCGGGTCGATGATTGGGGGCTGGCTTTTCGGTACATATTTTGTCGGTAGTGTCGGAGGCCTGCCAGGTGCAATTCTCGGTGCTACAATCGGCGCCGTGATCCTGCTCTTTGCGATCCGGCTTATACGCCGCGAAGTATGATAATCTGAAGTTGCGGCCCTCTGCAGGAGCGTTGGGCCGCATAGCTTTTCCAATCCCTCAGGGTTCTGTGCCTTATCTTTTAAGTTTGGAAGCATTGGAAATAAACCCGGAGTGCCATTGGCAAGGGCAAGGTTTCTGTCAAGAGGTTGATAACAACGCTTGACGACCTTGCCTTGGCCCAACGAAAGAGTCGGCAGCTGAAAGACTCGCGCTCTCAGTTGCAGACTTTTACCAAGCTAGGGCGGAGGCTTTCCAGCAAGCCCCCCTTTTGTGGGCCTTCGCTCTAGTCTTGGGTTCTTGCCAGCGTCAGCCAGGGTGTATCTGGCATCAGGTTCAACAGGAAAACATCGTAATGCTCAGACAACTTGCCTTTGCGACCTTGGCCGCCTCAGTGGTCATGTTTCCACTCGATTTTTTGTGGCTTCGCACCATGCGCCCGTTTTATGAAAGCCAAATGGGAAGCATTTTGCTTGCAGAGCCCCGTATTGCCGCTGCAGTGCTGTTCTATCTGGTTTATGCGGCTGGTGTAGCGTTCTTTGCCATCATGCCTAACCTGACAACGGGAACGATCTGGTCTGCTGCGGCATATGGTGCCGCTCTCGGATTGGTCGCCTACGGAACCTATGACGCAACGAACTATTCCACACTGAAGGACTTTCCCTTGACCATCATGCTGGTCGACTGGACCTGGGGTACTGTACTGACCTCATTTGTTGCAGCCGTTGGTTGGCGTCTGATGCAGTGGCTCGACTGAGGCCCTCCAGTGCCAGCTTCTACGGCTTTTCCAGAATACTGAGCAATGCCTCGACCTTTATGGTTGCAAAATTCGAGAAGGTATCCGAGATCGCGTAAGGTAGCACGATGCGGTCCTTGAAGCGGATGGCACCGCAAGTATAGACGACGTTTGGTACGTAGCCTTCCCGCTCCGAGGCATCTGGATAGACCAGCGGTTCGCGTGATCTCCCAATGACTTTTGAAGGGTCATGCTTGTCTAACAGAACTGCGCCGATGGAGTATTTGCGCACAGCACCTACACCGTGTGTAAGCAACAGCCAACCCTCGTCCAGTTCTATAGGGGAACCGCAGTTTCCGATCTGGACGAACTCCCACGGAAAATGGGGTTTAAGTATCGGCACGCCGCCCTCCCACAGATAGAGATCGTCAGAGTAGATCAGATACAGATTCTCATTGTCTTGTCTGGCTATCATGGCATAGCGACCGTCAATCTTGCGGGGGAAGAGGGCCATTCCCTTGTTTCGGGCAGCTGAACCACCCAGAGGCGTCATGCGGAACGAAACAAAGTCGCTTGTCTCCATGAGTTCGGATCGTATGGCGCGCCCGCTGTAAGCGGTGTAGGTGGCATAGAATGTGCTTTTGTCGCCGTCCTTGAACTCGACGAAGCGCGCGTCCTCTATGCCATTCGATTGTGATTCAGTAATTGGAAAAATAACTCTTTCACTGATGTCCTCGTCTGGTGTGAAGCTGACCTCAACGTCCTCACCGCGCGGGCCTGCCGTCCTGACTTCACGGATAGGAATTGATGCCAGGCGGACAGTGGGATCGATCGTTACATTTCCGTCAGCGGCGATGGAGCCCGAACGGAACGTAAGCGACGATATGTGCCCTTCTCCCACAGCGCGCAAACTGACGATAAAACGCAAGGCCCCTTCAGGAGCACCCGTCTGATCAGGATGTGCAACAATACTTGGATTAAAAAGTGCGGAGGATTCAAACGAATACTCGTGCAGGAAATAGGATCCTATCAACTGCCGCTGCAAGCGTGAGAACGCCGCGTGCGTTGAAAAAGCCTGCTCCATCTCGACCGCACGCATCTCAAAGCGCTGTAACAGATTGCGGTGCCGGCCTTGAAAATTTTCCAGAACCTCTGTCAGAACTGCCGCAGCAGCGGCCGGATCGAGTGCCAGAACCCGGTCAACGATATGATTGGCTCTGGTCTTGTCTGTCGGGTTGAGGTCGCGTGGTTCTGTCGCCGGCTTGAAAGGGCGAACCACAACGCGCGTGCAGTCCGGGCGCAAATACAGCGCCTGACGATTGAAAAATGCGATCTGAGACAATGAACCTCGACGATCTTTTTAGGGCAGTATTCTAGGGCGTGTCGTCAGTCAAGAACAGATAGTGAACGACACGCCCTAGCTACTGTAGGCCGGTAGTCTGACTTCTTTGAGCTTGGTGTCAACACGCAACGAGATCTGGCGGATCTCATACAACGCGAGCAGATAAGACACCACAGATTCACCACCACGGTTCTCATTTCTGCGGTCCGGATGGAGCCCATCACAGCAGCTTCCACTAGCAATGTCCACCAGGGCCAAACCCAGATCGTTTTTCCCCACGAACCATGCAAAAGCCCGCATTGCCTCCGCATCCCATCGGGTGTCGCCATCTGCAAGGAAGGCCGCTGCGCAGGCTGATATCATCGCCGCTGCCTCCAGAGGCTGCTGATCGAACGGTTCTGGATGCTTGCGTTGATGGCCAAAAGTATCTGATCCTATGGGTCGAAAGTAGCCAGCTGATGTTGTCTGGATGCCCGCAAGCCAACGCAGGCTTCTCAATCCGGTTTCTATCAATGCGACATCCTGAAGGGCCATGCCTGTCAGAATCATCGCTTGTGGCAGGCGTGCGTTGTCATAGGAAAGGCCTTCTTCAAACCATATCCAGTCTGGCGTTGCAACGGCTTTGAAAATAGTTTGGAGCCTTTGGGCAAGCACTCTTTGGATCCGCAATAAGTCATCTTCCAAGTGCTGCGTGGCTCCAAGTGCGGCAAGACCCATCAGGGCAAAAGCCCAGGCGCGTGGAGACTTGAACGTCTCGACGATCGGCAAAGCGCACGAAAGCAGGTTCCGCGCCCAGTCACGCCGCGTCGGGTCAATGTCCTGAGCAGCGCAGACCCCAAGAGCCCAAAGCGTCCGTCCATGACTGTCTTCAGAGCCACATGGTTCCAACCAGCGCCGATCAAAACCCATGAAGTTTCGAAAGCGTTTGTTGTCAGGATTCCAGGCGTGCTGAATGAATGAGGCAAACCGGAATGTAAGCGCTGATGGAAGCCGCGTATTGCTTGCCGTATTGAGGCAACACGCCACAATAAGGGCGCGTGCATTGTCATCAACGCAGTAACCATGGGAGCGATCCGGCACCGCATGGACAGCATGCTGAAACAAACCGGTGTCATCACACATGGCGAGAAAATGACCCGACTCCAGATTTGGGGGAGGTGCATTTCTCATAGATGTGTCCTTGCGGATAGGGCTAGTTACCAGCTTGAGTTGTTGTTTCTGCCTAACGCTCTGAAAGACATCGAGATAGCGTATGGCAGTCATGGCCCAGGTCATGGAGCGGCTTCTGGAATACGCAGTATGACGCATAGCGTTACGCCTAACATCATCTGTCAGCAGGTCCGCAACTTCACGCCCAGTAACGTCGACCGCACCGAATGGGACCAATACGCCCTGGCCATCGGCCAGAAGTTCCTGCGCATGCCAATAAGGCGTTGAAACAACTGCCTTTCCAAGCCCGAAACTGTAGGCCAGCGTACCCGAGGTCATCTGTGCCTCGGTCAGGTAAGGTGTAACATAGACATCGCACATGGTGATGAATTTGAGCAGTGTTGCCTGGTCAACAAATTGATCAAGAAGAATCACGTGGTCTTCGATACCAAGTTCTTTTGCGCGGTTGAGCAGACTCTCGCGATAATGCTCTCCCCGATCACGGGCAAGATTAGGGTGTGTAGCACCAAGGACGACATAAACGGCATTTTCGCAGCGCTCGATTATGTGAGGCATTGCATCGATCATGACTTCGATACCCTTGTTGGGAGATAGAAGACCGAACGTCAAGATAACCGGTTTTCCAGCAAATCCCAGTTCGGCCTTTGCTTTGTCAGGGTCGGCAAATGCGACATCAGGAATGCCGTGCGGGATGACTTCGATCTTGTCAGGTGACACACCATAGACTGACTGCAGCAGGTCACGCCCCTTTTCAGCCATGACGACGATCTTGGCAGACAAGGCAATGATCTGGCCCATAACTGACCGCTGTGATGCTTTTGGTCGCTCAAGAACCGTATGAAAGGTCGTGACCACAGGCATTCTCAGCCGCGACAGAAGCGTGATGATATTGCCCCCTGCTTCGCCACCAAAAATGCCGAACTCATGCTGCAGCGAAACCATATCGAACTGCTGACTGTTCAAAAAGTCTGCAGCGCGAATATAGTCAGTGAATTCCTGATCATGCACTGTGAAAAGGACAGACGATGGATAGTCATAGTTCCATCCGGCATCACTCATTGCGACAATGCCCGTTGCGAGATCGGGGTTCGTCAGCTCAATGGCGGACTGCAGGTCTGTCGTGAACGTCGCTATACCACACCTACGCGGCAGTGAATTGCCTATGAAGGCGATGCGCCTGATCGGGGTCATCTTGTGGCCCCGCAATCCCTATGGGACAAAACAAATTCGGGTCGGCTATCCGCCTCAATGGCCATGGTCAGCTCAGCGTCACTGATATCAACAATCTTACGGGCAATTTTGAACATGGATAGGGCTGGCACATGCAGTTGGGTGGCTAGCCTCTTCCGGTTGATGAAAACATTGCCGCTGCCATCTGCGTTGCCAAGACCGTCAAGGCCAATTTCCAAATCGTCCATCACAAGCCGGTAAGTTCCTGCTGGTTGGTGCCCTGGCAGGCTCGGCATCAGGAACGGGCGGCTAAAGGTGACCGTTGTTTCAATGGTCCGGATCATCATAGTCGTGGCCTCGACAGGAATGTGCGCCCACTCTTCACCAATGATCTGGATGTTCGAGGGAGGCTGGATACAAACTGAACGCCTGATCCGCCTATAAGTTCCTGACCGGAGGTCGAATTTGAATGCCCCCTGGCACTGCTTTGGCACATCACTGATTTGGGGATTCCCAAGGGCGGTTTGCGTGGTTCACAGGGAGCCAGCATCTTTGGGCGCCATCAAGGCGCGCTGGATCTGCGAGCAGGCACACCAGCAACTAACGGCAGAACTCGGCCTTGACCCCTTAGAGGGACGATCCTGGGCCGGGCTACACCGACATGCCTTGATGTGCATGATGGCATTTGCCTTCCTTCAGTCCCAACGCCTCAAACGGGCCGGTGGGGGAAAAGAATCTCCGGCCCACCGCGGCAACCGAGCCTGCCGACAATCCGGCAAGCCATACTCAACGCGCTCGCCCACCATTGTCAGCACGATGTCCACATTGCCGACAATTACTCACATCTCTTGATCTGCCAAAGTAGTGCCAGGGTGTGTTGACAAACTGGACAGGCGCTTGAGCGGGGGCCTTTTTTGATCTCATCGAGTCCCTTTCCAGTTTGTGGGCACACCCTGGGTGTTTCGTGATTTGCTTAGTCATGCTAACGAAAAACCATGTGGATGAAATATGACCCTGCAACGCCACAATTGGCAGGGGTCGGGTATTCGGTCAAAGGCGTCTCGCCATGAGCACGCCCCTGCGCAACGACATTCTCTCCCATCTGGGAGATCGCCTTATTGTGCTTGTCGGCATGATGGCATCTGGCAAGACATCTGTTGGGCGGCTTCTGGCGCAGCGGCTTGAGATTCCGTTCGTTGACGCGGATCAGGAGATCGAAACGGCGGCCAGCATGAGTGTGCCGGAGATTTTTGCCATGCACGGGGAACCTTATTTCCGCGACGGAGAGCGTCGGGTCATCGCACGCATACTGAGGGATGGACCCAAGGTGCTGGCGACAGGGGGGGGGGCATTCATGCATGCTGATACCCGAGCTGCTATCGCCAACCGGGGTGTTTCTGTCTGGCTGAAAGCCGATCTTGAGACAATCCTGCGCCGTGCCCGGCGGCGCAGCAACCGTCCGCTGCTGCAAAATAGCGATCCGGAAGGCACCGTGCGCCGCCTGATCGAGAACCGTTATCCCATCTACGCGCAAGCCAATGTCACAATCGTGTCAAAAGACGGGCCACATGAATCAACCGTCGATGACGTCATGCTGGCTGTCGCAGAACACATGCTACCGGCAAAGATAGAGAGTTGATCCTGTGATTGATGCCCTGGATACAAAGACTGCAGAACGCCATACCGTCCCGGTTGCACTGGCTGGACGCAGCTATGACATCATCATCGGGCGGGGCGTATTGCAGGAAGCAGGTGCGCGCATCCGCCAGCTCGCGCCCGGCGCTCGTGTTGCCATTATCACCGACGAGAATGTGGCGGTCCTGCATCTAGCGGGGCTTGAAGCCAGCCTTGCTGCCGCAGGCATTGCCAGTAGCGCCTGCATCCTGTCCGCCGGAGAACGCACCAAGTCCTTTGCTGCTCTTGAAACTGTTTGCGATGCCATCATTGGCGCAAAGCTGGAGCGCGGCGATATCGTCATCGCGCTGGGCGGCGGCGTCATCGGTGATCTGACCGGGTTTGCCGCCGCCATCGTGCGCCGTGGCATGTTGTTCGTACAGATTCCCACGACCTTGCTTGCACAGGTCGACAGTTCCGTAGGCGGCAAGACGGCCATCAATTCGCCCCGGGGCAAAAATCTGATCGGGGCTTTTCATCAGCCCATGCTGGTGCTGGCCGATACGGCGCTACTCGACACCTTGCCGCTTCGGGAGTTTCGCGCTGGCTATGCCGAGGTGGTGAAATACGGCTTTCTGGGCGATGTCGCCTTTTTCAACTGGCTTGAGGCTGGCAACTGGCAAAAGGTATTCGCAGGGGGACCGGAGCGGGAAGAAGCCGTGCGCATCAGTTGCGCGGCCAAAGCGGCCATTGTGGCGCGCGATGAAACCGAGCAGGGAGACCGTGCCCTCCTCAACCTGGGCCATACTTTTGGCCATGCACTTGAGGCGGCCGTGCATTATGACGGCAACCGACTTGTCCATGGTGAAGCTATCGCCATCGGCATGCGGCAGGCCTTTGATTTTTCGCGCCGGCAAGGCTTCTGCACCGGGCAGGATGCCATGCGGGTGCAGCGGCACCTCGCCCTTGTCGGTTTGCCAACACGACTTGATCAGATCCCCGGTGGAGTAGGCGATGCAAGCGCTTTGCTTGATGCGATCCGACAGGATAAGAAAGTGAGCCGGGGAGCTTTGACATTCATTCTGGCCAGAGGCATCGGCCAGGGTTTCATTGCCAGGGACGTTGATGCCAATGTGGTTTTGCGATTCCTTGAGTTGGAAATCACATAAAGTGTGCAAGGCAGGAACAGCTTCTTTGACAGAAGGTTGGGATAACGAACGGATATGACATTCGAACTCTGGTTATCGGCTGGTATTGTCGTGCTCTTACTGGCGGTCTCGGCTTTTTTCTCCATGAGCGAGACGGCTATCACGGCATCATCCCGTGCCCGAATGCATGCGCTGGAAGTGGCTGGCGATGCCCGGGCCCGCATCGTCAACCGCCTGCTTGGCCTGCGGGACCGCCTGATCGGTACCATTCTGATAGGCAATAATCTTGTCAATACCGCATCGGCCTCTCTCTCTACAGCCATACTGCTGACTGTTTTTGGCGATGTCGGCATCGCCTATGCGACTGTGGTGGTCTCGGTGCTGATCATCGTCTTTGCAGAGGTCACGCCCAAGACATTGGCCATCAACGACCCTGATGGATTCGCCCTGCGTGTCGCTCGCCCCCTCTCATGGATCGTGAAACTGCTCACACCCATCACCTTTGCGGTGGAATGGATCGTCAAGCAATTGCTGAAGCTCTTCGGCCTGCGCCTGGGTGGTGATGGCTTTGGCCTTTCCGCCAGCGATGAAATTCGCGGTCAGGTCGATCTTCTGCATAAGGAAGGCTCCGTAGGCAAAGGCGACCGCGACATGCTGGGCGGCCTGTTGGACCTGCAGGAGCTTGAAGTGTCCGACGTAATGGTTCACCGCACCAAGATGCGCGCCATTGATGCGGGCCTGACGACGGACGAGATTGTACGCGAGGTTCTGTCCTCCCCCTATACGCGCATGCCCCTGTTTCGGGACAACCCCGACAACATCATCGGCATTCTTCACGCCAAGGATCTGCTGCGCGCGCTGGACGCTGCGGGCGGCAACGCTGCCAATCTCGATATTGAGGACCTGGCGCTGGAACCATGGTTCGTGCCCGACACAACGGCGTTGCGCGATCAGCTGAAAGCCTTCCTCAAGCGCAAGACGCATTTTGCCATCGTTGTGGATGAATACGGTGAGGTGCAGGGTCTGGTAACGCTGGAAGATATCATCGAGGAGATCGTCGGCGACATCAAGGATGAGCACGATGCCGGAGCTTCTGGCGTGCGGCGCCTGCGGGACGGTGCAGTGCAGACCGACGGTGCGGTGCCTATCCGCGACATCAACCGGGTGATGGACTGGCGACTGCCCGACGAGGAAGCAACAACGGTGGCAGGTCTCGTCATCCACGAGGCGCGCGCCATTCCCGAGGTTGGTCAGGTGTTCAATTTTTATGGCTGCCGCTTCGAGGTGATGCGCAAACAACGCAACCGCATCACCTCTTTGAAAATAGTGCAACTCAAGCCGCCGCACTGAGGCTTTTTTGCCAAGGCTTCATCTCAGACATTGCCGAAGCCGTTCCAATCGGATATTTGACTTTCAAGCACCCGTAGCTCAGCTGGATAGAGCGTTGCCCTCCGAAGGCAAAGGCCACACGTTCGAATCGTGTCGGGTGCGCCAATGATTTCAATGA
>JANMLW010000184.1:0-29114 GCA_031372765.1 Hyphomicrobiales bacterium
GTATCAGGCGGTCAGCGCCAGCGTCTGGCCATTGCCCGTGCCATCGTGCGCAACCCGGCCATCCTGCTGCTGGATGAGGCCACCTCGGCACTTGACCAGACTACGGAACGCGCGATCACCCGCACGCTCAACAAGGTTGCAAGGGGGCGTACTGTCATCTCGGTCACGCACCGTCTGACCTCGGTTGTGCACATGGATGTGGTCTATGTTCTCGAAAAGGGAAAACTCGCTGAAAGCGGTACGCATGACGAACTTCTGAAAAAGAAGGGCCTCTACTTCAAGCTCTGGCAAGACCAGACGGGCAAATCCCGCGAGGAGGACGAGGACGAAGAGGATTGATATCGCGCCTCTATTCCTGATGGACTTAAACAAACATAAGAATCAATAAAAAAGGCTCCAAAAGGAGCCTTTATGACCACAGGAAGCAAAAGGGATCAGGCAGCAGCTGTCATTGCCTTGACACGCTTGGCAAGACGCGAAACCTTGCGCGATGCTGTGTTCTTATGCAGCGTACCATTCTGGGCTGCTTTCATCATGGCTGATTCAGCGGCTACAAAAGCCAGGCCTGCAACCTTGGCATCGGTCGCGTTGAGTGCTTCCTCAGCCTTGCGGACCACGTTGCGCACGCGGGTGGTGCGCATCTTGTTGACGGCGGTACGCTTGACTGCCTGACGGGCGGCTTTTTTTGCCGAGGATGTGTTGGCCATGGAAACCTCTGTGGAGATTGTCAGCACAGAACCCCAAAAGGTCAGATCTGACAACAAAAAGACAGTGCCGCAAGAAGCTCACGGCAAGTTGCAGCCGTATAAGCGCAAGCCAGCCGTGAAGTCAATGCTATGCACTCACCAACCCGCCGTAAAGCGTACGAAAAGGCTCAGCGGTGCTTGAAAACCGGTTTGCGCTTTTCAACGAACGCCGCCATGCCTTCCTTCTGGTCTGCCGTGGCGAACATGGCCGAGAACAGGCGCCGCTCGAAGCGGATGCCTTCCGCCAATGTGGTCTCGAAGGACCGGTTGACGCTCTCCTTGGTCATCATGGCGATGGGCAGGGAGTACGACGCGATCTGTGTGGCGGCTTTCATGGCTTCTTCCATCAGTTTGTCCGCCGCAACGATGCGTGATACCAGCCCGCAGCGCTCGGCTTCGGCAGCATCCATCATGCGGCCTGTCAGACACAGATCCATGGCTTTCGACTTGCCGATGTAGCGCGCCATGCGCTGCGATCCGCCAGCACCGGGCATGACACCCAATTTGATCTCGGGTTGGCCGAACTTTGCCGTATCCGCCGCAATGATGAAATCGCACATCATGGCCACTTCGCAGCCGCCGCCAAGCGCAAAACCTGCAACTGCCGCAATCAGCGGCTTGCGGCGCTGGCTGATCTTGTCCCATGGCGCGATGTGGTCATCCATGTAGGTGCCGGGATATTTCTTGTTCTGCATTTCCTTGATGTCAGCCCCGGCAGCAAAGGCTTTGTCGGAGCCAGTCAGGATCATGCAGCCGATTGCCTTGTCTTTCTCGAAACCGTCCATCGCCTTGTTTATCTCGGCAATTACCTTGGCATTAAGTGCATTGAGCGCATCAGGCCGGTTGATACGGATGATGCCAACAGGGCCTGCGGTTTCAACGAGAATGGTTTCATATGACATGGGGAGGGCCTTTCGGAATGCGAATGGGCATAGCGTAGCGCGATAATGGTCTGAGTCCAGATTGAAAGACTTGTCTCTTTAAATGCCCGACTCACTTCTGGCACTTGGCACACCAGAACGTCGACCTTCCTGCCTGCGCGATCCGTTCGACCACACCACAGCAGGCGGTGTTTGGGCATAGCTCGCCTTCCCGGTCATAGACCTTGAAGCGGTGCTGGAAATAGCCCAGAGAACCATCCGCATGGGCAAAATCCCGCAAAGTGGAGCCACCCGCCTCGATGGCCTCTTGCAGTACAAGGCGGATTTCAGTCGTCAGCTTTCCAGCCCTGGCTGTGGGTGATCCATTGGTCTTGACGATGGAACCGGCGGCACGGCGCGGCGAAAGGCCAGCGCGAAACAGCGCTTCGCAGACATAGATGTTGCCAAGGCCAGCGATCAACTTCTGGTCCAGCAGGGCGGCTTTCAGCGGCGCGGCTTTCCCGGCAAACAGTTCTGCCAGTTTTTCCGGCGTCAGCGCGTTTCCCAATGGCTCGATACCGATGTCTTTTGTGAGTGGATGGCTGTCCAACTGGCTGCGTGGAAACAGGGTCATGAATCCGAAGCGGCGGACATCATTGTAGGTTATGCGGACACCGCCCTCCATATCAAACACGACATGATCATGGGCTGGCAGGCGGTTGACCGATTGGATGAATTCACCGGGAATTTGTGTGGCCTGTGGCATCTCGATGATGAAACGCCCTGTCATGCCAAGATGCATGACCAGCAGGTTGCCATCATCGAGATCAACCATCAGATATTTGGCGCGCCGTCCCATGGCTGTTATCACTCGCCCTGTCAGGCTATCGGCAAAACCATTGGGAAATGCAAAGCGGAGGTTCGCCCGGTTCAAACGCACACCGAGGATTTGCTTGCCCTCCATAACAGGTTGCAAGCCGCGCCGCACCGTTTCCACCTCGGGCAATTCGGGCACTTTAACACTCCTGATGAAAAGAGGGGCGGCGCGACATTGCCACCGTGGCGTTGGTAAGCGCAGTTCTATAAGGTGATTGCCAGTTACCACAATAAAAGACCTTGGAAAGACCTTTGCCCGTGGCGCAGCAAACCACCCATTTCGGCTTCGAGACGGTTCCGCTTCAGGACAAGCAGGGCCGTGTCAACGACGTGTTCCATTCCGTTGCCGCCAAATACGACGTCATGAACGATGTGATGTCGGTTGGGTTGCACCGAATCTGGAAGGATGCGCTCATTGCCCAGTTGCGGCCCGCTCCTCACCGCCCGTGGCGGCATCTGGATGTGGCTGGCGGCACTGGCGATGTGGCCTTCCGAATTCTGGAAGTTGCCGGCGAGAAAGCCCATGTGAGCGTGCTGGATATCAACGCCAGCATGCTGGGTGTGGGCGAAGAACGGGCCGCCAAACGCAATGTGCCCGGCACAATCGATTTTGTCGAAGCCAGCGCCGAGGCCTTGCCTTACGATGCGGGCACTTTTGATGGCTACTCCATAGCCTTTGGTATCCGGAACGTACCGCGCATTCCATTGGCGCTTGAGGAGGCTTTTCGCACGCTCAAGACCGGCGGGCGCTTCCTCTGTCTTGAGTTTGCGCCAGTGGATATGCCAGTTCTGGACACGATATATGATGCCTATTCGTTCAATCTCATCCCGGCTTTTGGCAAGGCAATCACGGGTGATGGCGAAAGCTATCGCTATTTGGTGGAGTCCATCCGCAAGTTTCCAAAGCCGGAAGCCTTCTCCCAGATGATTGCCAAAGCGGGTTTCCGTCGTGTTTCACACCGCGCCCTGTCAGGCGGCATCGTCAACATCCATTCCGGCTGGAAACTGTAGTTTGTTCGATTTTATCCGCCATTCCATGCGGTTTGCCCATGTCGGTTATGTACTGGCCCGCGAAGGTGTCATCTCGCGTATTGATCCCGCAATGGCACCTGCACAGATACGACCGCTGTTATGGGTCGCCGGATTGCTGGCCCGCAAGAGCAGTGCGGATGCCGCCGAGCGTCTGGCGCGGGCCTTGGGTCGCCTTGGCCCCAGCCATGTCAAATTCGGACAGTTCCTGTCAACACGGCCTGATGTGGTTGGCACCAAACTGGCAAAGGATCTTGAGCGCCTGCAAGACCGCATGCCACCTTTTGGTCAGGGCCAGGCCGTGGCTCTTGTCGAGGCTACATTGGGCGCCCCCCTGGCGAAGAACTTCAGCAGCTTCAGCGATCCTGTGGCCGCAGCCTCCATCGCTCAGGTTCACAAGGCCGTCCTGGCTGACACGGGCGAAACGGTCGCTGTCAAAATCCTGCGTCCGGGAATTCACCGCCAGTTCCGCAAGGATCTCGACGCCTTTCATGGCGGGGCGCAGTTTGCCGAAAAATATCTGCCCGGGATGGAACGCCTGAAACCAAGCGCCATTGTCGATGTGCTTGAGCGCTCCGTTGCGATGGAGCTGGACCTGCGGCTGGAAGCTGCCGCCCTTTCCGAGATGGCAGAAAATACCAAGGATGATCCGGACTTCCGGCTGCCGACGCCGGATTGGGAGCGAACCGGCCAGAACGTGCTGACCATGAGCTGGATCGACGGCATTCCGCTGTCAGATATCGCGGCTCTTGAAGCGGCAGGTGTAGACCTGCCCGCCCTTGGTCGCAATGTCATTGAATCATTCCTGCGCCATGCCATCCGTGATGGTTTTTTCCATGCTGATATGCATCAAGGCAATCTCTTCGCTGACCGCGAGGGCAATCTTGTTGCTGTCGATTTTGGCATCATGGGCCGCATCGGTGACAAGGAGCGGCGTTTTCTTGCAGAAATCTTGTTTGGCTTCATCACGCGCAACTATCGCCGGGTGGCGGAGGTGCATTTCGAAGCGGGCTATGTGCCAGCCAGGCATTCCATCGATGATTTTGCGCAAGCCATCCGCGCCATTGGCGAGCCTATCCATCAGCGCCGGGCGGACGAAATCTCCATGGCCAAGCTGCTGACCCTGCTGTTCGAGATCACTGAACTCTTCGACATGAAAACGCGGCCAGAACTGGTGATGCTGCAAAAAACCATGGTGGTGGTGGAAGGCGTTGGCCGCACGCTCGATCCCAAGCTCGATATGTGGAAAACAGCCGAACCCGTGGTGCGCGGCTGGATCGAGCGGCATCTTGGCCCCATCGGCAAGTTGCAGGATGCAGGTGAAGGTTTGACCGGTATCGCGCGGGCCGCCCTGAAGGTGCCAGACCTTGTCACGCGTAGCGAACGGCTGGTCGGTGAACTGGAACAGGCAACATCGACCGGATTTGCGCTATCAGCCAGCAGCATAGAGGCAATTGGCAAGGCGGAGGCTCGCAGGGCGAGATGGGGTAATGCGGCGCTGTGGACTATCGCTGGCTTGCTGGCAGCTGTTCTCTGGAAAAGCATCTGATTGCATTGCAATCATTGCAATCAGCGCTTGCATCAGCTATCCTCTTTTTTCATTTGTGGCAAGTTTGCGAGGACTGGAACATGGCGAGCATTACCATCCGCAACATTGATGAAAGCGTGAAGAAAGCACTGCGCATACGTGCTGCTGAAAATGGCTGGAGCATGGAAGAAGAAGTCCGCAGATTGCTTGTAAACTCAATCAGCAGACTTAACCCACCAGAATCCGCGAACTGGAAAGCTATGGACGGCGTTATGCTTCGTATTCAACACATTGTGGCGCAGGCTGGCGGTCTCGATATCCCGATAGTCGAAGACGACTATATCGATTTTGACGAACTTTTCGCTGGTACAAAATCTGAAAACCCATCTCGTGCCGCATGATAATTTTAGACACAAATGTTATCTCGGAACTGATGAAGCCAGCCCACCTGTTGAATCCTACAGTCGAAGCGTGGATCAAGGGTCTCACGGTCGATTCTCTCTCAACAACCAGTATATGCCTCACGGAAAGCCTTATTGGCATTGCTGCGATGGCCGATGGAAAACGCAAGGCATTGGCGCGCAAAGCCCTCGAACAGGTTTATGCTGAGTTGTTCGCGGACAGGATCAGTGCATTTGATGCGCCTGCAGCACGTGAGTATGTTTCACTTATGCTGGAGCGCAGGCAGGCCGGACGCCCTATCAAACATTTTGACGCCCAAATCGCAGCTATAGCTCGTTCTCAAGGCGCTGATATTGCCACTGGAGATCGCGATTTTTTGCACTGCGGAATCAACATAATCAACCCGTGGGAGTATATGGGAGCATGACTTCTCAGAACATTGCACAAAAACGTATTTTGATCATCGTCGGCGGGGGCATAGCCGCTTACAAGGTGCTCGATCTGTGTCGGCTGCTGCGGCGCAAGGGCCATGCGGTGCGTGCCATCATGACCAAGGCTGCCGGTGAGTTCGTCACGCCCCTGTCGCTTGGGTCCGTCACGGGCGACAAGGTTTACGGCGACCTGTTTTCACTGAATGACGAGGCCGAGATGGGCCATATCCAGCTGTCACGCGATGCCGATCTGGTGGTTGTGGCTCCGGCCACGGCGGATATTCTGGCCAAGATGGCACACGGCCTTGCCAATGATCTCGCCACAACGGCGTTGCTGGCAACCGACAAGAAGGTGCTTGTGGCCCCGGCCATGAACCTGCGGATGTGGGCGCATCCGGCCACACGGCGCAATGTGGAACAATTGATTGCCGACGGCGTCACTTTCGTCGGACCGACGGCGGGCTCCATGGCCTGCGGTGAGTTTGGACTGGGGCGTTTGGCCGAGCCTGCCGATATTCTGGCCGCAATCGAGAAAAAATTGCAAGACGACAACACTGTTGCGTTGCCAGATGGTGCATGGTCCACCGTCGCGGATGATGGCAAGCGCCCCTTGACCGGCAAGCACGTGGTCATCACATCTGGACCAACCCATGAGCCGATTGATCCCGTACGCTATATTGCCAACCGATCCTCCGGCAAGCAGGGCCACGCCATTGCCGCTGCCGCCGCCATGGCCGGGGCGCGGGTAACCCTGATCTCCGGTCCGGTCAGCATTGCGGATCCTTTCGGGGTTGATGTCGTTCGGGTTGAGACTGCGGCCGAAATGCTCATTGCGGTCACGTATGCCCTGCCCTGCGATGTATTCATCGGGGCGGCAGCAGTTGCCGACTGGCGGGTTGGGACAGCAGCCAACGAGAAGATCAAGAAGGGTAACGGCGGACCACCAGCCCTTATCCTTTCGGAAAATACAGACATTCTGGCTGGCATTGGCGCACAGTTGGAAAGCCGCCCTAAGCTGGTTATCGGCTTTGCGGCTGAGACCAAAAACGTCATTGCCCATGCCCAGATGAAGCTGAAGAAGAAGGGCTGCGATTTGATCGTCGCCAACGATGTGAGCACAACAGGGGCCACACCGGGTGGCGTCATGGGGCAATCCTCCAACACCGTGCATCTCGTGACTTCACAGGGTGTTGAAAGTTGGCCGACAATGCCCAAGGACGCTGTGGCTGGACGGCTTGTGGCACGCATCGCCGAAATGCTGGCATGACTGTTTCCAAGCGGTTGTCCATTCGGGTTCTTGTCCGTCGCCTGCCTCATTCGGATGGTCTACCGCTTCCTGCTGTGCAAACAAGCGGCGCAGCCGGGCTGGATCTTGTGGCGGCAATTGACGGCGATGCGCAAATTACAATAAAAATCGGTGAAAGGGCCCTTGTCCCAACTGGTCTGGCGCTCCAGTTGGAGAGTGGGTATGAGGCCCAGATACGCCCTCGGTCGGGATTGGCGCTCAAGCACGGTGTGACCGTGCTCAATGCGCCAGGGACGATCGATGCGGATTATCGCGGTGAAATCAAGGTGCTGCTGGTCAATCATGGGCATGAACCATTTGTTGTCTCGCGCGGTTTGCGCATTGCGCAGATGGTTGTGGCGCCTGTGGTTGCCGTTGAACTGATTGTCGTTACCTCGCTGGACGACAGCGATCGGGGCAACGGCGGGTTTGGTTCGACGGGCGACACAAAAGGAGTATGACGGATGATCCTGCTTTCGCGCCGCAGCATGCTTGGCATTGCCGCTGTTGTAGACATTGCCCTGCATGCAAGGCCAACCCCCGTTGCAGCCAAACTGCTGGCCGAGAGGCATAATCTGCCACCACGGCACCTCGAAACGCTTTTGCAGGCACTGGTGCGAGCAGGCATCCTGAAAGGGGTGCGTGGTCCGCGCGGTGGTTACGAGCTTGCCAAGGAGCGCCGCAAGATCACGGCGGGTGATGTCGTGCGCGCTGCCATGACATCGCAACCTCTTGACGAGGATCATCCTGAGCCTGAATCACGCCTTGTCGACGAGATCATTGCACCCGCCGTAAAAGATGCCGGTACAGCTTTCCTCAAGTCGCTTGATACCTTCACGATCGAGGATATGTGCCACGCGGCCGAATCCCGGCGGGTGTTCGCCAATGGCAGCATGCAAGCCGTCGATTTTGCGATCTGAACCGTTGATTGCAATATAATCGACAGACGGTCTGTTAAATTGCTAGTCTTCCGGCTCAAGAGCCGGAGTTTGCCATGCCATCCGAGAATAACGCACCCCATATCCCTGACAAGGCACCTGGCCGGGGGCGTATCTATACCTCGATAACCGATACAGTTGGAGACACACCCCTTGTCGAGATAAGGCGTCTGGCTGCATCATACGGTGCCAAAGCCAGGCTTCTCGCGAAGCTCGAATTTTTCAACCCACTCGCCAGTGTGAAAGATCGCATCGGCGTCGCCATGATCGATGCACTGGAGGCCTCCGGTCATCTGAAACCGGGCGGCGTGCTGATCGAGCCGACATCCGGAAACACCGGCATTGCGCTGGCTTTTGTCGCAGCGGCACGCGGCTATCGACTGATCCTGACCATGCCTGAAACAATGTCTATCGAGCAGCGCAAGATGCTGGCTTTTCTGGGTGCGGAACTTGTGCTGACGCCCGCCCCACAGGGAATGCGGGGTGCTATCGCCCGCGCCGAGGAACTCAAGAAAGAGATCGACGGCTCCATCATTCCCCAGCAATTCACCAATCTTGCAAACCCGGCCATTCACCGCGTAACCACGGCCCTTGAAATCTGGAACGATACAGGCGGCAAGGTGGACGCATTGGTGGCCGGTGTGGGCACCGGCGGCACAATAACGGGCGTGGGCAAGGCTTTGAAAGAACTGAACCCGGAATTGCACGTTATAGCCGTTGAGCCTGAGGATTCACCCGTGCTTTCTGGCGGCCTGCCCGGATCACACAAGATTCAAGGCATTGGTGCCGGTTTTGTGCCCGATATCCTCGATCGAACGGTGATTGACGAGATAATGACAGTTGGCAACCAGACAGCCTTTGACACATCGCGGTTGCTCGCCAGAACGGAGGGTATTCCGGGGGGCATCTCATCGGGTGCCGCAATGGCCGCCGCTCTGGAGGTTTCCTCACGCGCGGATATGGCTGGAAAAACTGTCGTCGTCATCATCCCCAGTTTTGCAGAGCGCTATATCTCAAGCGCCCTGTTCGATGGGGTTTAGCTAACCTGAGTCCTACTGACCGTCATCCGTGTTCTTGAGCTGCTTGAGCTTGGCGAATACGGCATTGACATCAAGATCACCATCCTTGTCCGCATTGACGCCCGTTGTGTCTTCAGCACGCAACAACGTCGGGCCGGTATCCTCGACCACGACAGGACGGTCCTTGGATGAGCGATTAACCTCGAAATCGAGATCGATCTGCGAGCACAGACCCAGTGTCACGGGATCAAGCGGCGACAATGTCGAGGACTGCCAGTGCGTGCGCTCCTTGATGGCGGCAATCGTTGTCTTGGTGGTTCCCACCAGACGCATGATCTGCGCATCCTTCAATTCGGAATGGTTGCGCATCAGCCAGAGAATGGCATTGGGACGATCCTGACGGCGCGAAAGTGGCGTGTAGCGCGGCCCCTTGCGCTTGGGTGCCTCGGGTACGCGAACCTTGGAGACCGCGAGCTTGAGGACATGGGCCGGATTGGACTGTGCTGCATCGAGCTCTTCGCGGGTCAACTGACCATGCATGATGGGGTCAAAACCCTTGATGCCGGTCGCGGCCTCGCCATCGGCAATCGCTTTCACTTCCAGCGGGTGCAGGCTGCAAAAGGTGGCGATCTGCGCAAAGGTAAGGGCTGTATTCTCAACCAGCCAGACGGCAGTGGCTTTTGGCATCAGCAGTGTGGTCATGATCGTCTCCTGGTATGGATCAGGCAAAGTTTCTTTGTCCGTCGGCCCTGACGGCGCGGAGCAGAAGGCTCTGACTTTCGGGAATACACAGGCTATATGTGGATTTTATCGCATTTGCAACGCAAGATGATTGCCGGTAGCGACTTCTTCAGCAGCCAATGCACTGCCGTCACACCGGCAACCTCACTGTGGCGCGCAATCCGCCCAGCACACTGTCCGACAGCGTAATCTCGCCGCCATGGGAGCGCACGATATCCCGCGAGATGGCAAGGCCGAGGCCTGAGCTGCCATGATCCTGGTTGCGGGCCTCATCCAATCTGAGGAAAGGCCGGAAAACGTCCTCGCGGTTTTCAGCCGGAATGCCAGGACCATCATCATCGATATGCACGGTCAGGTATTTCTCGTCATGCACCGCCGTGATCTGGATATCATCGCCGTAGCGGGCAGCGTTCGAAACAAGATTGCCCAGCAAACGCCGGAAAGCATCCCGCCGCAGCGTGACATTGGGATCACCCTCCAGTGTCAGCGTTGTCGGGTGGCCCTGTCGCTCGGCATCTGCCTTGAACTCTTCCAGCAATCCGCGAATGTCGGTGGGCTGTGCTATCTCACCCTGATCACCGCGCACAAAGGCGAGATAAGCCTCCAGCATTCGTGCCATCTCGTCCACATCACGCTTCAGGTCGTCCAGCCCTTCCTGCGCCTCAATGAATTCAAGGGACAACCGAAAGCGTGTCAGCACGGTGCGCAGATCGTGGCTCACGCCATTCAGCATGGTGGTGCGCTGCTCCATCTGACGGGCAATACGGCGTTTCATATCAAGGAAGGCAGCCCCGGCTCGACGCACCTCCCGCGCACCGCGCGACTTGAATTCGACATCGCGGCCTTTGCCAAACTCCTCCGCCGCATCCGCCAGTGCCAGAATTGGTTTGATCTGGTTGCGCAGGAACAGGATGGCAACCGTCAGCAGGATCATGGAGGTGCCGACCATCCAGACCAGAAAGATATGGGCGTTGGACGCATAGGTCTGGCTGCGTCGGGCAATGACCCGCATCACCACATTGTCCAGTTGTACCCGCACCTCGACAAGGTTGGATCTTCCCACGGTATCAATCCAGAAGGGGCGGGCGATGCGCAGGCGGATCTCGTTGGAAAGTGCTGTATCCAGAATGTCGAAGAACGGCTTGGGACTGATGCGCGGCAAGGGCTCATTGGGCAGGATATCGACATCAAGACCGAGCCGGTTCTCGGCAATCTCAGTCAGGCGTCTGGACTCAGGCTCCTGCGGAAATCGTTCATAGACATCGATGATCGCAGCAATATCAGAGGCGACAGCGGCGGACAGGCGGTTGGTCACTGTTTGCCAGTGCCGCTCCATGAAAGCATAGGCGATAACCGATTGGAGCAGGACAACCGGCGCGATGACAATCAGCAAGGATCGCGCGTACAGCCCTTTGGGCAGGATCGCCTTAAGAAAACGCGTGGCGCGCGACAGGCTTTTACGGGCGCCGAACAGGATTGTGGCAGGGCGCGCCAGCATCAATCAACAATCAGCCGATAGCCCGAACCACGCACCGTTTGAAGATAGGACGGATTGGAGGGATCACGCTCGATCTTGCGGCGCAGGCGGTTGATCTGCACATCAATCGTGCGCTCATTGGCATCGGACTCCGGTCCGGCCAGCGCTTCCCGGCTGACCGCTGCACCATGGGCTTCCGCGAGCAGGCGCATCATGTCCCGCTCACGGTCTGTGATCTTGACCATCTCATCACCATCCAGCAGTTCGCCACGGCTGATCGTGTATTTGAAATTTCCAAAGGATACGGTTTCTGGAAGCGGTTTGTCCGGTGCTGGCGGCGATGCAGTGACACGCCGCAGAATGGACGCAATGCGCAGCAGCAGTTCACGCGGATCAAACGGCTTGGATAAATAATCATCCACGCCGAGCTCGAAGCCCCGGATACGGTCGTTGATATCCGCCAGTGCCGTAAGCATGAGTATGGGCACGGCGGAATGGATGCGCAGTTTCTCTGCAAATTGAAAGCCGTTCTCGCCGGGCATCATGACGTCCAGCACAATCAGGTCAAACGACAGGCCTTCCATATTGCGGCGTGCATCCACCGCACTTTCCGCCGTTGTGACACGGTAGCCATTGGACCGTAGGAACTGGGACAGCAGGGAGCGGATGCGCTTGTCATCATCGACGATCAGCAGGTGCTGTGCATCATCTGCGGGTGTGACAAAAACCGCGTTTGGCATGGTCGGTGTCATGGCTGGTGTCACGGGTGGCGTCACAGGTGCTGTCATCCTAGCGGCCTATTGTTTCAGCAACAAAGCGACGGGCTGAAGGGTCAATAAGCCCTATCAGAAAGCTGCTTATCGTGCGTCGTGCCTCAGGCCCTGCTTCAGCCAGTGCTGCATGAATACGCCGACCCTGCCGTTCCGCCAGTTCGCAGGCCAATGCCGCGCCGGCCTGTGTCAGATACAGGCAACGCTGGCGACGGTCTTCAGAACCGGCACGTTGCTCGACATGTCCATTCTCGATCAGATCTTTCAACACGCGCGCCAGACTTTGTTTGGTAATCTTCAGGATATCAAGAAGTGCGGCAATGGTAAGCCCCGGATGCCGATTCACAAAATGCAGCACCCTGTGATGCGCGCGACCAAAGGAAAAACGCTCCAGCACACGGTCTGGCTCGCCAACAAAATCCCTGTAAGCAAAGAAGAACAGCTCGATCATCTCGAAATCAGGCGGAAGAGACGCTGGCATTGAGCCATTGCGCTCTGTTCGCGGGTCGGTGAGGGACTGATCGGTCATGGTGTTTGCAGGCAATCTAAAAAATATGTCAGTGTTGTTGACATATTGCAGACCAATTGTTACGCGTCAAGCGCAGCGTACGAAACGAACGTGCGCCAGAACACTGCAAAACCACAGTTCATTGCGCAAGGCCAGTGCAAGTTGAAACCGGCGCAATAGGGATCAATTCGGGGAGAATACCATGGCCGCTCAACCTTTTGACAAACGGGAAGGCTTTATCTGGATGGATGGCAAGCTCATTCCATGGTCCGATGCGCGGGTGCATGTGCTGACCCATGCCATGCACTATGGCTCAGCCGTGTTCGAGGGCGAGCGTGCCTATGGCGGCAAGATTTTTCACAGCCGCAAGCATTCCGAGCGCCTGATCGAATCAGCCCGCATCCTTGACATGACGATCCCGTTTTCGGCCGCCGACATTGACGCCGCCAAGAAAGCTACCCTGAAAGCCAACAAGCAGGTGGACGCCTATGTTCGCCCCATCGCCTGGCGCGGGTCTGAGATGATGGGTGTTTCAGCCCAGAGCAACACCATCCATCTGGCCGTGGCTACATGGGAATGGCCAAGCTATTTTGATCCGGCCCAGCGCATGAAAGGCATTCGCCTCGGTATGGCCGAATATCGCCGGCCTGATCCGAAAACTGCTCCCTGCCATGCCAAAGCCGCGGGACTCTACATGATCTGCACGATCTCGAAGCACAAGGCCGAGCGGGAAGGATTCGCCGACGCGCTGATGCTGGACTGGAAGGGCCGCGTGGCGGAATGCACTGGCGCCAATGTCTTCTTCATCAAGGACGGCGTTATCCACACGCCCAAGGCCGATTGCTTTCTGGATGGGATCACCCGCCAGACCGTCATCAAGCTCGCCCGCAAAAATGGCATGAAAGTGGTGCAGCGGCGCATCAAGCCTGAGGAGCTATCGACTTTCAACGAGTGCTTCATCACCGGTACGGCGGCGGAGGTGACACCTGTTGGCGAGATTGCAGGCATCAAGTATGTGCCCGGCAACATGACCAAGGTGCTGATCGATGCTTATGCTGCTGCGGTGCATCCCAACGGGTAGTGCCTGGTTGGTCCTCTCGGCCTTAGGCGTGATGGTCTGTTTCAGCTGTCCGCATGCATCGCGCATCGCCATCCAGCCATGGCTATGGGCGGCCCACAACACTGTGATCGCTCTTGGGAAGACAGTGTTTGCCTGACTGCGACAAAGATGCACATATTGTGTCTGGAACTATTCGCAATTGGAGGCACACAATGAAAACTTTCATCAAGGCAGCCGTACTGTCGGCAGTTGCAATCGGATTTGCAGGGCCCGCACCTGCCTTCGATCCGCAGTCTATCGTTGACACCATGCATACGCTTTCAGGCAAGCCGAAGAACCGGCCGAGCGGCGCAAAAGGACAATGCTTCACGGGCACATTCGAACCTTCAGCTGAAGCCAAAGCCTTGTCGAAAGCTGCAACCTTCGCCAAAACATCTCAGGTTACGGCCCGGTTTTCGGTTGGGGGTGGCAACATCAAGGTCACCGACAACGCAAGGGGGCCAAACCGTGGCTTTTCTTTCCGGATTGATGATGGTGGCCCCGGACATACTGAGTTCGTGATGGTTAATGCACCCATGAATTTTGTCAAAACGCCAGAACAGATGCTGGCTTTCCTTCAGGCACGTCTGCCCGGTGCCGATGGCAAGCCCGATGCCGAGAAGATCAAGACGTTCACTGAAGCCAATCCCGAGACAACATTGCAAGGCAAATGGCTTGCCGGAAAACCCATTCCCGGTTCATGGGTCGGCGTCAATTATTATGGCATTCACGCCTACACGCTGACCAATGCCGCTGGTGGAAAGCAAGTCATCAAATTCAGGATGGCACCAATCGGCGGGGACGTGAGCCTTACCGAGGATGAAGCCAAGGCAAAACCGGCGGATTATCTGGTCAAGGATTTGACAGACAGGCTGGCGGCAGGAAAACCTGCCGGGTTCGACATGATTGCAATCATGGGCCGTCCGGGCGATCCGACAAACAATGCTACCCAGATGTGGGAAGGCGAGGAGTCGCGTCCGACTACGAAGCTCGGGACACTGCGCATTACGGCCACCGAAAAGAATGAAACCTGCGACGGTGCAATCTTCGCACCAACCATACTGGCAGATGGTATCGACGGGCCGAAAGATGATCCGCTTTTTGAAATTCGCACACCGGCTTATGCCATATCCATCACGAACCGCAGCAACTGAAATAACGAAAAGCGGGGCTTAGATCCCCGCATTTCGTGTTGGATCAATAAAAATCATAAAGGAAACCGCGAGCCGCCGGGCCTTCAAGCCATATTGATTGGTGGTATCAGACGGCTTGATTGGACATGGGTTGCCAGAAAGCCTGATATGGCTTCATGGAAACACTCATACCCTACGTCATTTATTGCATTGCCATGTCTGGTACACCGGGCCCCAACAACGTCATGGTTCTGGCGTCAGCGGCAAACTTCGGCTTCCTGCGTTCTCAACCCCATATCTGGGGTATCAACATCGGCTTCAGCATGATGATGTTCATACTGGCACTTGGGCTGGGGACTGTTTTTCTGGCGGAACCCAAAATCCAGCTTGTCCTCAAAACCATTGGCGTTGCCTACATGCTATGGCTTGCCTGGAGGATCGCCACGGCCAGCGGCACCGGCGATGGCGAGGCAGTCGGCAAACCCCTGACATTTCTCCAGGCCGCCGCTTTCCAGTGGATCAACCCCAAGGCGTGGATGATGATTATGGGGGCCATTTCCGTCTATGGCCCGGCTGGCTACAGCCCCTTTGAGAAGGCAGCCTATCTCAGTATTGTGATGCTTGTGGCCGGGGCGCCGCCAACCCACATCTGGGCCGCTTTCGGGGTTGGTATCCGGCGGTTTTTGCAAAACCCCAAAGTCCTGAGGGCATTTAACATCACTATGGCGGCGCTGCTGGTGCTAAGCCTTGTACCGATGCTGCGATAGCCAACGAATCGTATCTATTCGCTGCGGCCACCAAGCGGGAGATCAATCATGGATGAAAACATCCGCGCTCTGGCACATGAACTGCTCGAAAGTGGTATTGCGACACTGACTGACCGAGACAAACGGATTATTGCGCGTATCGCCAAGCAGCATCATATCACGCGCAATCTCAACGCGTCGCTTGATGAATCCGAGACCTTTGGTGAAAGAGTGGCTGATCTGGTCGCTCGATGGGGTGGCTCCTGGACCTTCATTATATGGTTCTTTGCATTTCTTGCCTTTTGGGCGCTTTTCAATTCCATCTGGCTGGCGACTGAGGCGCGCTTTGACCCCTACCCGTACATCTTTCTCAATCTGCTGCTTTCGATGCTTGCCTCTATTCAGGCACCATTGATTCTAATGTCTCAAAATAGGCAAGCGGCACGAGATCGTGCGCAGGCCAGCATGGATTATGAAATCAACCTGAAGGCGGAAATGGAGATTCTGGAGTTACACACCAAGATTGACAAGCTGCTTGCGAAGTCTGCCTGATCAGGATTTCCACCGCGCCAGTGCCTGATCATCCGCTTCCTTTGCATCGACCCAAGCGCCTGATGTGCCATCAATACGGTGCTCCTTCTTCCAGAAAGGCGCACGGCTTTTGAGATAATCCATCAGGAACTCCGCTGCTGCAAAAGCGGCAGTGCGATGGCGGGATGCCGTGATCACCAGCACGATATTGCCGCCGGGTTCAATCTTCCCATAACGGTGGATCAGCGTCGCGCCATCAAGCTGCCAGCGGTTGCGCGCTTCCGCCAGAACACGACCCATCTCCTCCTCGGCCATGCCGGGATAATGCTCCAGCTCTAGAGAAGCCAGCGTGTTCGCCTCATCGCGGCAAAGCCCGGTGAAAGCGACGATTGCACCGATATCCGTTCGACCCTGAACTAGCATGGTCTGTTCGGCAGCGATATCAAAGTCCCCGGTCTGGACACGCACGGTGAACACGTCATCCCCCCGTCATAGGTGGAAAGAACGCTATCTCGCGTGCACCAGTGAGGGGCGCATCATGCTTCACATGGGCCTTGTCGATAGCGGTGCGGATGAGAGGCGCGTTCTCGAATGCATAGGCATACTCCTCGCCACGCCCTTTGAGCCAGGCTATCAGGTCAGCGACAGATACGATATCCGCGGGAAGCGTTACGGATTCCTCCGGCTTGCCGATTCGCTCCCGAACCCAGGCGAAATAAACAAGGCGGATCATGGTGATGTCTCGTCAGCGGCAATCAGATGCTTGACGCCAGACCGGAAGTAATCCCAGCCGGTATAAAGCGTCAGTCCTGCCGCCACCCAGAGCAGGACCAAACCGATATTGAGCGTCCAGTTTTCGGGAAGCAGCGCATCCCCTGCCGGACCGGCAATCAGGAACCCGATGGCCACCAGCTGCGCCGTGGTTTTCCATTTTGCCACTTTGGTGACAGGCACTGAAACACGCAACTCAGCCAGAAATTCCCGCAGGCCCGAAACCAGGATTTCGCGGCACAGGATGATGATCGCCGCCCAGATCGAAAAGGACGAAATCGTTTCATCTGCCACCAGCATGAGCAGGATGGCGGCGACCAGCAACTTGTCGGCAATAGGATCCAGCATGCGTCCAATGGCAGAATACTGGTGCCAGGCGCGGGCAAAATAGCCGTCAAAATAATCCGTGATCGCGGCAACAACAAAGATGGACAGCGCCCACCAGCGCATGCTGTCTTCTTTCGACCAGAACATCACAGCAACTATGGCAGGGACAGACAGAATACGTCCGTATGTCAGCAGGTTGGGCAGGGAGAACGGATTGCTCCGTCTTTTGACCGTCATGCGTTTTCTCTGTCCCAAAGGCTACAACAATACATGTTTAGGTTTTCAGGCATCCCTACTCAACTGAAAAGACGCATCTGAGGATGCATTGCCCGGATTTTTCAACCTTTGTCATGGAAAAAGTCATAGACAGCCCGTGCCGTTGCGGCATTTACGCCGGGCGTCCCTGCCAGATCGTCCAGTGATGCCCGTGCAATGGCTTTTGCTGTGCCGAAATGCAGGAGCAGCGCCCGCTTGCGGGTGGGGCCGATGCCGCCGATTTCGTCCAGCGGGCTTTTGGTCATCTCGCGCTTGCGCTTGGCCCGGTGTGTGCCGATGGCAAAGCGATGCGCTTCATCGCGCAGGCGTTGCACAAAGTAGAGCGCTGGATCACGCGGTGGCAAACGGAAGGGCTGACGCCCTTCCATCACGAAAGTTTCGCGGCCCGCATCCCTGTCCGCCCCCTTGGCAATTCCTACCAGCGGAACATCGGTAATGCCCAGTTTTGCCAGCGTCTCTCTCACTGCGGACAATTGTCCCTTTCCACCGTCGATCAGCACGAGATCGGGCCAATTGGGGAAGGCATCGGCGGTGTCCACTGTTGCACCATCTTTCACCAGCCTTGAAAAGCGCCGCTCCAGCACCTCGCGCATCATGCCGAAATCATCACCTGGCGTGATATCAGTCGATTTGATGTTGAACGTGCGGTAGTGCTGTTTGCGAAATCCCTCAATGCCAGCAACGATCATGGCACCGACGGCATTGGTGCCTGAGATATGTGAATTGTCATATACCTCGATCCGTCGCGGGGGCTTGGCCAACCCGAGCGCCTCTGCCAGCGCACCCATCAACCGGGTCTGCGAGGCGGCATCCGCCATCCGGCGCGACAGTTCCTCAACGGCGTTTTTCAGGGCATGCGCCACAAGGTCTTTTTTTTCGCCACGCTGGGGCGTCAGCAACTCGACCTTGCGTCCGGCACGCAACGAGAATGCCTCTGCCAGCAGGTCGGCATTCTCTACCTCTTCAGATAGCAGCACAAGACGCGGCACGGGCTTGTCATCATAGAACTGCGCCAGAAAGGCATCGAGTACTTCGGCTTTTGTGAGGCTGCGATCCGCCTTGGGGAAGTAGGCACGGTTGCCCCAGTTCTGATAGGTTCGGAAGAAAAAAACCTCGACGCAGAACTGCCCGGCCTCTTCGGCGACAGCAAAGACATCGGCTTCCTCTACGGTCTGGGCGTTGATATCCTGCGAGCTGCCCGTGGCGGAAAGGGCCGCGATTCTGTCGCGAAAGCGCGCTGCTTTCTCGAACTCCAGTTCGTCCGATGCCGCCTGCATCTCGCGCGCCATGTGGTCTTTCACGGCACGGCTTTTGCCCGAGAGAAAGCCCTTTGCCTCGCCGACCAGTTCATTATAGGCCACAGGGGCGATCTCGCCAGTACAGGGCCCTGAGCAACGCTTGATCTGATAGAGCAGGCAGGGCCGCGAGCGGTTGTCAAAATAACTGTCCGAACAGGTGCGCAGCAAAAAGGCTTTCTGCAAGGCATCGATGGTGCGTTTCACCGCCCAGGCGGAGGCAAAGGGGCCGTAGTACTCGCCCTTGCGGTTGCGCGCGCCACGATGCTTGACGATCTGTGGGGCGGCATGGTCGCCCGTGATCAGGATATAGGGGAAGGACTTGTCGTCCCGCATCAGCACGTTGAAGCGGGGACGAAACTGCTTGATGTAGTTGGTTTCAAGCAGCAGCGCCTCTGTCTCGGTTTCTGTGACCACGAACTCCATGCTGACAGTTTCGGAAATCATGCGGGCGATGCGGTTGGAATGCCCCTGACCCCGGGCGTAACTTGCGACACGGGCTTTCAGCTTCTTGGCTTTGCCTACGTAAAGAACCTCACCCAGTTTATCGAGCATGCGATAGATGCCGGGCCGGTTCGGAAGGGTCTTCCAGAAGCGTTTGATAACCTCTGTGCCCGCTTCAACCGAGGCCGGAATGGCAACCTCGATTTCAGTTGTCGCCTCCATCTCGACGGGCTGATCTTCATCTTCAAGAAGATCATCATCTGCCGGTACGTCTCTGGGCAACTTCGGGTTCATGACTGGGGTGTAACCACATCACTCGTATGGGGCAACGGAAACTCGCAGACACCCAACGCCCTGCACCGAATGGCACTTGCATGAAAAAGCAAGTTAGTTTACATATGAACTATATTAAGGCCTTTCCATTTTCGCAGGTCTGCGCGAAGCTGTAGCAACAAGGCCACGAACGATAAGGGAGTATCGCTCATGCCATCCTACAAGGCACCTGTAGAAGAAACACTTTTTCTGCTGAATGATGTGTTCGGCATCCAGAAATACAGCAATCTGCCCGGCTTTGCCGATGTCACCGATATGCTGGAGCCTATTCTGGACGAGGCTGCCAAACTCTGTGAACAGGTGCTGCAACCGCTCAACAGGGTGGGTGACAAGGAAGGCTGCAAGCGTCACGCTGACAATTCAGTGACAACGCCGAAGGGCTTCAAGGAGGCCTATGATGCCTACCGCACAGGCGGCTGGATTGGCCTTGCGGTTCCCGAGGCTTACGGTGGTCAGGGCCTGCCTTACACGCTGAACGCCGTGATGAATGAATTTTCTTCAGCTGCCAACATGGCATTCTCGATGTATCCAGGCTTGAGCATGGGTGCGATGGCCGCCCTTCTGGTGCACGGCACCGAAGAGCAGAAGCAGACTTATGTAACCCGCATGGTGACCGGTGACTGGACCGGCACCATGAATCTGACCGAGCCGCATTGTGGCACGGACCTTGGCTTGCTGAAGACCAAGGCCATCCCCAATGGCGACGGCTCCTATGCCATCAGCGGCACCAAGATCTTCATCTCCGCCGGTGAACACGATATGGCAGAAAACATCGTGCATCTGGTTATTGCGCGCATAGAAGGCGCGCCAGCTGGAACCAAGGGCATTTCGCTGTTTGTCGTGCCGAAGTTTCTGATCAACAAGGACGGTTCGCTGGGCGCGCGCAATGGTGTTGCCTGCGGTTCCATCGAGCACAAGATGGGCATTCACGGCAACTCCACCTGCGTGATGAACTACGACAGTGCCACCGGCTGGCTGGTAGGCGCGGAAGGCAAGGGCCTTGCCGCCATGTTCGTGATGATGAACGAAGCGCGCCTGGGTGTGGCCATTCAGGGCCTCTCGCAGTCGGAAGTGGCCTATCAGAATGCTGTGATCTACGCCAAGGACCGCATTCAGGGCCGTTCGCTCTCGGGTGTCAAGGCGGCTGACAAGGCTGCCGATCCGATCATCGTTCACCCCGATGTGCGCCGCAACCTGATGACCATGCGGGCCTTCAATGAAGCCGCCCGCGCATTCGTGTTGTGGACTGCGCTGAAATCCGATGTGGCGCATCGCTCAGAAGATGCCAAGGACAAGCTGGAAGCAGAAGACCTGATGGGCCTGATGACACCTGTGCTCAAAGGTGTGCTGACTGATGTCGGATTTGATAACGCTGTGAAGGCCCAGCAGATGTACGGTGGGCATGGCTATGTCGAAGAATGGGGCATGAGCCAGTTCGTCCGTGATGCCCGCATCGCCATGATCTATGAAGGTGCCAACGGCGTGCAGGCATTGGACCTTGTGGGACGCAAGCTCGGCAAGGATGGTGGCCGCGCTGTCATGTCTTTCTTCAACGAGGTTGGTGGTTTCATCAAGGAGAACGAGGGTGACGATGCCTTGAAGGGTCTTATGAAGCCGCTCGCAGTCTCGCTTGGCCATCTTCAACAGGCAACCATGTGGTTCATGCAGAACGCCATGGCAAAGCCTGACAATGCCGGCGCCGGATCGCACGACTACATGCATTGCTTGGGCCTTGTGGCGCTTGGATACATGTGGGCCAAGATGGCGAAAGCCGCACAGGACAAGTTGAAAGCCGGTGCAAACGGCTCCACTGAGCGGATGAACCACAAGCTGGTCACTGCCCGCTTTTACATGGAACGCATGCTGCCCGAAACGGGCGCCCATCTCGCCCGTATCATCACAGGCGCGGACAGCATGATGGCGCTGCCAGCGGACGCATTCTGAGCATTGCACCCCTCCCGCTTGCGAGGAGGGGAATAAACGGGAGAGAGACATGACCGAAGCATTCGTTTACGATCACGTGCGTACACCGCGCGGCAAGGGCAAGGCCGATGGCTCCCTGCATGAGGTGACCGCCATCGAGCTTGGCAGCCAGGTGCTGCGTGCCATCCAGAAGCGCAACAACCTCGACACCACGCTGGTGGAGGATGTTGTCTACGGCTGCGTGGATCCTGTGGGAGAAGCGGGCGCCGATATTGCGCGCACCTGTGCTCTGAAGGCCGGTTACGGCAAGACAGTGCCAGGCGTGCAGATCAACCGTTTTTGTGCATCCGGCCTCGATGCCGTGAACTTCGCAGCCGCACAGGTGATGTCGGGTCAAAAGGACATGGCCATCGGTGGCGGCGTGGAAAGCATGAGCCGCATCGGCATGGGTGCATCTGGCTTCGGCATCGCGGTCGATCCTTCAGTCGCCATTGATACCTACTTCATGCCTCAGGGCGTTGCAGCTGACCTGATTGCCACGCGCTACGGTTTCAGCCGCGATGATGTGGATGCGTTTGCCGTCCAGTCGCACAAGCGGGCTGCCCGTGCCTGGGAGAAGGGCTATTTCAAGAACTCCGTCATTCCGGTGAAGGACATTAACGGCCTGACCATTCTGGGACGGGATGAAACCATCCGGCCCAACACGGATATGCAGGCGCTGGGCGCACTGAAAGCCTCCTTCGCCATGATGGGCGAACAGGGCGGCTTTGATGCCGTGGCGGTGCAGAGCCATCCCGAAATTGAGTTCGTCAACCACGTCCACCATGCGGGCAATTCATCAGGCATCGTTGATGGTGCTGCTGCGGTCCTCGTCGGCAACAAGGTGGCTGGCCGTAAGGCTGGCCTCAAACCCCGCGCCCGCATCCGTGCATTTGCTACCGTTGGCTCCGATCTTGGCCTTATGCTGACCGGTCCGGTCGATGTGACCAGACTGGTGCTCAAAAAAGCCAAAATGAAGCCATCCGATATCGATCTTTTCGAATTGAACGAGGCGTTTTCATCGGTTGTACTGCGCTTCCAGCAGGCCTTTGATATCGATCCTGAGATTCTCAACGTCAACGGTGGTGCCATCGCCATGGGCCATCCGCTGGGTGCCACAGGTGCCATGATCCTGGGCACCGTGCTGGATGAACTCGAGCGCACCAACAAGCAGACGGCGCTGATTACGCTTTGCGTTGCTGCCGGTATGGGCGTGGCAACGATCATCGAGCGGGTGTGAGCAAATATCTTCCTTCTCCCCTTGCGGGAGAAGGTGGTCGGCGGATGCCGACCGGATGAGGGGTCCCATGACCTCAGGCAATTTTCACAAAGGTGTCTTGTCGGGAGCATCACAAGGCGGATAGCGAGGTAAGACCCCTCATCCGCCTTGCTCTGCAAGGCACCTTCTCCCGCACGGGGAGAAGGGGAGAAGACGACCATGAAACTCAACAATTTCACCATCGAGACTGATGCCGATGGCATTGCCACCGCGACCTGGGACATGAAGGATCGGTCCATGAACGTCATCACCGTCGAGGTGATGGACGAGTTGGACAAGATCATCGACCATGTGGCTGGAACGGAAGCCATCAAGGGCTGTGTCATCACCTCGGGCAAGGACAGCTTCTCGGGCGGTGCGGACCTCACGATGCTCCAGGCCAGCGGTGTCGAGTATGCCAAGCTGATGAAGAGCAAGGGAGCCGAGGCCGCCAACCAGTTCCTGATGGACTCGTCCGCCCGCCTGTCAAAAATCTACCGCCGCCTTGAAACCTGCGGCAAGCCTTTTGCCGCCGCCATCCATGGCACCTGCCTTGGTGGTGCATTTGAGCTGGCGCTTTCTTGCCAGTTGCGCGTGCTGTCCGACAGCGATAAGACCCGCGTTGGACTGCCGGAGGTTAAAGTTGGCCTGTTTCCCGGTGCTGGCGGCACCCAGCGTGTATCGCGCCTGATGCCGACCGGAGATGCCCTGCAAATGCTGTTCAAGGGCGAACAGATCCGTGGTCTGGCTGCCCGCAGCATGGGGTTGGCCCATGCCGTCGTGCCGCGCGAACAGATGGTGGCACAAGCCAAGGAATGGCTGAAAGCCAATCCTAAAGCCAAGGCACCATGGGATACGGAAGGCTATAAACTACCCTCAAACAAGGTGCATTCACCAGCGGGCATGCAGATATGGCCCCCCGCCAGCGCTATTTACCGCCGCGAGACATCGAATAATTATCCCGCCGCCCGCGCCATCCTCACTTCGGTCTATGAAGGTCTGCAGGTCTCGATGGATCTGGGCTTGCGGATCGAGAGTCGCTACTTCGCCAATATCCTGCGCTCCAAGGAAGCAGCCATGATGATCCGCTCGCTCTTCATCTCGAAGGGTGAACTGGAAAAGGGCGCACGCCGTCCGGCCAAGGTGCCGGCCTCCAGCATCAAGAAGATCGGCGTCATCGGTGCTGGCTTCATGGGTGCGGGGATCACTTATGTCACCGCGCAGGCTGGAATCGAGGTTGTGTTGCTCGACCGCGACATTGAAGCCGCTGAAAAGGGCAAGGCCTATTCCCACAAGCTCGTTACCGACCAGATCATGAAAGGCCGCGCCAAGACCGCTGACCGCGATGCTCTGCTGGCCCGCATCAAGACGACTGCTGATTATGCTGACCTGAAGGATGTAGACCTGATCGTCGAAGCGGTGTTCGAGCAGCAGGATGTCAAGAAAGCCGTCACCGAAAAGACCGAGGCCGTGATTGGCAAGGACATCATCTTTGCCTCCAATACCTCGACGATCCCGATAAGCCAGCTTGCGAAAAACTCCAGGCGTCCCGCACAGTTCGTTGGCATTCATTTCTTCTCGCCCGTCGAGAAGATGCTGCTGGTCGAGATCATCAAAGGCGAGAAGACCGGTGACAAGGCGATTGCTACGGCGCTGGATTTCGTGCGGGCCATCAAGAAGACGCCGATTGTCGTCAACGACAGCCGCGGCTTTTTCGCCAACCGCTGTGTGTTGAACTACATCCTCGAAGGGCATCTGATGCTGGATGAGGGTATTCCGCCAGCCATGATCGAGAATGCGGGCAAGATGGCTGGCATGCCTGTTGGCCCGCTCTCGCTCAACGATGAAGTGGCACTGGACCTTGGCTGGAAAATCCTCAACGCTACCAAGGCTGACTTGGGACCAAAATCAGTCAGCCCGGTTCAGGAGAAGATTCTGGAATACATGGTGGTCAAGAACGAGCGCTTCGGCCGCAAAAACGGCAAGGGCTTTTACGACTATGAAGGCAAGACCAAGAAGCTCTGGCCTGGCCTTGCCAAGTTGCAGAAGAAGCGTCTTGATCCCGACAAGCTGGATATCGAGGAACTGAAGCACCGCCTGCTGGTGACACAGGCGCTGGAAGCGGCACGCACTGTGGAAGACGGCGTCATCGTCGACCCGCGTGAGGCCGATGTCGGCTCCATCCTCGGCTTTGGTTTTGCTCCCTATACCGGCGGCACACTCAGCTATATCGACGGCATGGGCGCCAAAGCCTTTGTGGCGATTTGCAGGGATCTGGAGAAGAAGCATGGCGTGCGATTCAAGCCCTGCAAGCTGCTGGTCGAAATGGCGAAGGGCAATGAGACGTTCTATGGCCGGATGATGCCGAAGAAGGCGGCTGCCTGATTACCCAAAGTTTCCCAAAGTGAATTTGGGTTTCTCAATCGTTTGACACAAATTTGATGTTGAAATTTCCATGCTCCGACGTTAATCGAAAGAGCATGGACATGACGACGATAATTCCCGCGCTTGAAATCATCTGGGTAAACATACTGCTGTCAGGGGACAACGCGGTGGTCATCGCGCTTGCCTGTCGATCGCTGCCTGATGGCCAGCGCCAGAGAGCAGTCATGATGGGCGCTGGAGCTGCTGTCGTTTTGCGCATTATCTTCACGCTGATGACTACCGCACTCATGGGCTTGCCGTGGGTGAAGTTGGTCGGCGGTCTCGTGCTGCTCTGGATTGCCATCAAGTTGTTGGTGCCAGAGGACGAGGACCCTGATATCGCAGCCCACAATAGCCTCTGGAAAGCCGTTCAGACTGTCGCAATCGCCGATGTGGTCATGAGCCTTGATAATGTCATTGCCATTGCTGCGGTCGCCAAAGGCAATTGGAATCTCATCATTTTCGGCCTGATCGTCAGCATACCGATGGTTGTTTTCGGCAGCCAGCTCATCATGAAGGTCATGCACAAATATCCGGTTGTCGTCTGGTTTGGTGCAGCCCTGCTCGGGTATGTAGCAGCAGAAATCATGATCGAGGACACTGTGATAGCCCATCTCTTCGCCAGCAAGTACAGTCACTGGATTGCGGAAGCGCTTGGAGTATTCATCGTGCTTTTCCTAGGGTATCTCTTTCGCCGGAAAAAGCTGATCGGCGGATCGGCGGCCTAGATCAATTCATAGGATGTGCTGAGATCGGCTTTTAAGCCTGCCATTCAATCAACCACAAAACCGCGCCGGAGCATGACATACTTCGGCGTTTTCTTTGCTGGGGACACAACAGATTCTTAAAAAGGAATGGTACAGCTACTCCGGCTTGAACGGAGGACCTTCGGATCCACAATCCGACGCTATAACCAACTGAGCTATAGCTGCATACCGTGAAACGACTGGCTTTTTCGTTTCGTACTGTCGGTTGCATAATCCGAACAGAGCGCGCTTTCAAGCCAAGACTGCATATCAAGGTTGATTTTCAGATGTCAGCCTGCCGCTTATCCCAGCCGCTCCGCAACTGCGATCAGGCTGCGGTCCGTGCCAGCAGGCCCCATGATTGACAAGCCGAGGGGCGCACCCAGCCGGGTTGCCAGGGGCATGGAAAGCTGTGGTAGGCGTGACAGGCCTGAAAGACACAGCATGTTGAGGCTGCGGTTGCGATAGCTTTCGAGGTCAGCCTCGCTATCGGTTATTTTGGGTGCAATATCAGCCATTGTAGGCATGATCAAAACCGCATCCTTACCCAGAAGCCGTGTGATGGCGGCGGTATAGGCCTCCCGCACGATGACCGATTCCTTGACCTCGGCGTCGCTGACCCCACTGGAATAGGTGAATCTATCGGCTACCCCGGATCCAAGCGGTGGGCGATAAAGGCTGATCATTTCGCCGTCCGTCTCCCAGGCCTCACGGCCCTGTATGCGCCGGAAGGCCCAGTAGAGAGCCTCGAAACCACCTGGCGCAGAGACAACCGGTGCGGCTTTGCCGTAGAGCTTTTCAAGCCGTGCGACGGCAGGCGCCAATGCGTCCTTCACAGGTTTGTCAAGCAAGTCAAAACAGTCCTGTGCAATCAGCAGGCGGGGCTTTGCCGGCAGGGCCATGCGATCCCGAGACAGCAGGACATCGGCAACACGGGCATAGGTTGCAACATCGCGGGACAGCCAACCGCAGGTATCGAAACTGCGGGCCAGATCATGTGCGCCCTTAAGGCTGATGCGGGCATGGGTGGGTCGCAGGCCATACAGGCCGCAGTGGTTGGCAGGCGCACGCACCGAGCCGCCCGTGTCTGTGCCAAGGGCAAAATCGCATAACCCGTTGGATACCGCAGCCGCAGAGCCTGATGATGAACCGCCTGGAATACGGTCTGCTGCCGCACCATTCACAGGCGTGCCGAAATGAGCATTCTTGCCATTCATCGAGAAGGCAAGCTCGTCGGTTATGGTCTTTCCTGTAAACTTTGCGCCCGCATCCAGCAGTTTTTGAACAACGGGTGCATGCCGTTTCTTGATGCCTGACATGACGAGGTGGTGCGGATTTCCTGCACTGGTGGGATAACCCGCCACATCATAAAGGTCCTTGACCGCAAATGTCAGACCCTTGAGAGGGCCTGACCGTGAACCTGGCACCCGGACTGCGGGGTAGGGCATGTAGCCGAGTGAAGGATCAACAGGAAGCAACATAACAGAACTCGCGTTTCAAAACAGCCGCACCCTATACATAATCAACTTGAAAAGCCAAATAAACGAAGCTGATCATTACGCCATACGCAGCATTGCAAGAAGCGATTCAAGCTGTTGCTCGGTTGCAGCCAGCAAACGTGGCGCAACGTTCAACCTGTGTTGCAGCTTGCCCGGTGAGGACAATCCTTCAGCCGATTGACTGCTTCCCTGTGTGACTACTTCACGGAGCAGTTCCTCCGCCACGATAGCCACACTGCGTGCAGACTCTATGATCGAGGCCAGTTGATCCTCGATGGGCATGAGCGTGGCGGGCGATGCAACGACAGGCGCCGCAATCCCATCATTATCGGCTTGATTGCTTCCAGAAAAGGCCATTTTTATCCCCTGCGGTTCTCAACGCCGCCTTGGGCAACGGAGTAACCTGTGTGCTCAAATCATCGTTATAGTGACGACCGAACCGCTATGGGAGTTACGCTAGGATACATTGCGACATGTAACAGTAACATCGATTTTGCACGACTTACGGCAAGACTTTCAGCAAGGGTTTCAGCAAGACCGTGAAATTTGCGTACAGAGGAAAAAACAGTCTCTTCATAGTGGCAGAATTTGTATTGTAGCCTATGTTTGTGTGGGTGAGGGTCGTTCATTGAACGGGGTGGAAAATCAGGCGGTAACGGATATTATTCCCACTGCCTTGCAGGTGGAATTCGGGCTTGCGCGTATTTTCGCAGCTGCACCCTTTCGGGATGCACCGCAACTCAAGGCCTTCCTGCTCTTTGTCGTGAGGGAAACCCTTGCGGGGCGTGGCGGTGATCTGAAGGGGTACTCCATCGCGACACTGGCACTGGGACGTCCTGACAGTTTTGATCCGCAGACCGATCCGATCGTGCGGGTTCAGGCCGGTCGCGTCAGGCAGGCCCTGGCTGAATTCTATGAGGCTAACCCGACTGAGCCCACCATCATTTCGCTGGAACGCGGCAGCTATCTCCCAAGGTTTGCTTGCGCAAACCAGACTTCAGGAAACCTGCAGACATCCAGCATGCCTGATGTTCCTGATCGGATGTCAAAGATCAACACCGCATCAGCGGAGGCGTCATTGAAGGCCTCTCCGTCACAGCCGTTCCTGCTGACGGTTATGGTCCTTGCGTGCGCCGTTGCACTGGTCACGTTTCTGGGTTGGCGTGCGTATGACGGCTATCGCAAACCGGAGCTTCTGCCTTATTCCGCCTTCGTGCCCTCCCTCATCGTCGAGCTTGATGCGCATGATGCGGCATCGGAGCTGGCCGTACTGGCTGCCCGCACACGCGATGCCATCGCGCGGTTTGATGATGTTGTCGTGGTTCAGGACAACGCCGATATGGCGGCAGCTTTGCCTGGCTCATCAGGCGCACGGCCCGGTATACGGTTGTCGCTCAAGATAGGTGGAGCACCAGCCGGACCAGGCCATTTGCGTATAACCGCCCGCCTGATTGACCGGTCTGACCAGACACTTCTGTGGTCCAGAGAGTTTGATCCGGTTCCTGCCGGGCCAGCAGGTGACAGGCAGCGCGGTCTGATTGTCCGAGCCACAGCATCCTCTATCGCACAGCCCTATGGTGCCATTCATGCCCATGTCCGGGCACGGTTGAAAACACGGCAAATCAAGGGTGATCCCTATGACTGTATTGTTGCGAGTTTC
>JANMLW010000073.1:0-6234 GCA_031372765.1 Hyphomicrobiales bacterium
ATTCTGGCAACTGAACTGGGCGGCACAGTTGAAACCGCCACTGAAGTCACACGCAACGGCGGCAAGGAGATCAGCGCATCAGCGGCAGCAACCGCTTTTGCCCTGCCATTGAACGGATTTGGCATAGCGTCGTCCGGCCAGGGAACCGACCGCATTTTGCTCAAGGTTGGTGAAAGCGTCATACCGCCTTTCGTTGCAACAGAAGACGGGGCTGCCAGTCTCGAAAAACAATTGGCAACCTCAATGTCAGATGAGCTGCTCTCCCAGTATATCGGTCTTTTGCAAAGCTCATTGGGCACCACAATCAATGAGCGATCCTTTGCCAATGCAACAGGCGTGCAGCAGCAGCGCTGACAATCATGACATTGGCAACGCCTTCCTTTCTCAGGGCTTATCAAGCAGGACAAGCCCAACTCGTCGTTGAGCGCATGGTGGCTGATCTGGAAACCGCCGTTTCCGCCAGCATGAAGCTCTCGCGTCTTGGTGGCGCATCATTTTTGCTGGAATCAGTGGAAGGCGGTGCCGTGCGCGGCCGTTATTCGATGATCGGATTGAAGCCCGATATCATCTGGCGTTCCAAGGATGGTAAGGTCGAGATCAACAGGCAGGCCTTGCATGAACCCGATGATTTTGAATCCGTCATCTCCCCGCCCCTCACACATCTGCGGGAACTGATCGCAGAATCGGCCATTGAAACACCTGATGGCCTTCCGCCCATGTCTGCGGGGCTTTTTGGCTATCTCGGCTATGACATGGTGCGCGAAATGGAGCGTCTGCCTGTACCCAAAGCTGATGGTATCGGTGTGCCGGATGCAATTTTTATCCGCCCTACAGTCATGGTGATTTTCGATGCGGTGAAGGACGAGATCATCATTGTCACGCCGGTTCGCCCGCAATCAGGCATGACAGCTGCAATAGCCTATGAGACAGCACGTGACCGCATAGACACCATCATGCAGTGTCTTGAGCAGCCCATGACATTTTTACCCAAGGCGGCGGATGCACTGGCACTGAACAACACGATCACCTCGAACACAACAGAAGCAGAGTTCTTTGCCATGGTCGACAAGGCCAAGGATTACATTCGCGCGGGTGACATCTTTCAGGTGGTGCTGGCACAGCGCTTCACCTCAGCCTTTGAACTGGGCGGCTTTGCGCTTTACCGTGCCCTGCGACGCATCAATCCTTCGCCATATCTCTGCTATCTGAACTTTGGCACCTTCGAGATTGTGTGCTCCAGCCCGGAAATTCTGGTAAAATCACGCGATGGGAAGGTGACAATCCGCCCGATTGCCGGCACACGTCCGCGTAGCGACGACAAACGGGAAGATCAGCGTCTTGGCGAGGAATTACTGGCTGACGAGAAAGAACGCGCTGAGCATCTCATGCTGCTGGATCTCGGCCGTAATGATGTGGGGCGTGTTGCAAAGATTGGCACTGTCACAGTCACGGATAGTTTTTTTCTGGAACGCTACAGCCATGTCATGCACATCGTTTCCAATGTCGAAGGCCAGATCAGGGATGGTGTTGACGCACTGGATGCGTTGATTGCGGGCTTTCCGGCAGGCACAGTGTCAGGGGCACCAAAGGTTCGCGCCATGGAGATCATCGACGAACTGGAGCGTGCCAGGCGCGGCATATATGCCGGTTGCATCGGCTATTTTGGCGCTGATGGTTCAATGGACACCTGCATCGTGCTGCGCACGGCTGTCGTCAAGGATGATCAAATGCATGTAACCGCAGGGGCTGGGATTGTGTACGATTCCACCCCCCATGCAGAGTTCCAGGAATGCATCAATAAATCCAAGGCGTTGTTTCGAGCCGCCGATGAGGCCGTTCGGTTTGCATCGAGGGCAAGACGCGGGCAGTGATGGTTGCACGCTTCAAACCAGCTATTGACATCATCCTTGACGTCTCAGGCGTTTGACGTGAAAACAGCCGCCTGCTCAACCCAACAAACGCACCATGCAGATTACATTGATTGACAACTACGACTCGTTCACTTGGAACCTCGTGCATCTCCTGGGTGCTGTGGGTTGCGAGGCGAAAGTCGTGCGCAACGATGCAATCACGGTTGCTGAGATCATGTACTCAGCGCCCGATGCGCTCATCCTGTCACCGGGGCCCTGCACGCCAACCGAAGCGGGCATTTGCTGCGACCTTGTTGAAAAAGCCTGCGGATCAATCCCGATTTTTGGTGTCTGCCTCGGGCTTCAAACCATAGGTCAGGTCTTTGGCGGCACGGTTGGCCGCGCACCTGTGCCCCGTCATGGCAAGGTTTCAACCATTCACCACACTGCCAAGGGCGTGTTTCGCGGCCTGAACAAGGCCTTTGATGCGACGCGCTATCACTCCCTGGTGGTCGAGCGGGCAGATTGCCCGGATGTCCTTGAGGTCACAGCCGAAACCGGTGATGGCCTGATCATGGGTCTCTCGCACAAATCCCTGCCCACACACGGCGTGCAGTTTCATCCCGAAAGCATTCTGTCTGAAAATGGTGCAATCATCGCGCGCACATTCATGGAGCTTGCATCGGAGTGGAATTCCACCCATCGCACACGCCAGCAGTAGCGCAGACATAGAAGTCGGAGTTAAGACAGATGGACTCTTTCAAGCCCATGATCGCCAAGGTGGCGGCGGGTGCCACGCTTTCCGCAGGTGAAGCCGAGGCGGCTTTCGACCGTATTCTGTCTGGCGAATCCACCCATGCCCAAACCGGCGCTTTCCTGATGGCATTGCGTGTGCGTGGCGAAACGGTTGAGGAAATCACAGGTGCAGTGCGGGCCATGCGTGGCAAGATGCTGCGTGTTGCCACGACACCCGATGCCATCGATATCGTTGGGACGGGTGGGGACAATATCGGCACATGGAATATATCCACCCTGGCTGCCATTCTTGCCGCAGCCTGCGGTGCCAAGGTAGCCAAGCATGGCAACCGTGCCGCTTCGTCAAAATCGGGTGCTGCCGATGTCCTGACCGCGCTTGATGTGAAAATCGGCTTGGCACCGGATCTCGTCGCCCGCTGCATCGATGAGGTGGGGGTCGGCTTCATGATGGCGCCATCCCATCATGCGGCCATGCGTCATGTTGGACCCGTGCGCACAGAGCTTGGCACACGCACGATTTTCAATCTGCTCGGCCCATTGTCCAATCCTGCCTCGGTAACGCGCCAGGTTGTTGGCGTCTTCTCTGCAAGCTGGATGGAGCCAATAGCGCAAACCCTGCAGACGCTTGGCTCAACCCATGTCTGGGTGGTGCATGGATCGGATGGTCTGGATGAATTGACAACCACCGGACCAACCCATGTTGTTGAACTGAAAAACGGCCAATTGATGCGGTTTGATGTGTCACCTGCCGACGCTGGCTTGAAAACAGCGCATCTCGATGCTCTCAAAGGCGGCGATCCTGCGGTCAATGCCGCCGCCCTACGGGAGGTTCTCAGTGGCGCACGCAACGCCTATCGCGATATTGCCGTGCTGAACGCTGCCGCAGGTTTGATCGTGGCTGGAAAAGCCATGACGCTTGACGATGGTGCCCGTCAGGTTGAACGAGCCATTGACAGCGGAGCAGCAGCCAGAACACTGAAGGCCCTTGCACTCATGACCAACACCTGAACCCATGTCCGATATTCTTGCAAAAATTGAAGTGACCAAGCGACGCGAGATTGCCGATGCAAAACAGCGCGTTTCACTGACTGATCTCGAGAAGGCAATTGAAAGCGCTCATGCACCGCGCGGTTTCATCAAGGCCATCGAGCGCAAGCATGCTGACGGTAAATTCGCCCTGATTGCCGAGATCAAGAAAGCCAGCCCATCCAAGGGCTTGATCCGGGCGGACTTCGATCCGGCCATTCTGGCGCAATCCTACGCTAATGGCGGTGCGGCCTGCCTGTCTGTACTCACCGACGAACCTTGGTTCCAAGGCGCACCAGAGTACCTGTTGCAGGCACATGCAGCGGTTACAATACCGTGTTTGCGCAAGGACTTCCTTTACGATGCTTATCAGGTGCATGAAGCACGCGCCTGGAATGCGGATTGCATTCTTGTCATTATGGCGGCGGTCGATGATGCAACAGCATTGACACTGGTTGAGACGGCAACCCGTCTTGGCATGGACAGTCTTGTAGAGGTCCACGACAAGGCTGAAATGGAGCGGGCCTTGCGCTTGCCATCCCGCCTTGTTGGCGTGAATAACCGTAACCTTCGCACGTTCGAAACGCGCCTCGAAACCACCGAGGAGCTTGCAGGCATGATCACCGGAGACCGTATTCTGGTGACGGAAAGCGGCATTTTCAACCATGCTGATTGCCTGCGCATGGCGCGCCACGGTGCGCTGACATTTCTGGTAGGGGAAAGCCTGATGCGCCAAGCGAATGTAACAGCGGCCACCCGTGCGCTTCTGTACAACGATAAGATGAACGCCGCATGACCCAACGCCTTACCCATATCGACGCGACGGGCGCCGCCGTAATGGTGGATGTCAGCAGCAAGATCTCAACTGACCGCACAGCGATTGCTGAAGGTTGCATCGTGATGGCACCGGCGACCCTGACTTTAATCAAATCAGGCGCAGCCAAAAAGGGGGATGTACTGGGTGTTGCCCGTATTGCCGGCATCATGGCTGCCAAGAAAACCCATGAGCTTATCCCGCTTTGCCATCCGCTTCTTTTGACCAAAGTTACCCTGGATCTGACCTTTGATGACGCCCTGCCTGGCATCCGCGTTGTCGGCACTGTCAAGGTAAGCGGCCAGACAGGGGTGGAAATGGAAGCGCTGACGGCTGTCAGCATCGCCTGCCTCACCATCTACGATATGGCCAAGGCAGCAGACCGAGCAATGCGGATCGAAGGTATCCAGCTTTTACAAAAGTCCGGCGGCAAAAGCGGCGATTATCATCTGGAGCCATCCAGACCATGAGCGGATTGCTTTCGGTCGAGGAAGCTATTGCACGTATCGTTGGCGCGGTATCAGCGCCGGTATCGACTGAGACAATCAACATAAACCTGGCATGCGGTCGCATTTTAGCCAGCGCCATGATGGCAACCCGCTCACAGCCGCCTTTCCGGGCATCGGCCATGGATGGCTACGCGGTACGTGCGGCTGATCTCGCCATTGGCAAACCCTTGCGGCTTGTCGGAGAAAGTGCCGCCGGTCGTGGACATCACGGAAACATTGGCCCCGATGAAACGGTGCGTATCTTTACCGGGGCGCCTGTTCCAGCGGGCGCAGACACCATCCTGATTCAGGAGAATGCGCGGGTCAAAGGTTCATTGGTCATTCCGACACAAACGGACATATCAGGTCGGTTCGTGCGGGCAGCGGGTGCGGATTTCAAATCCGGAGAATTTTTCTTCTCCGCCGGTTATCGCCTGCGCCCAAAGGACATGGCGCTTGCCGCGTCACTGGGCCCTGCTTCAATCCTGGTGCGCCGCATGCCGCGCATCGCCGTGCTCGCCACGGGTGATGAACTGGTCAACCCCGGTGAAACACCGGCATCTGATCAGATTATCGCCGCCAACCACCTCTCGGTCATGGGCATGATCGAGAATTGCGGGGCGCAAAGCCGGTTTCTGGGCATCGCCGCTGATACAATGGAGGCACTCGCCGCTGCTATCAAGGCTGCACAAGAATGGTCTGCCGATATCCTCGTGACCATGGGCGGTGCCTCAGTGGGAGATCACGATCTGGTCCAGAAAGCGCTGGCCGTTGCAGGCATGGACCTTGGTTTCTGGCGCATTGCGATGAGGCCGGGAAAACCCTTGATGTCTGGTAATCTTGAGCAGATGCATGTGCTGGGATTGCCGGGCAACCCTGCCTCTTCTGTTGTTTGTGCCCATGTCTTTCTCAAACCACTGATTGCCGCGCTTCTGGGGCAGAAAACAGCACCGGTTACCATGCCCTTGCACGGGCGGCTTGGCACGGATCTGCCTATGAACGATCAACGGCAGGAATACATGCGGGCGGTTTGCGCCTATGCAGATGATGGAAGCGTCGTGCTGACACCCTTGAAACAGCAGGACAGTTCCCTGACACGCGTTCTGTCTGAGGCCGATGCGCTTGTTATCCGCGCGCCCCACGCACCTGCCGCAGTTGCAGGTGATGCTTGCAGCTATATCCTGCTTGACTGAGGCTGCCCGACAGGCAGCAATAATCGGTGGTGTCTCAGTTTGAAATTTAAGGCAATCAGGCTGTGTCCTAACACCCTTACCATGGTATGCTAGACGCTAAGCATCAT
>JANMLW010000200.1:0-25223 GCA_031372765.1 Hyphomicrobiales bacterium
GTGGTTGAATATGAACAGGATTCGCGTTGTATAACGCTTTTAGAGCTGCTTTAGCATTTCTCACGAGCTTGTAGTATTTGGCGTATGAAACAACTGCCCCGCATGACTTAGATTCATCTAGCGCTTCCTGAAATGTCATAGCCGCGCGTTGTGCCACAATGCGCAAAATCCGCTTGAGCTCTTCTCTCGAAGGATGTTCTACAGGAGGCAGGTCGTTAAACGCCCGCTCTTTGCCATCGATCCAAATGGGAGGCATATTATTGTCATCAGATCGTTTGCGAACCGGCTGTCCATCAAAAAACCGCATGAGCGGTTCTACGTAGGCATCAACACGCCAAGTCTCATGACTATTGATATCTCGCTGCAGAATTTTGTAGGTCGATGCTTTTCGCCTTTGGAGTTCTTCAGCCCGCGCGCTCACTCAGCCACCACCAGAGACACCACAGGGCGCTTTCCAAGCGCCTGCGCATACCGTTCGATAGCATACCATGTCGGCTTCAGCTTGCCCGTCTCCAGACGCGCTACAGCGGCTTGTGATGTTCCCATAAGGTTGGCGACATCAGCTTGCGTAAGGCCAGATTTATGGCGCTCATCAGACAGGCGAAACGCCAGTCCCACCGCAGGGACAATGCACTCATATCTCCCCCTCAAAGCCGGGTCTTGCATCCACCTGTCAGCAACCTTGCGAGACGGGATGGTCATGCCGCCCGCTTCCCGACAGCCTCTGCCAGAACAGACGTTACCAGCTGATTCAAGCTCACGCCCTCTGTCACCGCAAGGTGATTGAGCTTTTCATGCAGCGTGCGCGGTACGCTTTGCCGCCATTGGCCAAGGGCAGCAGGACCGGGGATTTCCCGCCCCATTTGCTTGGCAGCGTCTTTCCATTCTTCAATGGCAGACATCGCATCTGCAAGGACTTCCGCTTCCGTCTCTCCATCGCCCATGCAACCGGGCAAGGCTGGAATGCTGGCCAGCCAGCCACCGCCTTCCTCTTTCGAGAGAGGCTCAACCATGATGGCGTGAGTTGATTTGGTCATGCGGCAATCAAGGCTTTGCTGACTGCATCGGGGTTGCGGGCAATAACGGTAAGCAGCGTTCGCGCGGCTTGATCCGGATTGCGGCGCTTCTGTTCCCATTCGCGGACCATTGCTACATTAAGACCAAAGCGTGCGGCGAAAGTTGCCTGCGATAGGCCAAAGCGTTTGCGGATGGCGGAAACATCCACCTCAGCCGGTGCATAGCTTCGTCCCGGCTTGGCCGCTCCCTTGGCAATGTCCAGCGCCTCTTGTGCGCTTTGCAGCAACTCTTGTCCGAACTTGCTCATGACTTACGCTTCCTTTCTGCGAGCGTGGCAACGACACCAGCCCGGTATAACTCCGCCAATCTGGGAAGGATGGCGGCAAGGCCATTGCGCTCCGCTTGTGATAAATCGGCGCGTTGCCCCTTGCTGATGACAGAAAGCAAGAACAGAGGTACGTCATCACCACCGAAATAATGGATGGTGCGATAACCTCCACTCTTGCCTTTCCCAGCACTTGCAAAGCGCACCTTGCGCGCTCCGCCCGTGCCTGAAACCAAATCGCCAGCAAGCGGATTGAGGGAAAGCCATGTGACAATGGCTTCAATTTCAGTCTCGCTTAGACCAGCGTGCTGCGCTTGGCGCTCGAAAACAGAAGTCGTGAGCACCGATTGCATCGTCATCGCTTTATACGGCATAGCTGTATAAATTGCAATCAAGGATGAACGTCTGCGAAGGGTGGCGCAAGCTCACGCCCTTTTATCAAACGCCAACACCTTTGCGCCATCCCGCAGCGTATCCAGATGATCCGCCCACCATTGCGCCATGGTCACGCGTTCTTGCCAGTGCTCACCACGGGCATAAGCACGGCGGATGGCGTCTTTGTCCTGGTGCGCCAAGGCGCATTCTATAACATCAACAGAGAACTTGCCGCTTTCGTTCAAGAGGCTTGAAGCCGTGGCGCGAAAGCCGTGGGCGGTTGCTTCATCCTGCGAATAGCCCAGACGGCGCAAGGCAAGGTTGAGGGTGTTCTCGGATATTGGCTTCAAATGGCCTTGCAGGCCGGGAAACACCAAAGCGGCATGGCCGGTTATGGGGTGCAGGCTTTCGAGTATCGCAAGGGCTTGGCGGGAGAGGGGAACGCGATGCTCCCGGCGCATCTTGGTTCTGGCTGCTGGAATGGTCCAGACAGCCGCTTGCAGGTCAAATTCCTTCCATTCCGCAAGGCGTAGTTCACCGGGGCGTGGAAAGAGCAGTGCCATCAACTTGAGGGCGGCAATGGTTGTGGGCTGGCCTTGGAAGCCGTCAATGGCGCGAAGCAATGCACCAAGCTCTTTCGGGTCCGTGATGGCAGCGCGGTGTTTCACTGTTGGCACGGTCAAAGCGCCACGAAGGGCAAAGGTAGGGTCTGCTGTGGCGCGCGCGGTGGCAATGGCATAGCGAAAGACCTCGCCAATGGATGACCGCATACGCCTTGCGGTTTCGTAAAGGCCTTTGCTTTCCACCGTTCTCAGCGCGGCAAGAACCTCCTGTGCTGTGATTTCAGTAATAGGCCTCTTGCCAAAAGCCTCTCCGGCGAGGCTGTAGAGCCATTCCCGCTTGCCTATGGTGTTTGACGCCTTGCCTTCACGTCGCTTCTTGGCGAGCAGCTCAGAGGCTATGAGAGCGAAGGTATTTTCTTTAGCTGTTGCCGCATGGTCTTCATCGTCTCTTTTCTGTGTTGCAGGGTCAATGCCATCTGCAAGCAAGCCTTTTAACCAGACCAGTTTGTCTCTGGCCGCTTTCAGCGTGATTGTGGGATAGGCACCAAACGAATGCAGTTTCTGCTTTCCTTCAAACCTGTAGGCAATGCGCCAGAGCTTGGAGCCAGCGGGAAGCGGCATAATCCAGCACTGCAAGCCTTCACCAAATGATATTTTAACGATCCGTGTTGTCGGTTTGGCATTGCTCAAAATTTTATCTGTAAGCGACATTGTTGGTATCCGCTTGGTCAATTGATCGGCATACCAACAAATCTACCAATAAAATTGTTGGTAGGCAATGAAGGCCTGCGAATATGGATGAAGGCACAAGGGCGCTAAACTGGCTGAAAATACGAAAAAACCGCCCTTTTGAGGCGGTTTTGAACGTCTATGAATTATGGAATGGTGCCCAGAAGAGGACTCGAACCTCCACGCCTTGCGGCGCTGCCACCTGAAGGCAGTGCGTCTACCAATTCCGCCATCTGGGCACTTGGCGATCCTTCTGGCCATCTCGCCGCGCGATGTCAACCGGCAAGCATCAGATTTCCGTGTTGACCAGACATGCCGCCCGCAAAGCACTTATTGACAAGCCTGATTACTGCATTACGCCTGTTTCATCGATGCTGGCAGGGGCAGTGCCGCCAATTGCTGGGGCGCATGTGAAATCCGGTCGATGCCCCCTGTAGCCGGAGCGTCTCAGCATGAAAGCCCTGATCGTTTATTGTCACCCGCTTGAGGCGAGTTTCAATGCTGCCGTGCGCGACCGCGTTATCCTTGGGCTTGCCCGTGGCGGCCACGAGACAAAAGTGATCGATCTCTATGGTGAGGGGTTCAATCCCGTGATGTCGGCACAGGAACGGATGGATTATCACACACCTGGCGACAACGAGAAGCTGGTGGCCGATCATCTGGCGCAGCTGCGCTGGTGCGAGGCACTGATCTTCGTTTATCCCACCTGGTGGTACGGCCCGCCCGCCATGCTGAAAGGCTGGCTCGACAGGGTATGGGTGCCCCACGCCACCTTCGAGATGCCGGTGCCGATGAAGCCGATTGGCCGCGTATTGACCAACATCACAAGCATCACAGCTATCTCCACGCTGGGCTCGCCGTGGTGGTGGTGGAAACTGGCCATGGGCGAACCGGGACGCCGCATCCTGCTGCGTGGCCTCAGCGTGCTGTGTGCCAAGGGCTGCAAGACGAAATGGCTGGCCCTGCACCAGATGGACAGCGTGAGCGAGGCCAAGCGCCTGGGCTTTCTCGACAGGGTGGAGAAGGTGTTCGCGGGCATACGGTGAGGTCATCTTGCTGTGTGCACACCCCCACTTTCCAAGCTTGGGTTTGCGCACTAGAACAATCCTCAATCGCCTTCGTTGAAAGGCCAGAAACATTGCAGATGCCTCGCATCTGTCGGAGGATACATATGTTTGATCGTCGTTCACTGCTCCTTGGCGCAGTTGTTACCCCCTTTGCCTCTGCTACCTTTGCTCAGAGCTTTCCGTCCCGCCCCATCCGCCTTGTAGTCGCCTATCCTGCCGGTGGACCGACCGATGGCATCGCGCGCATCGTGGCACAGGATCTGTCGACCACATTCGGCCAGAATGTCGTGGTGGAGAATGTCGGTGGCGCCTCCGGTTCCATAGGCACGCGGCAGGTTGCCAAGGGCGATGCGGATGGCCATGTCATCACCTTCGGCAACAACCAGACCCACGGCAACAACATGTTCCTGTTGAAAGAGGCGGGCTATGATGCCGTGAAGGACTTTGCGCCGTTGGCAGGGGCTGGCGCTTTTGAGCATGTGTTCGTGGTCAAGAACGATCTTCCCGTGAAATCCATTCAGGAACTGGTGGCACTGGCAAAATCCAAGCCCGGCGAACTGAACTATGGTTCCACCGGCGTTGGTTCTGGCTCGCATCTCTCCACCGAATTGTTCATGGTGCGCACCGGCATCAAGATGCAGCACGTGCCGTTCCGGGGTGCTGCACCGTTGACCAATGAGATCGTCGCCAACCGCATCGATGTGGCGAACTCGACACTGGCATCCGTGTTGCAATTGATCAAAGGCGGGCAGATGCGCGCAATCGCTATCGGCAGCCCACAGCGTAACCCGCAATTGCCTGATGTCCCAACCCTGCGTGAACAGGGCGTGACCAACGCCGATGCCGAGAGCTGGACAGGCTTCTTTGCACCAGTGGCAACGCCCGCGGCAATTCAGGATACGCTTTCCAAAGCCATTCTGGCGTCTTTGGCAAAACCAGCGATCAAGGAAGCTATCAGCAAGCTCGGCTTTACGCTCAATCCGCGTGATCCTGCTGCTTTCGGGCCCTATCACGCGCAGGAAATGAAGACCTGGGCCGAGATCATCGCGGCAGCTGGCGTGAAGCCTGAATAAGCCGTCGACACAAACAGGGTTGAAAACATGACGCAGATGTCATGTTTTCTTCACCCTGTTTCCGGGATCATGTCGCTATCCTCACTTGTTGAAAGCGGGAGGTTGGGATGAATATGAAAACAGGGTCGCTGTTTGCGGGCGCATTATGGCTTGGAAGCAGCCTGATGGCGGGTTCAGCTCAGGCGCATCCCCTTGCCAACCCGGGTTTGATCGTACCCTCTGCCATCGAACAAGTGCAATACACCCGAGAGCAGTCCCGGGTGATCAATCGCTGCATGCGCCAGAAATACGGCCCACGTGCCGGTCGCATGCGTTCGCCACTGCGATTTTTCATGATCCAGGCCTGTACTTGATCAACCGTTGACATCGGCTCTTTTGAACCCATCTTGAAGTGATGGAGAGCAATATGATGGTTCGATTTTTTGCAGGTTTGTCTTTTCTTTGCTTTTCGCTTCAGGCGCAGGCCCAGACGCGGACCATCACCACGGAATTAGCCTCAGTTACGGTGGAAACAGTTGCCAAGGGCTTGGAAAACCCATGGGCGCTAGCATTCCTGCCAGACAGCAGAATGCTGGTGACGGAGCGTCCCGGCCGTCTTCGCATCATCGAGAAGGATGGCAAATTATCCGCCCCCCTAAGTGGTGTGCCGCAGGTTGCAGCCCGTGGGCAAGGCGGCTTGCTGGATGTGGTGCTGGACCCTGCCTTTGCAACAAACCGACATGTTTACATCAGCTATGCGGAAGCACGCCCGGGCGGGTCAGCCACGTCTGTCGCCAAGCTACGTCTGAACACGCAAGCAACGGGCTTTGACCAGCAGGAAGTCATTTTCCGGCAAGAGCCTGTGGGCAATGCTGGACAGCACTTTGGCTCACGCCTGGTGTTTGACCGCACAGGCGCGCTGTTCATCACATTGGGTGATCGCGGCAACATGAAGGATCAGGCGCAGAATCGCTCCAGTACGGTCGGCAAAGTGGTGCGTATCAACACGGATGGTTCCATCCCCGCAGATAATCCAGGCCTGAAGCGCGAGGGCTGGTTGACCTCGGTCTGGTCAATCGGCCACCGCAACGTGCAGGGCGCTGCACTGCATCCCGTCACGGGCAAGCTCTGGACAGCGGAACATGGCGCGCGCGGCGGCGATGAAATAAACATCCCCCAAGCGGGCAGGAATTACGGCTGGCCGGTGATCACCTACGGGCGGGATTATTCCGGCCTCAGCATTGGTGAAGGCACCAGCAAGGCTGGGATGGAACAGCCTGTGTTCTATTGGGACCCGTCCATCGCGCCATCAGGTATGGCGTTTTACACCGGGGACAGGTTTCCAAAATGGAAAGGCAGTGTTTTCGTTGGCGGATTGGCAGGCCGATTGCTGGCACGGTTGACACTGGATGGCGAGAAGGTCGTCAGCGAGGAGCGCCTGTTTGGCGACCTGAACAAGCGCATCCGCGATGTGCGGCAAGGGCCTGACGGGGCACTGTATCTGGTCGTCGATGCAACTGACGGCGAGGTATTGCGTATACGGTGAAAGGACGACCTCATCTTGAGGAATTCACATCATCAAAATGTCTCGAAGGCCGCTACGCAGCCACATCATCAGGATAGCGCCTCACGTGCCACAGAAAGTCTGGTAGTCCGTATCAATGGCAGCAGGCGGAAACCCGAACATCGATACCTCTGATTGGTCATCAAACGGCTTGCTCAGCGCTTCGTGCAAGACATCAAATGGTGTCATATCACCCTCCACCGCAGCGGCGAGCGCCGCCTCCACATTGTGATTGCGCGGAATGATAGCGGGATTTGCCTGTTTCATGTCGTAAACGCGGTTTGGTTTGTCAGCTTCACGTGACAACCGTGAGCGCCAGCCGGCAAGCCACGCGTCTATCGCGCCTGTCGTGGCAAACAGGTCGCGGAAGGCCTGCCCATCGCCGTCAGTTGCACGACAAAGCAACCGGAAGCCGAGCGTATAATCGGCATTGCTGGAGGCCATGATCTGCAACAGGTCCTGCGCCAGCGCAAGATCACCCTCCTCCGCCGTGCCAAATCCCAGCTTGGCTCTGAGCCTTCCCGTCATCGCCTGAGCAAACAGGATTGGAAACTGGTTGATGGCATCAGTACCCATGCGCATCGCTGTATTGGCATCAGCATGCAGCAGCGGCAGCAATGTCTCGGCAAACCGCGCCAGATTCCACTGTGCTATCCTGGGCTGGTTGCCAAAAGCATAGCGCTCCCCTCGGTCAATGGCGCTGAACACGGTTTGCGGATCATAGACATCCATGAAGGCGCAGGGACCATAGTCGATCGTCTCGCCAGAGACAGTCATGTTATCCGTGTTCATGACGCCGTGAATGAAGCCAACCCCCATCCATAGCGCGATGAGGTCAGCTTGCCGTGCGATGACGCCTTCCAGCATGGCCAACACCGAATTCTCGGCCTTAACCGCTTCGGGATCATGACGCTCCATCACATGCTGGCACAGTGCCTTTAATGCGTCCGTATCGCCGCGTGCCGCAAAGAACTGGAATGTGCCCACACGGATATGACTGGAAGCAACCCGCACCACAATGCCGCCAGGTTGCGGCGTCTCGCGCCAGATGTGCTCGCCGGTGGCAACCACAGCCAGTGAGCGCGTGGTGGGAATGCCGAGCGCATGCATCGCCTCGCTGATAAGGTACTCCCGCAATACAGGGCCGAGGGCAGCCCGGCCATCACCACCGCGCGAGAAAGGCGTACGCCCCGAGCCCTTGAGCTGGATATCCCGCCGTTGGCCAAAACGGTCGATAACCTCTCCGATCAGGAGCGCGCGACCATCCCCCAATTGCGGTGTGAACTGCCCGAACTGATGCCCGGCATAGGCCATGGCAATGGACGCAGCACTCTCTGGAAAAGAGTTGCCCGACAACATTGCAAGCCCGTCATCGCTGGAAAGCCAATCCGTATCGAGACCAAGCTCATGAGCCAGTGAGCCGTTCAGCTTGAGCAGACGTGGCGCACGAACAGGGGTTGGTGGTAAACGCGCAAAGAAGTGATCCGGCAGTTTCGTGAAGCTGTTGGTGAAAAGAGGTGCGGGCATGGTTGCGAGATGGCAATGAAATGCCTCAAAACGCAAGGGGCTGTCGGCATTCAGTATCCGGAAAGTCCCCTGCCTGCACGTGCAAAGCAGGGGAAGATCAGATCGTTATCGACCTCAGAACTTCATGCCTAGGCCGATATTGGCGGTATGGCGCACCTGACTCTTGTCACCAATCGAGGCGCGGTAACTGGCGCGCGCTGTCCAGCCGCCCATGTCCAATGCGCCACCCAGTCCAACGACAAAGCCGGGGTTGGCAGGATCATCAACCTTGGTGCTGAAGGGCAAAGAAGTGTTCGCGGCAAGACGGCCTTTCACATCGCCGGATTTGGCAGCAACAAATCCTTCATAACCCAACACGGTGTAGGCGCTGAATGACTGTGTGAACTGGTAAGCCAGCTTGACTTCGGCTGCACCCAGCAAACCGTCGATCACCCGGCTCTGATAAGCGACAGGTGCTACGACGCCAGCTTCCGTGAAGGCATCAAGCTGCGTGCGCAGGTAGGATGCCCGCAGTTGCGGTGTCAGCGTTGCCGCACCAAATTTCATGTCGTAGCCGACTTCTGTCGTGGCACTTAACGAAATGCCGGTGGTGCTGCCCGTGTTCTTCAGCGGCCCAACGGTGCGATACTCATAGTTGCTGAACCGGTCTACGCCAAAACCAATACCGAGGTTGACAAACAGGCCCTGCGCAGAGCGCCAGCGGGCGAGTGCATCCAGAGATATCTGCGTGGCGTCGGCCTCAAACTTGCGTGCCGATCCATCGATAGTGCCTGTCGAGACGCTACCCATGGCACCCACGGTCCAACCGTTGCCCATGTTGCGCAGGCCGCCAAAACGAATCCCGCCGATACGGTATTCATGGGATTTGGTCGTGGTGGCACCCGCAGTAGCCAGAATGCCGTTGGCAAAAGTGCCGCGATTCTGTCCCGCTTCTCCGGTTGCATGGACGAAATACTCCCATTTGCCTGGTGCGGGTGTCAGCATGGAAAGCTGGCTCATCGCGTCGATGGTGGTGCTGCGACGGGCGGCAAATGCCGTATTCCCGAAAGCAGAACTCACGGTAGCCGCACGGCTGGGCGCTGTCAGATACTCACCGACAGTGGCCGAGATGACCTGATGGCCCGTCGAGGTGGGGTGAACACCGTCCCAAAACAGGAACGACCCACGTGCGGCAGGATTTGTGACGCAGGCCAGAACCTGAATGCACTGCTGGGTAACATTGGAGAGGTTGAAAGCGCCGGGTGCAGCCAGAATGGCAGCAAATACCTGATCAACCGGAATGGAGATGATGTTCGCACCGGGATTGGCGGCAGCGGCAGCTGTCAGGCCTGTGGCAAGCGTGGTGTTGAAGAGGGTGGATACCTGCGTAGCGCCGGTAGCCTGAGGCAGTCCAACATTCAGCGGTGTGCTGCCAAGTGCCGGCAGGTTCATGACAACAATCGTTCTGGCACCGGCAACCGCGAGCTGGCGAGCCTGGTTGGCGACATCGGTTGCGGCTCCTACCGCTGCTGCGGCTTCTCCGCCTGGCACAGCCTGCAACAGGTTGTTTGCACCTGCCCAGAGTGTAGCGACATCATTGGCGGCAAACCGTCCACCAAGCGCCTGGAATATGCCGATCTGCGTCGGTGTGCCCGGAATTGGGCCATTCAGGTTGACGGCACCATTGGAAAGCGCACCACCGAATGCCAGGTTCACATTGCCTGTATTGACGTTGGCAGGGCCGGTGGTGGTTATGCCAGTGGCATTACCAAAAAGATATTCGGTCCAGACCCGATCATTGGTGAAGCGCTGGTTGTAAGGCGCGGGAGGATTACCGGTTGTGGCAAACAGGTTGCCATTGTCTGACAGGCTATCGCCGAATGTCACAACCCGACCATATTGCTGGGCCGATGCTGCCGAAGAAAGGGACAATAGGGCGATTGCCGCTGTCGCGGTCAGATACTTCTTCATGAATGCCTCCCACCGATCTTTTTAGGATGATCGTTTATGTCTGAACAATACACAGTCGCTAGCGCCGAGCAATCTGTCTAGCCATTGCAGGAACACGATTATCCTGGATTTTCGGTCGGTGTTGCGAGGCGGCAACGCCAAAAGAAAAGGGAACCCGCAATGCGGATTCCCGATTTTGCCATATCGATCAGGCTGGCGGTCAAATCTTTGGTGCAACCGGGGCCTGATCTCTCGTCTTCCAGAGCGAGAAGATGATTCCGCCAGCGATCAAAGCCACTGTAACTCCCAGCGATATGGCTGGATCAAGTTTACCGACAAGCTGGTTCCAGAATATCTTCAAACCGATGAACACAAGCACCAGCGCCAAGGCATATTTCAGATACTGGAAGCGGTGAACCATTGCAGCCAGCGCGAAATAAAGCGCACGCAGGCCAAGGATCGCCATGATGTTGGCTGTGTAGACGATGAACGTATCCGTCGTGATGGCGAAGATCGCCGGCACTGAATCAACCGCGAAAATCAGATCAGCCACGTTGATAACGGCCAATGCCAGAAAGAGCGGTGTAGCGAACAGCACAACCTTACCCGTGGCAGGGTCGCTCTGCCGCACGAAGAACTTCTGGTCATGCAGCGTATCGGTCACCCGGATGTGCTTCTTCATGAATATGACGACCGGATTTTTCGAAACATCAGGATCGCCCTCCGGCACAAAGAGCATCTTGATGCCTGTGCCAATGAGGAAGGCACCAAAGATGTAAAGCACCCAGCTGTAGCGTTCCACAAGTTCAGCACCGATGGCGATCATCAGTCCGCGCAGAATGATGACAGCCAGAATACCCCAGACAAGTGCCCGATACTGATACTTCCGCGGGATAGCAAAAAATCCGAAGATGAGTGAGATTACAAAGACATTGTCGATGGACAGCGCTTTTTCGATAAAGAACCCGGTGAAGAAGGCCACGCCGGCATGCACACCATCCGATGTCTTGATGGCACCGGCGGAATAGGCCCACCAGACAGCGGCACCATAAAGACACGAAACACCAAAATAGAAAGCCGAAAGCCACAAGCTCTCGGCAATGCCAAGCTCCTTGTCCTTCTTGTTGAGAATACCAAGGTCGAAGGCAAGCAGGGCAACAACTATGCCCATGAAACCAATCCACATCCAGATTGGCTTATCGAGCCACTCAGTCATAAAATATACAGGCATTTTCGCCATCCATGAAGATGGCCCGCAATACTGTTTCTCTTGCTAGATCAAGTAAATCAATTGAACGGGCCAGGTTGCACAACATCTGCACCGACATCATGCAACATTATTGTTGCATCAGAGGGGCCCGGCAAGAATGAGCTTTAAATTTCACAAATTTTATTCAAAGTCAATGAAAGAAGTAAGATATTATACTACACTATCAATCAGCGTATTTTCTTATAATTCACATATGAAAAAAGCATGATATAAAAAGAAGCCAGAATTCCCCTTAATTTTGCGGCATGAAACTTGCTGTCACGAAAACAACAGACTATCGCGTTGTACCATCTGTCTGGAAACGATCCACTCAACGGAAGGAATTTCCCCGTGTCTATCCTGTCGCGTCGTACAATCATGGCCATGGCGGCCAGCACCATGCTTGCTGCTCCCGCTTTGGCGCAGGCCCCCACGAAAATCCGCTTCACGCTGGACTGGCGCTTTGAGGGTCCATCTGCACTGTTTGCCCATGCGCTGGACAAGGGCTATTTTGCTGCTGAAGGATTGGATGTCACCATAGATACCGGCAACGGATCGCGGGAGGCTATTCCCCGTGTTGCCTCCAATACCTATGACATGGGTTTCGGCGATGTGAATTCGCTCATCCGCTTTCGCGATGAAAATCCGTCAGTCGATGTCAAGGCTGTGATGATGGTCTATGACCGTCCGCCCTTCTCCATCGTCGGCCGCAAGTCGCGTGGTATAACCACTGATGTAAAGAGCCTGGAAGGCAAAAAGTTTGGCGCACCCATCGCTGATGCAGCCTTCGCGCAATGGCCCATATTCCGCGCCGTCAACAACCTGAATGCCGATACGATGAAGTTCGAGAATGTCGGCTTTCCCGTGCGCGAACCCATGCTGGCTTCGGGCGAGGTGGATGCGGTGTTTGGTTTCTCCAACTCGTCCTACATCAACCTCAAGGCACGTGGCATACCTGCTGAAGACATCACGCTGATCCTTATGAGCGACTACGGCGTTCAACTTTATGGCAACGTGGTGATGGTTTCACCCCGTTTCATGGCAGACAATCCCGAAGGTGTACGCAAGTTTCTCCGAGCCATGATGAAGGGCGTCAAGGATGTGGTTAAGTCACCCGAATCCACTGTCGATAGCGTTATCAAGCGCAACGATGTCGCCAAGAAAGAAGTTGAAGCCGAGCGCCTCAAGATGACCATTGATATGAACGTTGTCACGCCTTGGGTAAAAGCCAACGGGTTTGGCGGCATTGATGCCACCCGCTGGAACGCAGCTGTCGAACAGATCGGCTTGACATTCCAGTTCAAGGACAAGGCCAAGGCTGGTGCCGCATTCGTGGACACCTTCCTGCCAGCAGCCGCTGATCGAAAGATCGACTGATAGCGCCCTTTGACCTTCTCCCCGCACGGGGAGAAGGGACGGATGGAACAATGTCCCATTTCATCGAGATCACTGGTGTTACCCATACCTATGGCGGCCAGGCTGGTAGCAGCGCCACGCTGGCGGTGGATGGACTTGACATAAGGGTCAATGAAGGCGAGTTTTCCGCCGTTGTTGGTCCCTCGGGATGTGGAAAATCCACCTTGATGAAACTGGCGACTGGGTTGCAGTTTCCTCAGAAAGGCTCGGTTGCCGTTGCGGGCGAAAGGGTATCGCAACCGGTAAAAATTGCAGGCATGGCGTTTCAGAATCCGGTCATGCTGCCCTGGCGTACGGTCCTGGAAAACATCATGCTACCGTTGGAAATTGTGCAGCCGCACCGCAGCCGGTTCCGCTCAAGGAAAGCAGAATACAGCGCAAAGGCGGAGGAGTTGCTGACGACTGTTGGCCTTAAGGGCATGGGTGCCAAATTTCCTTGGCAACTCTCTGGCGGCATGCAGCAGCGGGCTAGTCTGTGCCGATCCCTGATCCATGATCCGAAACTGCTGATGCTGGATGAACCCTTCGGCGCGCTTGATGCGTTCACACGCGAGGAATTGTGGTGCGTGATCCGCGATCTGCATGCCTTGAAAAAATTCACGGTCGTGCTGGTGACACATGATCTGCGCGAGGCGGTTTTCCTGGCGGACCGTGTTTTCTGCATGAGCGCACGGCCCGGCCGTATCATTGCCGAGCGCGAAATCATGCTGCCGCGCCCGCGTGATCTGGAGGTCACCTACACGCCGGCCTTTGCGGAAATCGTCCATGATCTGCGCGGCTTGATCAAGGATGCGAGAACAGTAGTATGAGAACAGTAGCATGACCAAATCCCTGTCCCTGCGCCTGGCTCCGGTTGTTTTCACCTTAGGTTTCTTCGTCATCTGGGAGGTCGCCTGCCGCGCCCTCAATGTTTCCAACTTCATCCTGCCTGCCCCCAGTGCCGTCTTCGCTGCCATGGCGCAATATCAGGTGCCGTTGGCCCGAAATGCCATGCACACCTTGTGGATGACCATGCTGGGCTTTGTGCTGTCCATCATCTTCGGCCTCCTGATCGGCCTGCTGGTCGGCTCATCGCGTTATCTCTATGCCGGATTGAACCCGCTGCTCGTTGGCTTCAACTCCATTCCCAAAGTGGCCGTAGTGCCCATTCTGGTCATCTGGTTTGGCGTTGGATGGCAGCCCCCGGTGCTGACGGCCTTCGTGATCTCGTTCTTCCCTATAGTCGTCAATGTCGCAACCGGCCTTGCCACCATAGAGCCTGAAACCGAGGACGTTATGAAGGCGTTAGGTGCCTCCCGGTTCGATATCATGTGGAAGGTTGGCATTCCCCGCTCGATGCCCTATTTCTTCGGCGCGCTGAAAGTCTCGATCACACTGGCCTATGTCGGCTGCGTCATTGGTGAGCAGAATGCCTCAAATCAGGGCATCGGCAATCTCATCACGCGGGCGTCGGCTGATTTCAACGTGCCGCTGATTTTTGCTGCTCTGCTGGTTCTGGCCATTCTGGGCGTCGCACTGGTGGTCTTGGTCGATATGGTCGAGAACCGCACAACCGGCTGGGCCAAGCGCTCAGGATTTGGCGCTGGCTGATTGCATGAAGGTGGAAAGGGCCACCTTTCCCGGCGCATCGATACGTAGTCCCAGCTTGCTGCGCCGCCACAGAACATCATCGGGCATCTTGGCCCATTCATGCTGCATCAGGTAGCGCACTTCTGCCTCCGTCAGATCAGCACCAAAGGATTGACCAAGATCGGCCATGCTGCGGGCCCCTCCCAGAAGGGTCATTGCGCAGGTGCCATAGGCGCGTGCCAGACGGGTTGCGTGGGCCTTGGACAAAAATGGATAGCGCGCCATCAGCGTCACCAGAAATCCGGCAAAATCAGTCACCGGGAAATCGCCCCCGGGCAATTTCTGCTGCCCGGTCCAGCCCTTGCGCGCTGTCATAATGGGCAGGTGCGGCTGCACCATGTCAAGCACGGCTTCCGCCAGCCGCCGATAGGTAGTGATTTTGCCACCAAAGACCGAGAGCATCGGCGCAAGGTCCGCTTCGTTCTCCAGTTTCAATACATAGTCGCGCGTTGCTTCCTGTGCCTTCGATGCACCGTCATCAAACAGCGGTCGCACGCCGGAATAGGTCCAGACAACATCGCTCTCCACCACCGGCTTCTGGAAGTACTCGCTTGCAGCGGCACACAGATAACTGATCTCCTCCGGTGAGGCTTTCACGTCAGCGGGATCACCAACATAGTCCTGATCCGTTGTGCCGATCAGTGTAAAATCCTGTTCGTAGGGGATGGCAAAAATGATCCGCCCGTCGCCGTTCTGGAAGATATAGCACCGGTCATGCGCAAACATGCGCTTCACCACGATATGCGATCCCTGAACGAGGCGCACCTTGGCGCTGATGTTGGAGCGAATGCGGTTGGTCAGTACATCGGCCACCCAAGGCCCCGCGGCGTTGATCAGCACCTTGGCGGCAATCGTACGCGCTTTGCCATTTGTGGCCTTCACCTGCAAGGCCCAGCCATCCGCCTTGCGTTCAGACGAGACAAACCGCGTCCCGGTCTCGATAACAGCACCCCGCGCCCGTGCATCCATGGCGTTCAGAACAACAAGGCGTGAGTCCTCCACCCAGCAATCGGAATACTCGAAGGCCTTGCCATAACCCGGTTTCAGCGGTTGCCCTGCCACATCGGTTTTCAGATCCAGCGTTGATGTTGCGGGCAACAATTTGCGTCCGCCCAGATGGTCATAGAGAAACAGGCCGAGGCGCAGCAGCCACGCAGGCCGTAGACCCTTGTGATGGGGCAGCACAAACCGCAGCGGGCGAATGATATGCGGAGCCAGATTCCACAGTATTTCCCGCTCGATCAGCGCTTCGCGCACCAAGCGGAATTCATAATGTTCAAGGTAGCGCAAACCACCATGGATCAATTTGGTCGACCAGGAAGACGTGCCACTGGCAAGATCATTCTGCTCGCAGAGATAGACCTTGAGGCCACGCCCGGCGGCATCGCGCGCGATGCCGCATCCATTGATTCCCCCGCCAATGATGGCAAGGTCGTAAACCTCTTGCATGATCCCGCCTAAACGCACTCATATGGCTTGCTGCCGATGCAAAGGTTTATAGGCAGGGTTCAGGTTATGCACAATGTGGCGTCATCACCCTTTTACCTTCCCGTATCCGCCTCCTGTTGGTGTCACCACGGTGACAGCCTCACCCGCCTGAAGCACAGTCTGGTCGCAGGCTTCCAGCATCTCGATCTTGCCTGAAAGCCGCCGTACGGAGGTTCGTCCCAGTTCGCCCGGCTCGCCACCCGCCATGCCGAAAGGCCTGACCTTGCGATGTGCGGAGAGAATGGCGCAATCCATTTTCTGCAGGAAACGGATGGTGCGTTTGGTGCCGTCCCCGGCGTTCCACTCACCCTTGCCTCCCGAACCACGCCTGACATGAAAATCTTCCAGCACCACCGGAAAGCGGAATTCCAGGATCTCAGGGTCCGTCAACCGCGAGTTGGTCATGTGAACATGCACGCCCGATGTGCCATGCCAGCCCGGACCCGCAGATGAACCCGAACAGATTGTCTCGTAATACTGGTAGGTATCATCGCCGAACGTCAGGTTGTTCATGGTGCCCTGCGAGGCGGCCATGGCACCAAGGGCACCAAAGAGGCAGTTCGTTACAGCCTGACTGACCTCCACATTACCGGCTACCACGGCCGCCGGATACTCCGGCGAGAGCATCGACTGCTTGGGTATGATGATATCGATCGGCTTCAGGCAACCCGCATTCATGGGAATTTCATCATCCACCATCACGCGGAAGACATAGAGCACTGCCGCACGGGTTACGGGCATCGGCGCATTGAAGTTATCCGCCCGCTGGGCCGACGTTCCCGTGAAATCGACGGTGGCGCGGCGGGCTTTCCTGTCAACGGTGATCTTCACCTTGATCTGACAGCCCTGATCCATGGGGTACGTGAATTCTGCATCATGCAAACGGTCCAGCACACGGCGCACCATCTCGGCGGCATTATCCTGCACATGGCCCATATAGGCCTTCACCACCTCAAGGCCGAAAGTCTCGACCATCTTTTCCAGCTCCTGTTGGCCCCGCGCATTGGAGGCGATCTGCGCCTTCAAATCGTTCATGTTCTGGGTGAGATTGCGCACGGGATACTTGGCGGTCGTGAAGGCACGCACAATGTCGTCCTCCAGAAACCGCCCTCGATCCACGAGCTTGAGATTATCGATATAGACCCCCTCCTCCTCGATATGGGTTGCCAACGGGCTCATTGAACCGGGGGCAACACCACCCACATCGGCGTGGTGACCGCGGGACGCGACCCAGAACAGAAGCTCCCGCCCTGCCTTGTCGAACACCGGTGTGCACACCGTGATATCAGGGAGATGCGTGCCGCCGTTGTAGGGCGCATTGAGCACGAAGACATCGCCCGGATTGACCACGGCATTCTGGCGAATGATCGCCTTGACGCTCTCATCCATCGAACCCAGATGCACCGGCATATGCGGCGCATTGGCGCACAGCGCGCCATCGGCCCCAAACACGGCACAGGAAAAGTCCAGACGTTCCTTGATATTGACCGAATAGGCCGTGTTTTGCAGTGTCAGTCCCATCTGTTCGGCAATGGACATGAAGAGGTTGTTGAACACCTCCAGCATCACGGGATCAGCCTTGGTGCCAACAGCAACCGTGCGGTTCAATGTCACCACACGTTTGATGACGAGATAGTCCTTTGATGTCACTTCGGCACGCCAGCCTGCCTCGACAACGAGGGTCTGGTTCGGCTCGATGATCAGTGCCGGCCCCGCAACGGCAGCGCCGGGAAACAACTGCTCGCGCATGAAGACGGAAGCATCGTGCCATGCACCCTGGCTGAAAAAGCGAGTGAGCTTGGCTGGGGCTGGCAACGGACGTTTCAACACCTCGAACTCGGGTTCTGCTGCCTTTGCACCACCCCCGACAGCCTCGACGGACACCGCCTCGATGATCAGTTTCTTGGTTTCGTCGATGAAGCCAAACCGCTGACGATGCGCTTTCTGGAAGGCATTTTTCAGCAATAGCAAAGACTGGATTGAGTCAGCATCGCCTGCCTCCACTTCCAGTGGCGTATCAGTGCCTGCATAACGAATATGTGCGCGCACAAAAATCTGGATATCGTCGACAGCAACGCCCTGCCCTGCCACTTCGGCAGCCGCTTCAGAACCAAGACGAGCGCCCGTTTGGGCAATCGCAGCGCGGCCTGTCTCGTCAAATGCCCCTTCGATGGCCTGCTGGCGGGAGGAGCGGATATCCGCCAGACCCATACCGTATGCTGAGAGAAGGCCAGAGAACGGGTGTACGAGTATGGTCGTCATGCCCAGTGCATCAGCCACCAGACAGGCATGCTGGCCACCCGCACCACCAAAGCAGTTGAGCGCGTAACGCGTCACGTCATAGCCCCGCTGCACCGAGATTTTCTTGATGGCGTTGGCCATGTTCTCGACCGCGATGGTGATGAAGCCATCCGCAACGGATTCGGGAGTCTTGCCACCACCAACCTCCTTGGCCATGGCTGAAAAAGCCTCACGCACGGCATCCGCATCAAGCCGTTCGTTGCGGTCGGGACCAAAGATGGCCGGGAAGAGATCCGGTGACAGTTTGCCCAGCATCACGTTGGCATCCGTCACGGCGAGCGGCCCGCCATTGCGGTAGGCCTTGGGGCCGGGATTGGCACCCGCAGAATCAGGCCCGCAACGAAAGCGCTGGCCGTCATAGTGCAGGATGGAGCCACCACCCGCCGCAACCGTATGGATCAGCATCATGGGTGCACGCATGCGCACACCCGCCACCTCAGTCTCGAAGGCGCGCTCGTAAACACCATCGAAATGCGCCACATCGGTGGATGTGCCGCCCATGTCGAAGCCGATGACTTTGTCGAATCCGGCTGATTTTCCGGTTTCAGCCAGACCAACCACACCGCCTGCCGGACCTGAAAGGATTGCGTCCTTGCCTTGAAACAATTCTGCCGCCGTCAATCCACCCGACGACATCATGAACATCAGGCGCGCACCGGTGCGCTTTATATCTAGCTCATCGGCTACTTGCTGCACATAGCGGCCCAGTATCGGAGAAAGGTAGGCGTCCACCACCGCCGTATCACCGCGCCCGACCAGTTTGATCAGGGGTGAAACCTCATGGCTGACCGACACCTGCGCAAAACCCATTGAACGCGCAATCGCCGCCGCCCGTTTCTCATGGTCAGAAAAGCGCCAGGCGTGCATGAACACGATGGCCAACGCCTGATAACCCTTGGCCTTGATACCTTCGAGTTCAGTGCGAAGCTGCAACTCATCCAGAGGTTTTTCAACGGTTCCATCTGCAAGGATGCGCTCATCAATTTCAGCAACAGCTGAATACAACAATTCCGGCTTGATGATGGCCTTGGCGAAAATTTTCGGTCTGGCCTGATAGCCGATTTCCAGCGCATCACGAAAACCACGCGTGGTTATGAGCGCCATGGATTCACCCTTGCGTTCCAGCAGCGCGTTGGTGGCAACGGTCGTTCCCATGCGGACCTCGCCAATTGTGTTGGCGGGAATAGGAGCGCCTGTCGCCAAACCCAGATGCTCGCGGATACCCTGCACGGCTGCATCGCGGTAACTGCGCGAATTTTCCGACAGCAACTTGCGGGCTGACAACGTGCCATCAGGCGCACGGCCAATCACGTCCGTGAAGGTGCCGCCACGATCAATCCAGAACTGCCATAGGGTCATCAGATAGTCTCCCAAACTCGCGGTAATCAACATTTACGATTTGTCGACAAAATGCAAGCATGGATACCCGTCCCATTAAAAATATATCATCGATAAATTGTTGACAAAATGAAATTATCGCGTCACCTTCCCTTTGACAAATGCAAACAAGCGTTGGATCGTGACATATCCGGGAGGGTTCGTCACGGATTGCGATGCACCGTTGTAGGTGCTCAATGAGCCCGGCGGTTTGACGAGGTGGGGAGCAATGATGGTTCGCAGATTTCTGGACGGACTGTATCTGGCAGGGGGAATTCTCTCCGGCCTGTTCCTTATCGCAATCCTCGTGTTGATGATGGTCATGTCCCTTGGGCGGCCTTGGGGATTGAACATTCCATCGGGTGATGATTTTGCCTCATGGTGCATGGCCGCCATGTCGTTTCTGGGACTGGCCTACACCTTCCGCTCCGGCGACATGATCCGCGTCGGCCTGCTGGTGGACCAGTTCGAGGGCCGCAAGAAACAGATCGTCGAAATCCTCGCCCTTCTGGTTGGCCTCGGATTTATCGGCTTCTTCGCCTGGTATTCCGTTACCTTCACCTATTATTCCTGGCTACTGAACGATCGCGCAACGGGCGTTGTCCCTGTGCCGATGTGGATACCACAGCTGGGATATTGCGGCGGACTGATTTTGCTCACCATCGCCTTCATCGACGAGTTGATTCACGTGATCATGGGCGGCGCACCGCGTTACGAAAAGCCCAAACCCAAGACAACCGAAGAGATCGTTCAACAAGCAATGCAGAGTGCGGTGTAATCATGGATCTCATCTCAATCTCGCTGCTGCTGCTCATCTTTCTGCTCTGTCTGCTGGTTGGCGGCATCTGGATCGGCGTTGCGCTACTGGCCACCGGCTTTGTCGGAATGCAGTTTGTTGCCGGAGGCATTCCCGCTGGCTCGGTTCTGGCGACCACCATCTGGGGCAACTCGGCCTCATGGGAATTGGCAGCCCTTCCATTGTTCATCTGGATGGGAGAAATCCTGTTTCGTACCAAACTTTCCGAAGAAATGTTCCGTGGTCTTGCCCCATGGCTGAACCGCATACCGGGCCGGCTGATGCATGTGAATGTGCTGGCCTGCGGTCTTTTCGGCTCGGTCTCCGGTTCATCGGCAGCAACGACAGCAACCGTTGCCAAGATCGCACTGCCGGAACTGATAAAGCGTGGATACAACGAGAAGATGGCACTGGGTTCGCTGGCGGGTGCCGGCACGCTCGGGATTCTCATACCACCCTCGATCACCATGGTGGTCTATGCGGTGGCCGCCAACGTCTCGATCATCCAGATATTTCTGGCGGGCTTCATTCCCGGCTTCATCGTTATGGCACTGTACTCCGGCTACATCGCCGTCTGGCATATCATCAACAAGGATCAGGCCCCCCCGCCAGAACCCAATATGACATTCCGCGAAAAGATGCACGAATCAAAGAACCTGATTCCCGTGTCGCTGCTCATCATCTTTGTGTTTGCCGCCCTTGGTCTTGGCTGGGCTACCGCCACGGAATGCGCTGCATGGGGTGTTGTCGCTTCCTTTGTCATCGCCTGGTGGCAGGGGGCGCTGACGCGTCAAGCCTTCTGGCTCAGCGTCATGGGCACAGTCAAAGTCACCTGCATGATCATGTTCATTCTGGCGGGTGCCGCTTTCATGAAACAATCGATGGGCTACACCGGCATCCCAGTGGCCCTTGCCAACTGGGTAGATGGACTGGGACTTAACCCCTATGCCCTCATCGGAGTGCTGACAGTGATGTACATCATTCTGGGCACGGCCCTTGATGGCATCTCGATGATCGTGCTCACCACAGCTGTAGTTCTGCCCATGATCGAGCGGGCGGGCTTTGATCTCATCTGGTTTGGCATTTTCATGGTGCTGGTTGTTGAAATGGCAGAGGTTTCACCACCGGTTGGGTTCAATCTGTTTGTGCTGCAAAGCATGTCAGGCCGCGATTCCAACTATGTGGCATTGGCGGCACTGCCTTTCTTTTTCCTGCTGGTGGCAGCGGTTGCCATCGTCACGGTTTTCCCCGGTTTGGTAATGTGGTTGCCTAAACTGGTTTTCCCGGGTTGAATGATTCCACAGGTTACAAACGCTCGAGGAGGAGCATCATGAAACGTAGACATTTCCTGACATCGGTCGCCTTTGCAGCCACCGCCAGCTTTGCCATGCTGTCATCGCCGGTTTTGGCGCAGACCAAGTGGAATCTGGGAGCTGCCTATTCCAACACCAACTTCCATACCGAGAACCTGGTCGAGTTTGCCAAGGACCTCGACAAGGCAACAGCTGGAAAACTGACCGTTACCGTGCATGGCAACGCGTCCCTGTTCAAGGCACCGGAAATCAAGCGCGCGACAGCAACCGGCCAGATCCAGATGGGCGAAGTTCTCATCTCGCTGCATGAGAACGAGAACCCGCTGTTTGGCATCGATGTCGTGCCGTTTCTGGCGACTTCATTTGCAGATTCCAAGAAGCTCTGGACAGCGGTGAAACCCGAGATAGCCAAGGCATTGGATGCACAGGGCTTGATGCTGCTGTTTGCGGTGCCATGGCCTCCGCAGGGCATCTATGCCAAAAAAGACCTGAATTCGATTGCAGACATGAAGGGCCTGAAATGGCGTGCCTATAATGTCGGCACCACCCGCATCGCTGAAATCGTTGGTGCCCAGCCCCTGACAATCCAGGCTTCCGAACTGCCACAGGCATTGGCAACCGGCGTTGCCGACAGCTACATGTCATCAGGTGCCACAGGCTATGACAGCAAGACCTGGGAAACCTTGACCCACTTCTATGATACGCAGGCTTGGCTTCCCAACAACGTGACTTTCGTCAACAAGGCAGCCTTTGCTGCGCTCGACAAGCCAACGCAAGATGCCATCCTGAAGGCTTCCGCTGACGCTGAAGAGCGTGGCCGTCGTATTTCCGAGGAAAAAACCAACTGGTTTCTCAAGGAACTTGCCGCCAAGGGCATGAAGGTGCAGCCGCCATCACCACAGTTCAAGGCTGATCTGGCCAAAGTTGGCGAGCAGCTGACCGCTGACTGGTCAAAGAAGGCTGGAGCCGCCGGGGAGGCCGCTGTAGCTGCTTTCAAGAAGTAAGCCAAAAACCTATCCGATCAAGACAAGCCCTCTTCCGGCATCCGGGAGAGGGCTTTTTGCTGCATCCGGCAACCGGCACTGCCACAACAACAAACTCCCCTCTTGCGCCTTCCCTGTTTGCGTGCACCAATAGCCTTGCCCTGACCGGGGAGGACGTTGGCTACAACGCCGGGATCAGTGGCAACACGAGGGAGAATGACATGTCCACGACCCGCAGAAGCGTTGTGAAAGGTGGCCTGGCCGCCGCTGCACTGACCGCCGCACCCGGCATTCTGACTGCCCAGACCACACCCACAAGAGCCCGGACGCTGAGGGCTGTCATTCACGGTGATATTGGCTCGTTCGATCCCATCTGGACCACTGCCAACGTCACGTCATACCACGCGGGCATGGTCTACGACACGCTGTTCTCGGCGGATTCAAACTCCGTTCCCCAACCACAGATGGTCGGAAAGCACGGTGTTTCGGAGGACAAGAAAACCTATACGTTCGAATTGCGTGATGGCCTGAAGTTCACCGATGGGTCTGCTGTCAAGGCCGCAGACTGCGTGGCCTCGATGCGCCGTTGGGCGGCTCGGGACGGCTTTGGCCAGCATCTGTTCCTGCGGGTGGCTGACACACCCGTGGTCGATGACAAGACTTTCCAGATCAAGCTGAAAGAACCCTACGGCATGGTGCTCGATGCATTGGCCAAACTGGGCACCAATGTCTGCTTTGTCATGCGCAAGCAGGAGGCGGAAACCGACCCGATGCAACAGGTCAAGGAGATCGTCGGCTCCGGTCCCTTCGCCATGAACCGGGATGCGACAAAGCAGGGCGTGGCCTATGTCTATGATCGCCGTGCGGATTATGTGCCGCGTGCAGAGCCCGTGAACGGTTCAGCCGGTGGCAAGGTGGTCAAGGTGGACCGTGTGGTGATCGACAATATCCGCGATGAGCAGACGGCCATTGCGGCGCTGCAATCGGGCGAGATCGACCTGATGGAAAGCCCGCCGTTCGACCTGCTGGAGCAGCTTTCCGGCAACAAGGATCTGACACTTCAGGTGCTTAACCCCACCGGCAATGTCGGCTGGCTGCGCATGAACTTCCTGCACCCGCCCCTCAACAACGTGAAGGCGCGCCAGGCCATGCTGCACCTGATCAACCAGAAGGATTTCATGCAGGCAACCTTCGCCAATCCGAAGTATTCTCGCACCTGCGGTTCGCTGTTTGCCTGTGATACGCCGATGGAGAACGATGCCAATATGGATTGGTTCAAGGGCGCACCAAACCTCACGAAGGCTGCGGCTCTCCTTAAGGAATCCGGCTATGATGGTCGCCCGATTGTCATTCTTCAGGCGACAACCATTCCGTTCATGAACAACTCCGCGCAACTTGTTGCGCAGGCGCTCCGCCAGATCGGGGCGAATGTGCAACTGGCGGCAGCTGACTGGGGCGGTATCGTGCAGCGGCGCGGCAACAAGGGCGCGCCTGATGCGGGCGGCTGGAACATCTTCATCACCTGGGCTTCGGGTGCCAATATCGGCAATCCCATCGGCCTTGCAGGCCATGCTGCCACGGGTGACAAGGGCTGGTTCGGCTGGCCGGAGGATGCGGCCCACGAGGTGATGCGCAACGAATGGGCGGCAGCTCCCACGCTTGATGCCCGCAAGGCGGTTTCCCGCCGCATGCAGGAGAACGCCTGGAACTTCGTGCCCCATGCCTATCTGGGCCAGTGGGTGCAGCCGGCGGCGTTCCGTTCCAACGTCAAGGGCATTATCGGCATTCCGGAACTACTGCCGTTCTGGAACATCGAAAAGGTGTGAGACAGACCGTTTCATCCCTCTCCCCGCAAGCGGGGAGAGGGCTAGCGTGAGAGGCAAAGGGAAGACAAATTGAATGCGTATTTTTACCGCTGCACTTGCCCTTGAAGCCAATACCTTCATTCCTCTGCCAAGTGCCTACCGGGCATTCACGGACAAGATGTATTTTCCGCCGGGCACCCATCCCCCCTTCGCCACGTTACAAAGTGCGGCTGTCTGGGTAACGCGCGAGCGTGGCAAGACCGATGGTTTCACGGCCATTGAAGGCTCGTCCTATTCCGCCCAGCCGGGCGGCACGGCGACCCGCGATGCCTATGAGCGAATGCGGGATGAGATACTGGGTCAGATCAAGGCGGCCATGCCGCTGGATGGTATTGTGCTCAGTCTTCACGGCGCGATGGTGGCCGAGGGTTATCTCGATTGCGAGGGTGATTTTCTGGAGCACATCCGGGCCATCACCGGACCGAAAGTGATCATTGGCGTTGAGCTTGATCCCCATTGCCACCTCACACTCAAGCGTTGTCAACTTGCTGATATCATTGTTCTTTATAAAGAATATCCCCACACTGATTTTGTCGCCCGCGGGCATGAAGTGGTCACTATGGTAACGGATATGATCAAAGGCAGGATCAAGCCGGTGAAATCGGTGTGGGATTGCCGCACGCTCGCCTACTTCCCCACCGACAGGCAGCCCATGCGC
>JANMLW010000210.1:0-11859 GCA_031372765.1 Hyphomicrobiales bacterium
CACAAACCGGATAAGAACCTTCGCATTTCGGGCAATCGCCACAGCGGAATGGAGATGGTGCGTCTTGCCCGACATAAACAGGAGCTGCTCGCGGGCGGCCTTGCGGTCAAGCGGCTTGTACAGCATTACACCCTCACAGGCCAGGGTCTGGTCAGCACCCAATACATACCGGTCAGGTCGATTTCTGGCGACTGATAAGGCCTTACCCCTGGCCAGATGAACAGCGAGCCTGTCAGCACAAGCGCCAGTCAGTCCGAGGGTTGCTGTATAAGCCCGTTCATCGAGGTCAGCAGGAAAAACCTCAACAGGAATGCCCGCCGCAATCAGGAGGTCAAACCGCGTGCGACTGCCGGATGCCAGCACAAGGGGTTGTGGCCCAAGCCAGAGCGGATACGTGTCTGCCGCATCGCTCATTGTGCCACCAATGTCGCCTTGCGGGCGTTGAACCATTCGATGATGGTGGCTGATGCCTCCTCGATGGAACGGCGCGTGACATCGATCACCGGCCAGTCATGCCTCGAGAAAAGCCGCCGCGCATTGGCAAGTTCCTCGGCAATGGATGATTTATCGACATAATCGGAATCCCCCGAGGCATTGAGGGAAAGCAGTCGGTTCTGCCTGATCTGCACGATCCGGTCCGTGCTGGCGACAAGGCCGACGACCAGCGGTTTGACCAGTTGCTCAAGATTGGCGGGATGGGGGACACCCGGTACAAGAGGAATGTTGGCTGTCTTGATGCCGCGGTTGGCAAGATAAATGCTGGTGGGTGTCTTGGAGGTGCGGCTGATGCCCACAAGAACAACATCGGCCTCTTCAAGATCTTCCGCCAATTGACCGTCATCATGCAGCATGGTGAAGTTCAACGCATCAATACGGCGGAAATAATCAGCATTAAGCATATGTTGTGCGCCCGGACGCGGCGTCGATACCGCACCCAGATACGACTGGATCATCGCATGCACGGGTGTCAGCACGGACAGGCAGGGGCAGCCGTTTTCCTTGCAGAAATCTTCCAGTCGTTTCGACAGGTCCTGATCGACAAATGTGAACAGCACCAGCCCTGGTGCACTTTCAATTTCGCTCATAACCCGTTCAAGCTGCTCATCAGAACGAACCAAGGGATAGACATGCTCGATGGACGCCACACCCTGATACTGGGTTGTCGCTGCACGGCTGACGGCAATCAGGGTTTCGCCTGTTGCATCGGAAACCAGATGAAGATGGAAATAGTTCCGGCCCATTGATGCTCCTTCATGAAAGCTCCCGTCTGCTTTGACACCACGAGCGTTCGATGCTCGGATCCGTCTCCGCAGGGCTGGTAACATGCTGTGGATGACTGTGCAAAACAGGAGCATTTATGGCCATGGGGGAAAAATTATCCACGCTCCTCGCACGGGCATCCACAGAATGGTTAACAAGGTGTTAATGAAGGGTTGATTACACACAGGACAGTGCAGCAGGGATAGACCATCTATCATTATCACGACTATTCTTGTCAGATCATACCAAAACAGCTGGACTCCGCACGGCAAGCACCCGATGACACAGCCTTGTGAAAGGTGTGGAGAAGCTGGGGACAAGATGTGAAAGCGTGCTGCTCCCGTAATTTCCGCTTCTAAACAGAGTCACAGAAAAAGATTCTTTCTCTAACCTTATGTTTGACATGACCGATACGAAACCACGAAAACTCACACTCGCCCTGTCAAACCAGCCGCAAAAAGTGCCTCCTGTCTGGCTGATGCGGCAGGCTGGACGTTATCTGCCTGAATACCGTGCCATTCGAAAACAGGCAAAATCGTTTCTTGATTTCTGCTATTCCCCAGAAGTGGCCATAGAAGCCACCATGCAGCCGATAAGGCGCTTCGGCTTTGATGCATCCATTATTTTTTCCGATATCCTGACCATTCCTGATGCTTTGGCCCGCAATGTGCGCTTTGTCGAAGGCGAAGGCCCTGAGATGGATCCCATCACTGATCCTCGCACAATCACGGAGTTGCGCTCACGCTATAATCCTGATGTGCTGTTGCCAGTTTATGAGGCTGTCAAAGGCGTGCGGGCAGCGCTGCCGACAGAAACTGCCTTGATCGGATTTTGTGGTGCACCCTGGACGGTGGCGACTTACATGATCGCTGGCAAGGGAACCAAAGATCAAGCACCCGCGCGCCTCTTTGCCTATCGTCATCCTCAAGCATTTCAGCAGTTGCTTGATCTCGTCATCGAAGTGAGTATCCCGCATCTTGTGGCGCAGATTGACGCTGGTGCCGATACGGTGCAGATTTTTGACAGTTGGGCGGGTGTCCTGCCTGCTGCGGAATTTGATAGCTGGTGCATCGCACCGGTGGTTAAACTGGTGGCCGCCGTGCGTGCAGCCCGTCCTCATGTCAATATCCTGGCCTTTCCGCGCGCGGCAACTGCCAGTGGCTTGCGGCGGTTCGTGTCAGCCCTGGGTGTTGATGGTCTTTCTCTGGATACTACGGCCGATCTTGCCGATCTGGTTACTGATAAACGCTTTCCCTGCCTGCAGGGCAATCTTGATCCGCTTGTGCTGATTGCCGGCGGTGATAGGCTTGACCGAGCTGTTGATCATATCCTTGAGCATACCCGTGGGCGACCCTTTATCTTCAATCTAGGCCATGGCATTTTGCCTGAAACACCTATTGCCCATGTCGAGCAACTGTTGCGCCGCATCAGGGTCTAGGCGGTGTATCTGTGGCTCAAGAGTTTGCATCTGATCGCTGTCATCTCCTGGATGGCGGGTTTGCTGTATCTGCCTCGCCTGATGATTTACCACTGCGATGCCAAAAATGGTTCTGAGCTTTCTGAAACCTTGAAAACCATGGAACGGCGGCTTCTCCGCTACATCATGACGCCTGCCATGATCGTGTCCTGGGCGGCAGGGTTGACTCTCGTGTTTGCCTATGTCGGGTTCTCAGCCGGATACTGGCTTTATCTCAAATTTGCCTTTGTCATCGCCTTGACAGTTGCCCATGAGAAGATGGCAATCTGGGTAAGAGACTTTGCCGAAGACAAAAACAGCCGCAGCCAGAAGTTCTACCGTGTTGCCAATGAAGTCCCCACGCTTCTGATGATTGCCATAGTCATAATGGCTGTTGTCAAACCGTTTTGAGGCTGTTGTCCGCCAATTGAATCTGGCTTGCGAACGCCATGGAATCGCGCTATCTGACAATTCTCTCCTCAAGGGCTGGACCGAGATAAGGTTCTTTCAACGATCTGCCATTGGTGCTTTTCGACATATAATGCGCCTGCCCTGCGCCTTCCCTCACCCTCTCTGGATATTCTTCTCTCATTCAAAACAGGTTCATCCCAATGCGGGAAATTAAACTTCAAGACCTTAAAGCCAAATCGCCAACTGAACTTCTCAGCTTTGCTGAAGAGGTTGAGGTTGAAGGTGCCAGCACCTTGCGTAAGCAGGAACTGCTTTATGCTATCCTGAAGCAGCTGGCGGCGCGTGAAACGGAGATTATCGGGGAAGGTGTCATTGAGGTCCTGCTCGATGGCTTTGGATTTTTGCGGGCACCTGATGCCAATTATCTCCCTGGTCCGGATGATATTTATGTGTCGCCTGCACAGATCCGCAGGTTTGCTTTGCGCACGGGTGATACGGTGGAAGGTCTCATCCGCAGCCCCAAGGATGGCGAGCGATATTTTGCCTTGCTGAAGGTCAACAGAATCAATTTCGAGGAACCTGAGAAGGCTCGACACAAGGTCAATTTCGATAACCTGACGCCGCTCTATCCCAATGAGCGCCTCAAGATGGAGATCGAGGATCCCACGCGCAAGGATATGTCCTCACGCGTCATGGACGTGGTCACACCCATCGGCAAGGGCCAGCGTGCGCTTATCGTGGCACCACCGCGCACGGGCAAGACCGTGCTGTTGCAGAACATCGCCAAATCAATCACTGCCAATCATCCCGAGGCCTATCTCATTGTTCTGTTGATCGATGAGCGGCCCGAAGAAGTGACTGACATGCAACGCTCCGTCAAGGGTGAGGTGATCTCGTCAACTTTCGATGAGCCAGCCACACGCCACGTGCAGGTTGCTGAAATGGTTATTGAAAAAGCCAAGCGGTTGGTCGAACATGGACGTGACGTGGTGATTCTGCTCGATTCAATCACCCGTCTTGGGCGCGCCTACAACACTGTTGTTCCCTCCTCAGGCAAGGTATTGACCGGTGGTGTTGACGCGAACGCCTTGCAGCGACCCAAGCGCTTTTTCGGTGCTGCCCGTAACATCGAGGAAGGTGGTTCCTTGACCATCATTGCAACAGCGTTGATTGATACCGGCAGTCGCATGGATGAAGTGATTTTTGAAGAGTTCAAGGGAACGGGTAATTCGGAAATCATTCTCGATCGCAAGGTTGCCGATAAGCGCGTCTTCCCTTCAATCGACATCACCCGGTCCGGTACGCGCAAGGAAGAACTGCTTGTTCCTGCCGATACGCTCAAGAAAATGTATGTGCTTCGCCGTATTCTCAACCCGATGGGCACAGTGGATGCCATCGAGTTTCTGCTCGACAAGCTCAAGTCAACCAAGGTCAATGCTGATTTCTTTGAATCGATGAACACGTAACTTCAGTAATACCGCAGCCCGAATTGACTAGAATACGGTTTGATTCGGCTGCGCAACGGGCATGAATGCCGTTGGGTGCGTGTTCTTTGAACGCGCTGGTAGTCCGGTTTCGATTCAGTGACCGTCAAACTGCATCAGGGTGCGGACAGGCACGCCCAATGCCTCGATCTTTCTGGCTCCGCCCAGTTCCGGTAAATCCACAATGAAACAGGCGGCGATAATTTCCGCACCCAATGTCGTAAGCAGGCGGCATGCCGCTTCTGCCGTACCGCCTGTCGCGATCAGATCATCGACGAGGATGACTTTCTCACCCGGCGTAACAGCATCCTTGTGCATTTCCATTGCATCGATGCCATATTCCAGGCTGTAAGCGATGCTGACTGTTTCGTGGGGTAATTTGCCTTTCTTGCGGATGGGCACGAATCCCGCCGACATCTGATGTGCGACGGCACCGCCCAGTATGAACCCGCGCGCCTCTATGCCTGCCACCTTGTCGACCTTTGATCCGGCATAGGGCTGCACCAGTTCATCAATGGCGCGGCGGAAAGCCCGCGCATCTGCCAGCAAGGTGGTAATGTCGCGAAACATGATGCCAGGCTTGGGGTAGTCCCTGATCGTGCGGACTGTATCTTTGAGGTTCATCGATCAAGCCTTGTCATTGTTGCTCTCGGCCGAGCAAGCGCCCGGCCACAGCATCCAGTTTTTTCATCAGTTCTGGATCACGGGCCGAGGGTGCTGTCATGATTGCCCCGTCCAGTGCCTTGTGCGAGCCGTAGGGACAGGGGATGCGCTCCTGCCCGAAAGATGATGCCAGTTGCATGACTACCCGTTTGGCAGCCTCCGTATTGCTTTGCATCTGCTTCACCACCATCGCGACATCAACGGCATCGTGATCAGGGTGCCAGGCATCAAAATCCGTTACCATGGCGACCATGCAATAGGTTATTTCGGCTTCACGGGCCAACTTGGCTTCCGGCATGGAAGTCATGCCGATGACATCATGTTTTTGGCTGCGGTAGCTGAGGCTTTCTGCCTGGGTTGAAAACTGTGGTCCTTCCATGCAGACGGCTGTGCCGCCTGATTGATAGGCAATAGCCTCGATCTCCAGAGCCTGTCTCACTTGATCCCGTAACTTGAAGCCAACCGGGTGAGAGAAAGGGACATGAGCCACGCAGCCATTGCCGAAAAACGAGCTTTCGCGCCTGTAGGTCCGGTCAATGATTTGATCGACGAGTACGAAAGTGCCCGGCGGCAACTCCGCCTTGTAGGATCCAACGGCAGAGAAACATACAAGATCAGTGACGCCAACGCGCTTCATGACATCGATATTGGCACGGTAGTTGATGCCCGATGGCGATAGGACGTGACCTCGGCCGTGCCTTGGCAGAAAGACGATCTCGGTCGTACCAACTTTCCCTATGCGCAAGGTATCAGATGGTTCACCCCATGGGCTATCGACCCGCTGTTCGCGGATATCTTCCAAACCCGGTAGATCGTAAAGACCTGATCCACCGATTATCCCGAGCTTTGCCAATGCCATCCTGATCTCCTGCTGCAAAGGAAGCGAGTTATGGGGTTGGCGTCAAATAAAAAAGGCCCCGAAAGGGGCCTTTGCTGTGCAATTGCATGCTCTTCAGTGTGCGTGGCCCTGCACAGTCTTGGGGCTCTTGACGTCTGCCCAGACCTTTTTCTTGGTGTAATACAGCAAGCCGGCAAAGACGATCAGGAAGATCATGACGCGAAAGCCCATCTGCTTGCGTTCTTCCAGCTTTGGTTCGGCGGCCCACATCATGAAGGCTGTGACATCCTTGGCGTACTGCGCCTTGGTGGCGGGTGAACCGTCTGTGTATTCCACCTGACCATCGGACAAGGGTTCGACCATCGAGATCTTTTGTCCGGGCATGTATTTATTGTAGTTCAGGCCTTCTTCCACCGCGATGGGCGGTTTTTCGCCGTCCTTGAGATAACCATCGGCCAGAAGGGCATAGATGTAATCGGGCCCCTGTTCCTGATACTGGGAAAAGATATCGACAAGAAACAAGGGGAAGCCACGGGTGTAGGTGCGGGCTTTGGCAAGAACCGAGAAATCAGGCGGTGCTGCGCCGCCATTTGCAGCCTTGGCAGCTTCCACGTTGGCATGTGGAGACGGGAAACGATCTGCCGCGCGGGGTGCCCGCTCGAACATTTCGCCCTTGTCGTTCGGGCCATCCTTCACCTGGATAGGCCATTTTGCCGCTAATTCCCTAATTTGTTCCGGTTTGAATTCAGGTCCGCCTTTTTCAGACAGATTGCGGAAGGAGAGTTTTGACAAGCTGTGGCAGGCCGCGCAGACGTTCTGGTAAACCTGAAAGCCGCGTTGCAACTGGTTGTTATCGTAGCGCCCCAAGGGGCCGGCAAACGACCACGATTGACGGGGTGGCTGAACGGCGTCGCCTGCGGCATGTGCTGCCGTTGTGCCTAGCCCCAAAATCAGGGTTAAGGCGGCGGCGGCTTTGAAGAGTGTTTTCATGGTCATATCCGTAAATCCGTCCTTCAGCCCTTGTGCTCTGGCGAAGCAGCAGCACCGACCGGCGTTCCATAACCACCACCTAACACTGACTCAGCGATGGATGCAGGCAATGAGCCCGGTTTTTCGAACAATCCCAGGAGTGGCAGGATGACGAGGAAGTGTCCGAAGTAATACGCTGTCAGGATTTGTCCAAGCCCTACCATGGTCAGTACAGTTTGATCACCAAACTTCATGACGGCTCTTGCCGTGTCCTGTGATCCAACCCAACCAAGCAGGACGCAGACGAATACGAAGACCCAGAAGAAAATCCGGAACGTCGGACGATAGCTTCCTGAGCGGATGCGGGAGGTGTCAAGCCATGGCAGGAAAGCCAGGATAACGATTGCCGCACCCATCATGACCACACCGCCCAGTTTATCTGGAATAGAGCGGAGGATGGCGTAGAAAGGCAGGAAATACCATTCAGGAACGATATGAGCAGGGGTCTTCAAGGCGTCCGCCATGATGTAGTTATCAGCATGACCGAGATAATTAGGGTGGAAGAAGACGAAATAGGCAAACATCACGAAGAAACAGACCATCGCGAAGGCATCTTTGACTGTCGCGTAAGGTGTGAACGGCACTGTATCTTTTTTGAGATTCTTGACTTCGACACCCGTTGGATTGTTCTGTCCCACGACGTGCAGTGCCCAGACATGCAGGATGACCACACCGAAGATCATGAACGGCAAAAGATAATGCAGTGAGAAAAAGCGGTTCAGTGTCGGATTATCGACCGCAAAGCCTCCCCAAAGCCAGGTCACGATGGTTTCACCGACCAGTGGAATGGCCGAAAACAGATTGGTGATGACAACGGCACCCCACAAAGACATTTGTCCCCAAGGCAGCACATAGCCCATGAAGGCAGTCGCCATCATGAGCAACAGGATAACGACGCCCAAAATCCACAGGACTTCACGCGGTGCCTTGTACGACCCGTAATAAAGACCACGGAAGATGTGAAGATACACGGCGATGAAGAACATCGATGCGCCATTCATGTGGAGATAACGTATCAGCCAGCCGTGGTTAACGTCCCGCATGATGTGCTCGACCGATTGGAAGGCCATGTCCACATGCGGCGTATAATGCATTGCCAGAACGATGCCACTGATGATCTGCACAACCAGCATCACCATCAAGATACCGCCGAATGTCCAGAAGTAGTTCAGGTTCTTGGGCGTTGGATAAGAGACAAAGGAGGAGTGCATCAATCCAATGATTGGCAGGCGCGCCTCAAGCCACTTGGCGGCAGAAGATTTCGGAACGTAGGTTGAATGACCTTGCATGATACTGTCTTCCCCGTCTGTGTCAGGCCGCTGAGCGCGTGCCGGAGATGCGGATGCTGTTTTCTGTCAGAAATGCGAACTCCGGAACCACCAGGTTCTTGGGTGCCGGGCCTTTGCGAATTCGGCCTGAATTGTCGTAATGAGACCCATGGCACGGGCAATACCAGCCGTTATAATCGCCAGAGTTCTTGACAGGAACGCAGCCCAGGTGGGTGCAGGATCCCTGTACGATTATCCATTTGGATTGGGCCGTATTGTTGAACTTACCCGTCCGGTCGATATCTTTTTCAGGATCAGGGAGTGATTTGCTGTCGTCTGCTTTCGCATCGGCAATTTCCTGAGCTGTCCGGTGGCGCACAAAGATGGGTTGGCCGCGCCACTTCAAGGTTATCGATTGACCTTCAGGCACCTGAGCCAGATCAACCTCAATCGGTGCACCTGCGGCGCGCGTGCTTGCGTCAGGCCCAAGCTGTGAGATGAAGGGCCAGATTGCTGACACGACACCCACAGCACCAACGGTACCGGTCGCCAGATAAAGAAAATCGCGCCGGGTTCCCTCGGCATGTGTAGAAGCCATCGCTGCTTTTGCCTTGCGGGCAATCCCTGACTGGAGTCAAACCGTTATCATTCTTGTCCGGGATTAAACCCATCCATAGAATAAACTATGCAAAACGCTATTTTCGATATGATTGCAATGCGACTCGACGTCACTTCACCACATGCTGTCTGGTCCTTTGACAATCTTTTTTGAAGTTGTCCAGAGAATGCAAGTTTCAGAGTCATAACAATGCCTTAGGATGTGAGGCCAGTTTGGAGGCGCATTGCATTTTGCAATACAGGTTCTGGTTTGTCCTCTCTCGTTTGATTCGATCTCGAAACGAATTTACGTGTCACGTCTTGTCATTTTGCCATCAGATGGGAATCCTTTGTGAGCGATACGATTTTTGCCCTGTCCTCCGGGCACGGAAAAGCGGGTGTTGCAGTAGTCCGTATCAGCGGTGCTGAAGCTGCGTCCAGCCTGCTCATGTTATGTCCCGGGGATCTGCCGCTTCCCCGCTTTGCCAGATTATCTCGCTTGCGGGATCCAGCTACTGCTGTGGTTTTCGATAACGCTCTCGTTTTGTGGTTTCCGGATAAAGCCAGTTTCACGGGCGAACCTTGTGTGGAACTTCATGTGCATGGTGGAAGGGCCGTTGTCTCAGGGCTTTTGCAGATATTGTCCAAAATTCCCGGGCTGCGTATTGCCCAGCCTGGTGAGTTTACCCGTCGTGCGCTTGAGAATGGCAAGTTGGATTTGACGCAGGTTGAGGCCTTGGCCGATCTTATCGATGCTGACACGGATGCGCAAAGACAGCAGGCTCTTGCAGGACTGGAAGGAGCGCTTGCTAAGCGCATCAGGCAGTGGCGTGATGCAATTCTTGATATCAAGATGATGATTGCCGCTGATATTGATTTTAGTGATGAGGGCGATGTTGGCGATAATGTCGCCTCAAATATCGATTCGTATCTGCAACGATTGGAAATTGATATTGTCGATGTGCTGGGTAAGGCGCAGCGCGGGCGTGTTATTGCGGATGGCTTTAAGGTTGCGATTATCGGGAAGCCCAATGTGGGAAAATCGACATTGCTGAATGCCTTGGCAGGTAGTGATATTGCCATTGTTTCGGATCACGCTGGCACAACACGGGATGTGATTGAAGTTAATCTCGATATTGACGGCTACCTGGTCCGTCTGTTTGATACGGCCGGTATACGGGTGGCGGTTGATCCGGTTGAAACCATTGGGATTGAACGGGCTATATCAACGAGGATGCAAGCTGATCTCGTCCTTTCCCTCGATGATGGGATTGAGGGATTTGTGATGGATGGTATTGATCCGACACATTCGATTCGTATACGAACCAAATCTGATCAATGCAATAATACCACTGCGGGGTACGATGTGCTTGTATCCGCTCATACAGGTCAAGGATTGGAGGATCTCAGACGTGCGATCTCACAATCGTTGTATTTTCTTGCAGGTAGTTCTGAAGCAAGTCTCATCACGAAGGCACGACAGGAGCAGGCGCTTCAAAGCGCAAGGCATTGTCTTGCTGCTGCACGGCGTGACGCTGGAGTGGGTATTGAGATCATATCCCACCATATCCATAATACTGATCTGGCACTTTCCAATTTGCTTGGTGAAATTGGGGTGGAGGAAGTTTTGGGCGCCATATTTTCCCGATTTTGCGTTGGCAAGTAACTGTGTTTCACGTGAAACAATTGACTCGCAAGGCATCAGTTTCCTCGTTACCTGATGTATGTTAGACAGAGATTAGGCACGGAATTGGACTGTTTGATATGAGCTCTTCTGATTATGACGTCATCGTGGTCGGAGGCGGCCATGCTGGCTGTGAAGCAGCCGCTACCGCCGCACGATTGGGTGCCCGGACTGCTTTGTTGACTCTACGCTTGGATAATCTTGGTGTGATGTCCTGTAACCCCGCAATTGGAGGTTTGGGAAAAGGCCATCTGGTGCGTGAGATTGATGCCTTGGATGGCTTGATGGGTCGCGTGGCAGATTCGGCAGGGATACAGTTTCGCCTCTTGAACAGGCGTAAGGGACCTGCAGTGCGAGGCCCGCGTGCTCAAATTGACCGAAAACTTTATCATGATGCCATGACACGTGAGTTAGTGCATGCAACGCCCAATCTGAGTGTGCTACGGGGAGAGGCGATCGATTTGCTGATGGACGGTCCCAATGTTGTCGGCTTGCAGACGGCCGAAGGCGATACGCTGAAATCAGGCGCGGTAATTATTACAACTGGTACTTTTCTTCGGGGCCTCATTCATCTGGGCTCGCACCGGGAAGAGGCTGGACGTGTTGGGGAACGTCCAGCAGTCAAGCTAGCCCTTCGTTTGCAGCAGTTTGGCTTTGTAATGGGTCGATTGAAAACAGGCACGCCGGCTCGCCTGGATGGACGTACAATCGATTGGTCTGGTCTCGACGTACAACAGGGCGACGCTGTCCCCGAACCATTCTCGATGCTGACGACGCAGATCACCAACCGGCAAGTGCCGTGTCATATCACGCGCACCACAAAGCAGACCCATGCGATTATACAGGCAAACATTGATCGTGCTCCCGTCTACTCCGGTCAAATTGCGGGTACAGGACCGCGGTATTGCCCCTCTATAGAGGACAAGGTTGTACGGTTTGCTGAACGTGAGAGTCATCAAATTTTCCTTGAACCTGAAGGCCTTGACGACCATACGGTCTATCCCAATGGTATTTCCTCATCGATGCCAATTGACGTGCAGGATTCAGTAATTGCTTCGATTCCAGGTCTTGAGAGGGCGGTTATCAAGCAGCATGGTTATGCAATCGAGTATGATTTTGTTGATCCTCGTGAACTTTATCCCACTTTGGAAAGCAAGCGTATACCAGGG
>JANMLW010000268.1:0-4377 GCA_031372765.1 Hyphomicrobiales bacterium
GGGTACATCGACCTCGACGATGCGTGTGACGGCCGCAACGCCGGGATAGACGATGACACCGTCTAACCGCGAGGAGGCGGATATCTCGGCGGCAAAAACCGGCGTGGCGCTGGACAACAGCACAAGCGTTAAAAAGCGAAGCATACATTCCTCCCTATGTGTTTGTGATCGTAGTCGTTTTAAAAAAAGCGATCAACATGCTGATCCTGTGGAATTTGCGGGAAATTGCGGCACTCCTCCGGCAAAACTGTGACGGGTCTCGCTGAAATGATTTTGCCCGGCGTTAACCCATTCTCAACCATAAACCCGGCAAAGATTGCCGGGTGCGGCCTTGCGTTTTGCAGGCTCACGGGGTTGGGCAGACGATGACAGACGTGACGGCAGGACAGAATGCCAGCAAGCCCGGCGTGGCGGGCGGCTTCCGGCTGTCTGACATTGGCGCAATGCTTCAGCGCAGTGATATCGGGCTTGCCATCGGCGTGATGGTGATCCTGACCATTCTGGTCGTACCACTACCGCCTTTCCTGCTTGATATTTTTCTGGCCATATCCATCATCCTGTCAGTGCTGATCCTGATGGTGGCGCTGTTCATTTCAGCGCCGCTTGAATTCACGATTTTCCCGACAGTGCTGCTGATTGCCACGATGCTGCGTTTGGCGCTGAATCTCGCCTCAACACGTCTCATTCTGGCCAACGGCCATACAGGCACAGGTGCTGCTGGCCATGTCATCGAGGCTTTTGGCCAGTTTGCAATGGGTGGCAATTTCGTCATCGGTATCATCGTCTTTGCCATTCTGGTGATCGTCAATTTCATCGTCATCACCAAGGGTTCTGGCCGCATCGCGGAAGTGGCCGCCCGGTTCACGCTGGATGCCATGCCCGGCAAGCAGATGGCGATTGACGCCGATCTCAACACCGGCCTGATCGATCAGGAGCAGGCCAAGGTGCGCCGCAAGGCGCTGGAGGACGAAGCCTCATTTTTCGGTGCCATGGACGGTGCCTCGAAATTTGTCCGCGGTGACGCCATCGCCGGTCTGCTGATCACGCTGATCAATGTCATCGGCGGCATCATCATCGGCGTGATGCAGCAGAACATGAGCTTTGGCGATGCAGGCCGCGTCTATACCATCCTGACGGTCGGTGATGGACTGGTGACGCAAATTCCGGCCCTAATCGTTTCGACCGCTGCGGGTCTTCTGGTTTCAAAATCCGGCGTCAGCGGGCAGGCTTCAAAAGCACTGACGGGACAGCTCTCGAACAACCCCAAGGCGCTGGGCATGTCGGCAGCCGTCATGGCTGTGATGGGGCTGTTGCCCGGCATGCCAATCCTGCCTTTCTGGGCGCTGGCAGGCGGGGCTGCCTATCTCGCCTTCCGCATCGGCAGGGCACAGGATCAGAACGCTGTCACCAAGGCCTTTGATGAGGCACAGAGTGCCGCTAAGGAATCGGCCGTTGAGGAACCGATTACCGCTTCACTCAAGATGGACGATCTTAAGATCGAGATCGGGTACGCGCTGTTGCCACTGGTCAATGGCGAGAACGGACATGACCGCCTGACCGAGCAGATCAAGGCCCTGCGCAAGCAGCTGGCCGGCGAGCTTGGCTTTGTAATGCCCTCCGTGCGCATTCTTGATAATGTGCAGCTTGAATCCAACAGCTACATCATTCGCGTCAAGGAAGTGGATGCCGGTCAAGGTCAGGTATTTCCCAATGCCGTGATGGCAATGGACCCGATGGGTGGTCAGGTGCAATTGCCCGGCCAGCATCTGATCGAGCCGACCTTTGGCCTTCCCGCCACTTGGATCGACACCGGAATGCGCGATGAGGCACAATTGCGTGGCTACACGGTGGTTGATGCGGCAACCGTGATATCCACCCACCTGACGGAGGTGATCAAGAACAACACGGCGGATATCCTGTCCTTTGTCGAAGTGCAGAAACTATTGAAAGACCTGTCCAAGGAGCATCAGGAACTGCTCAAGGAAATCACACCCGTGCAGATATCGACGACCGGCATCCAGCGCGTGCTGCAACTGCTGCTCTCGGAACGCGTGTCCATTCGCGATCTTGGCACCATTCTGGAGGCAATCTCGGAAGTGGCCGGCGGCGTGCGTGATCCGCGTCTGGTCAACGAGCATGTCCGCTCACGTCTGGGTCGGCAGATCTGTGCCCAGCATACGGGACCCAATGGTCAATTGCCCATCATCACGCTGTCACCCCATTGGGAAGACGCTTTTGCACAATCCCTGGTGGGAGACGGCGAGGCGCGCCATCTCGCCATGCAGCCCTCCAAGTTGCAGGAGTTCGTGCTGACCATGCGCGATACCTTCGATCAGGCGGCGCGCGAGGGCGAAATGCCCGTGCTTGTGACATCCTCAATCGTGCGTATTCATGCGCGTGCCATTGTCGAGCGCTTCCGCCCCTCGACAGCCGTGATGGCACAGGGTGAAATCCACCCCCGTGCCCGGCTGAAGACCGTTGGCAGCATCTGAGCATGCCAGGCGGCGGCACGCTGAGCCTTGCTAACGGATATCATCCGCTGCCCCCGGGTAAGATTGCGGCGGTCGTGACCTATCTGGAGATGCGGGAAAAGCCCGTCACAGTGGCAGCACCTGCTCTCGCGGGGCTTGAGGTGATACACAGGCCAAAGCCCGGCATTGACTGGTACAAAGAGCTTTTTCGAGCCGTTGGGGAGGACTGGTTGTGGTTCTCACGCCTGTCCATGAGCGATGATGCGCTGACTGCGATCATTCATGATCCGCTTGTGGAGGTCCATGTCCTCAAGCTGGGAGCGCGCGAGATAGGGTTTCTGGAATTAGATTTTCGCACAAAGAGGGTCTGCGAATTGGCCTATTTCGGCCTGACTGCCGATGCGATCGGAACAGGTGCCGGGCAACATCTGATGCAGTTTGCCGTCAAGCGTGCCTGGACAGGGTTGCCGATCATTGAACGGTTCCACGTCCACACCTGCACATTGGACCACCCTGCCGCCGTGCGTTTCTATCAGCGCTCCGGCTTCACGCCCTATGCGCGGGCCATCGAGATTGCCGATGATCCCCGTCTGGATGGTCGCTTGCCCAGAGGCGCCGCAGGCTGGCTTCCGCTGCTGTGATGCTCACTTCATGACAGTATAGACCGGCAATTTCTTGTGCTGACCTGTCTTGGTGAAGAGGCCTTCTTTCGCCAGTTTAGCGACGATGGGCTTGGTGCGACCCCAACCATCCGAACCTTCGTAGAAAACGATGCGGCCACCCTTTTTCATCTGCTTGATAACCTTGCGCAGCACTTCCTCGTCAGTCACGCCGCCATAGGCTGCGGTTTTTTCGCTCCAGAACTCGCCCAGATGAAACATGCTGGCGATGTCGAACTTTGGCAGGAGCTTGCCGTTGAACAGATAGATATCGCCAAAATGCATGGTGTAGCTGCGTGAGAACCGCGGCTCCTCGATGGCCATGCGGGTATAGGCTTCGGTTTCACCGGGTGAGGCCGTGACGCCGATGAAGAAGTTCGGCTCACCCATCTTGAGATTCTCGACGCCCACAAGATGATGGCTGCCGGTGCCAAAGTGATAGATCACCTTGCCCTTGATCTTTTCCTGCTTGATCCATTCCATCAAGTGAAGGTCGCAAGGGCAAAGATCGAGGTTCAGACCCCAGCTCGCGTCCCAGAAATGCATGGCAGCCATCAAAGTCTCTCCAGATTTAATGCAGATCTGTTAGCGCCCCGAACCTGACCGGGAGTTGAACGAAATCGCCCCTCAGTTATGCGCGCGCTTCAAGGCCTGATCGAGATCGGCGTAGAGATCATCGCTGCTTTCAATACCTGCCGAGAGCCGCAGGAGGTCCACCGGACAAGGCGAACCCGCACCCTCGATCGACGAACGGTGTTCAATCAAGCTCTCGACGCCGCCCAGGGATGTGGCGCGCTTCCACAGGCCCACTTCCTTGGCTACGCGGATTGCGCCCGCTTCTCCGCCCTTGACCCGGATGGACAGCATTCCGCCAAAGCCGCCGGCCATCTGTTTTTTGGCGACAGCATGACCACCAAACGACGCCAGGCCGGGATAGAGCACCTCTTCCACATGCGGATTCTTTTGGAATTTTTCGGCAAGTATCATTGCGGATTCGCAGGCCGCCCGCACCCGCAGGTCCAGCGTGCGCATGCCGCGGATCAGCAGAAACGCTTCGAACGGCCCCAGGATCGCACCAACATTCTTGCGGACCATCTTGATGCGGTCCCAGTAGGCGTCGGGTGTGCGGCAGGCCAGTGCGCCCGCCAGCACATCCGAATGACCGTTGAGGTATTTCGTGGCGGCATGCATGACGATATCGGCGCCAAGAGCCAGCGGTTGGGACAGGATGGGCGTGGCGCAGGTGC
>JANMLW010000014.1:0-4955 GCA_031372765.1 Hyphomicrobiales bacterium
TTGGACAGATCAGTCTGCACGCTGATGCCGACACGGTCCCCATTGCGCCAGGCCACACGGGCGGGCGCAAGGGTGCGGCGGTTGTCGAGCAGAAGCTCGAACTGTTCAGGGATATACGGCGTCTCGCCGAACACCAGCATGGCACCACGATCCGACATGTTGCGCACCGTGCAGGACAGGGTGGAACTGCGGGCGTTGAACACCACGCGGGCACCCAGGAGGCAGCGACGTCTGACATTCTCACGGCGCTCGGTCATGGCTGTATCCATTCAAAACAGTTGCTGTTTGGTGGATTACACTGGTCAAATTGAACCAGACAGTTTTACCGGCTGTTAACCTTAATTGCTGCCACAACTACTGAATTGTATAAGGTTTTTTTTGAAAAAGGGCAGTACAACCAACGTCCCACTATCCACATGCGGGTAGAAGTATACTCTCTGCGCCAATCACACAAATGACCTGTCCGCCCGGAACCCGCTGACGTCACAGAACGGCGTCTCACCTGTCATCATCTCCGCCAGCAAACGCCCTGACACGGCAGCATTCGTAAGCCCATGATGCGCATGGCCGAACAGGAACCACAATCCTTTGTGGCGTGGTGCAGGGCCGATGACGGGTGTCATGTCCGGCATCGCAGGCCGACGCCCCAGCCACGGTGTTGCCTCCACCCGTGATTCCAGCGGGAACAGCTCTTTTGCTTTCGGCTCGCATCGGTCCACCTGTACTGGCGTTGCAGGCGCATCGCGGTGGGCAAATTCCGCCCCCGTGGTCATGCGCACGCCCTTGGTCATGGAGGCAAGCGCAAAACCTGTATCGGTATCAATAACCGTGCGCGACAGCGAGGCGTTGCCCTTGGCCTTGTAATGCATGTGATACCCGCGCTTGACGAACATCGGGATCTTGTAGCCAAGCGGCTCGTAAATCAGATTAGACCATGGCCCCATCGCCACAACCGCATCCCGCGCCGTGATCGGCCCATTGTCTGATTGTACCTGCCAGTCGTCGCCACTTCGCGTCAATGTACGGGCGTCCGCTTTCATGAACGTGCCGCCGCGCCGCTGGAATAGATCCGCATAGCCTTGTGTTAGCGCCAGCGGATCGCGCAATGAAACCGGGTCTTTCCAGTGAATGGCACCAGCAACGGGATCCACGATAAGATGCGGCTCAAGAGCTGCCAGCGATGTTTGATCCAGCACATCGGCATTGACCCCGAATTCATTGCGCAGACGCTGCATGTCACGCAGCGATTCCCTCAATGTTCCGTCCTTGCGGTGCACCTGAATCCAGCCGCCCGGGCGCATCAGGTCCGTGATGCCCGCATCCGTGGCCAATGCCTGATGCTCGGTCAGGCAGTTTTCAAAAAGCGGCCGATTGACCCGTACGGTGCGCTCGATGCGCTCGGGGGAGGAGTTCAGCCAGTATTTGAACAGCGCAGGCGCGATGTTCAATAGGCTTGAAAGCTGATAATGCGCTTCTGTCTCACCATTGAGTGCGTATTTGATCAACTTTCCCAAACCGCCAGGAAATGAATAGGGCAAAAATGCCTCGCGCTGGATGAGACCAGCATTGCCATAGGAAGTTTCCTCACCCGGTCCGCGCAAATCAACCAGCACGACGCTGCGACTGCGTTTTTGCAGATGCAAGGCCGCAGCAACGCCTACAATGCCGGCACCCAACACAATAACATCAGATCGCATCTCTGCCTCAGTATTCTCTATTGCCGGTGAGTAAAAGTCGCTAAGATTCAGCAGACTTACAAGAGGCTGCGTTGCAAATTGTTCCGTGAAAACAACGCCTATAAACTCTTTTTACCGTGAAAGTAACCAGCCAGTGCTCAATTTACTGTTGAAACCCATTGCGTTCATCGGACGGTATGGAACGCAAGGATTCGCACTTTCCATTTTTGTCGGTCTGGCCTTGCCGCAATTTGCCGCCGCAGCGCGCCCGCTTCTGGCGATAACAATCTTCATCTTTGTCATGCTGACTTTCGCGCGCGCTGAGGCTAATTCCGTACGGACATTGCTTCGCAGCCCGCGCCCGCTTCTCATTGCCTGTGTCTGGCTTGTTGTCGCACCGGTCATCGTGATTTCGCTCGTTCTGCTTAGCATAGGGCGCGCCAACCTTGATCCGGGACTGGTGCTGGGACTGGCCGTTATGGCGGCAGCGCCACCCATTATGTCAGCACCTGCCGTTGCCATGCTGCTGGGACTTGAGCCAACGCTGCTGCTGACCTCTGTACTCGTCACGACGGCACTGGCACCCATCGTCTCGCCCATCATCGTCGAGTTTGTCGCAGGGGCGGCGGTGCCACTTGATATCACCGTCCTCGTCCAGCGGTTGCTGCTGTTGATTGGCGGGGCCATCATAGGCTCGGTCTTGTTGCGCAAGGTACTGGGTGTCGAACGCATCCGCGCCAACAAGGCTACATTCGACGGTATCGGTGTCATCATGTATTTCCTGTTTGCCATAGCAGCCATGGACGGTGTCATGGAGGCCGCAATGACCACACCGTGGATGGTCGCGCAGTTTCTGGCATTCGCATTTGCGATGTCGGGAATCGGCTTTGCCACCGCATGGTTCGTGCTGCGACCCCTTACGGAAGCGGATCGGTTCGTGTTGGGCTATGCAACGTGCCAGCGCAACATGGGCTTGTTGATTGCAGCACTGGGTGCTGCAGCACCGAAGACGACATTCCTGTTTTTTGCGCTGGCCCAGTTTCCGATTTACCTGATGCCGCAGATCATCAAACCGCTGGCAAAGCGCTTTCCTAAAGACGCTGCAAAAGGCTGAAATGACAAATCTGTCACTTGCTCACTTCATGCCCTGCCGCAATAGTGCCGTCATCTTCGGGAAGTAACACACCTCGTATGTCCAGTTTCGTTTTTAATCGTCGTTCCGTTCTTGCTGGCGCAGCGCTACTTGCTGCCGGGCAAGCCCGTGCGGATGACACCGATGTTGTCATCATTGGCGCGGGAGCGGCAGGCATTGCGGCAGCCCGAGAGCTGACAAGCCTTGGCAAGCGCTTCGTGCTGATCGAATCACGGGATCGTGCAGGGGGGCGTGTCCATACTGATACAAGCCTTGGCCAATCATTCGATGCCGGTGCTGCCTATATCCATTTTGCCGAAACAAACCCCTGGAGTGCCATTGCGCAGGATGCGGGCATTGATCCTCTGGGTGGCTACCGCTTGTGGAGCGGCTCGATCGCTTACCGGGATGGTACAGCGCTTGTGGGTGACGAGATGGAGCGTCGCAGGGGCAATTCGCGCAAGCTGTCCGACATATACGATGACGTTGACGAAAGGCACGATATTTCAATAGCCGCCGCCACGCGCGAGGAAGATGTGGAGTTGCAAGAGGCTGCGCGCATACAATCGCAGATGGCAGCTGGCGAAGACCCTGAGTGGATTTCGGTGATCGACTGGCAGCGGCTGGAAGGCGGGCAAAACCGTCTTGTGCCCGGTGGCTACGGCTCACTTGTCGCCAAAACAGGCATGGCGCTCAACCCGCGTCTGGGTGTGCGGGCCACGGCAGTGGACTGGAGTGGCCCATCCGTTATCGTGACCACGGATAAAGGGGCAATCCGTGCCCGCAAATTGATCGTCACGGTTCCCATCGGTGTTCTGAATGCCGGACATATCAAATTTACGCCCGCCCTACCTGGAGAAACGACCCGGGCAATTCAGGGGTTGCGCATGGGGGCCTTGTCAAAAATAGCGCTGAAATTTGGCCCAGTCGACGACAAGGCAACCGGGGCGCTGCAAGAGCGTTTCGGCTTTTCTCCGCATCAATTCCTTGCGGAAATTGGCGATGCATCCCGCGCCATGACCTTTGAGACATGGCCTTTCAGCAATGATCTCGTCATTGCAACGCTTGGCGGCAGCTATGCGCGCGGTCTTGCCAGGCAAGGCGAGGCCGCAGCCATCGATCATGCGCTGGAGCGTTTCATCAGGATTGCCGGCAGTAATGCCCGCAACCATTTCAAAGGTGGCCGATTGGCTGGCTGGTCGGAAGACCCTCACAGCCTGGGTAGTTATGCGGTCGCCCTGCCCGGCAGGATGCGCAGCCGCGAGGCTCTGGCAAAACCCGTTGGAAATCGCGTCTGGTTCGCAGGCGAAGCAACGGCAGGTGTCTATGCCATGACAGCCGGTGGCGCCTATATTGCCGGACGCGATGCGGCACGACAGGTCGCTAATGCGCTGAGCACAGGCAGCATTCGCTGACATCTGCCTTCTTGTGCCGACTCAGTCTATTAGTATTTTATGGCATTGCCTCCCACAGTTCTGGTGTTTGATTCCGGCCTTGGCGGATTGACCGTGCATGCGGAACTGGTGAAGAAGCGCCCGGATGCGCGTTACATCTATGTAGCGGACGATGCCGCTTTTCCCTATGGCAAGCTGATGCCCGATGTGCTGATCACCCGTGTAAACGGGGTCATGGGCAAACTGATCGCCCGCTTCAAACCTGATATCATTGTCATAGCCTGCAACACGGCTTCAACCATTTGCCTTCCGTCACTGCGCGCGCAGTTCACGGTTCCATTCGTTGGCACGGTTCCGGCGGGCAAACCTGCGGCGGTGCTGTCGAAAACCCGGATTATTTCCATTCTTGGGACACCTGGCACTGTCAGCCGGGAGTATACCCACGATCTCATTATCGCCCATGCAGCCGACTGCCGGGTCAGTCTTGTGGGTGCGCCCAATCTGGCGCGACTTGCAGAAGCCTTTCTGCGGGGAGAGAGCATCTGCGATGAAGCTGTTCTGATTGAAATTGCTCCCTGCTTCAGGGAAAAAGACGGCCTCCGGACAGATGCCATAGCGCTGGCCTGCACGCATTATCCATTGCTGCTCAATATCTATAAACGCATTGCTCCATGGGAAGTGACGTGGGTAGATCCTGCCCCGGCCATTGCAAGGCGTATGATCAGTCTCCTGCCATTTGATCCTAACCAGGAA
>JANMLW010000021.1:0-10591 GCA_031372765.1 Hyphomicrobiales bacterium
CCTGGTAAATCGTCCAGGGCGCCGGTATGGTGCCGTGCCGGAGATAAGCCGCAACCGAGGCCTGATCGAGCGTGCGGGGGCAGGATGGATCGGCTGACAGCGCCTTGATCTCAGAGCCGAAGAAGAATCCATCACCATTGCTGCACCAGGCCAGTGGCTTGATGCCGAAAGGATCGCGCACCAGCGTCAACTGGCGATGCTGCCTGTCCCATAGCGCGATGGCGAACATTCCATTGAGGCGTGGCACAAGCGCAGCCTGTCCCCAGAGTGACCAGGCTTCCAGCAGCACTTCCGTGTCAGATGTACCCCGAAACGGGATGCCTTCTGCTTCCAGCTCCTTGCGCAAGTCCTGAAAGTTATAGATCTCGCCATTGTAGGTTATCACAAAGCGTCCGGATGCCGAGACCATTGGTTGGGCTCCGGTTTCCGAAAGATCGATGATGGCCAGACGCCGTTGCGCCAGCGCCACGCCCGCTGCCTCATCTACCCAAACACCTTCCCCATCGGGGCCGCGGTGGGCAATGGCACTGTTCATGGCGTTGGCGCGGCGCATGAGGTTTTGCCGCGTTCCGCCTGTCTTCAGCACAAGGCCTGCAATGCCGCACATGAGGCGATCAACCCACTGTCCGCAAGAACATCAGTTGATACCGTGGTAGTGCTTGAACCAGGCAATGAAGCGTGGCAGCCCCACATCAATGGGTGTTGTCGGCACAAAGCCAAGCTCGCGCGTGCTGGCACTGATATCAGCGGATGTCTCGGTCACATCGCCGGTTTGCAGCGGTTCATAGATTTTCTCGGCCGTGCGCCCCAGTTCACGCTCGATGACCCTGATGAAATCCCGCAGTTGCTCCGGTTTGTTGTTGCCCAGATTATAGACCTTGTGCCGGGAAATGCCGTCCTGTGCCGCAGGGGGATGATCCAGTGCTGCCACGACACCCGAGACGATGTCATCGACAAAGGTGAAATCCCGCTTCATGTCACCGTGGTTAAAAACCCGGATGGGGTTGCCCTTGACGATGGCATCAGCAAACAGATAGGCCGCCATGTCCGGCCTTCCCCAGGGGCCATAGACCGTGAAGAACCGCAAGCCCACCGCAGGTACGCCAAAGCTCCAGGAATAGGCTTCCGCCAGATGTTCTCCCGCGAGCTTGGTAGCGGCATAGATCGACGAGGGCAGATTGACTGTGTGGTCGGTGGAGAATGGCTGTACGGTATTGCGTCCATAGACCGATGAGGATGAGGCATAGACAAGATTGCGACAAACGTTCATCCGCTTGGCCAATTCAAACATCACGACCTGGCCCATGACGTTGGAATCAACATAGGCGTAGGGATTGACCAGCGAATGACGCACGCCCGCCTGTGCCGCGAGATGAACAATCGCCTCCGCATCGGGATGCGTTTCCAGCAAACCAAACATGGCTGACCTGTCAGCTATGCTCGCTTCGACAAAGGTAAAGCCGCTGCTTGGCAAGAGCCACGCTAACCGGTCATGCTTGAGCTTGGGATCGTAATAGCTGTTCAGATTGTCAACACCGACAACACTGTCCCCGCGCGCCAGGAGAGCCTTGGCGACGTGCGAACCAATGAAGCCAGCTGCGCCCGTTACAATGACCTTCACGCATCTACCCTACGATTTTTTCTTTGATAAGGCGGTAGCATTGCTACCGGGGCGGAGCAACTGCCAGTTTTTACAGCATATCCGATGATTTATAGCCCATGCTGAGGCATGCGAGGATGGATGGAGGGGTCAGTACCGTGACCATTGCACCGCGCTGAAAGGGCTGCTGAAGTGTGTAGCCGCCAAATGTCCACAGAAGGATGTTGTTGCCTCTGACAAGCCAGGCCTGCCCGTCCTGATCGATCAGGGCTCCGTCTGGCAGGGCCTTTGCCGCCACACTGTGAGAGCGTTTGGCATGACCATCCAGTCGCTCGGCGTGCAAAATACGGTCCATCTCCGGTGCACGCGGCGGCTGCATGCCTGTTGCACGGCCCCAAGCGGCAGCGAAGGCGACCGCATCTTCCCGTCGGCATTCGAAACAGGGCCGATGGCCGGCAGCGAGCGCGGCATGTTCATCTGAGAAGAACAGTTCTGTGTAGCCCTTGCTCCAGACTGTCCGGCAGCGATTTTTAAATGACAGGCGGCAGCAGATCCATTGTTTGCTGGCATAGGGCCTTCCCCGGACTGTCCTGCTCTCGGGGTGGTGAAACCGGCCTCCCCGGTTACCCAATAATGAACCGCGTTGAGAGGTGGCGAATAACGAACCGAATGGGTCAACCCGGTTGGACAACGCCATCTCAGGCCCGGCCGGCGCGCCCGCGCCCCTCCCGTAGCCAGGTGAGGATGATACTGCCAAGCAGGAGCATGAGGCCGAGCAAACCCAATGCCAACGGCAACAGGGAAGCGCCTTTTATGCGGTAGGCCTCTGCCGGTTTGAGGCCGATGAAATCCGATCCTGCGAAGCGCGCCGAACCACGCACATCAACAATCCGGGGAATCCCGAAGCGTCCCTGTTCCTCAACACGGCGAACGCTGCCGCCCGTTTGTTCCAGCAAGGGGCGAAGAAGCTCCTCGGTGCTGGTCACTTCACGGAATTCACGCGGATTGGCAGGGCCGACATTGGCAAAAGCCACCCTGTCACCGTCAATGACCCTGTGCAGTCCGGACCGACGGGCTGTCATGGTACTGCGCCACAAACCAGGCTGGGCCTGTGTAAGCGAGAGCTTCAGTTCCTCGCCATCGGGCCCGACGAGGCGCACATCATTCACCGTTTCCGCCAGTGTCTGGCGCTCGATGGTCAGCAGGCGCCCGCGTGATGTGATGCGCAGGGCCTCTTCATCCAGCTCGGGCTCTTTCATAAGCCAATGGGCCGTCCGGCGCAGCAGATCGATATAAGGTCCGCCCTCACCGAAGCCACGGGCCCAAAGCCAGGCATGATCCGACATCAATTGAGCCACACGCCCCTTCTGCACCCGGTTAAGCACCAGCAATGGCATGTTGTCAGCCCCTGACATGATGGATGCACCGGCATTGGCCTGTGTGCTGACAACTCGGAACCACGGTGCCCATTGCGGTTGCTGTGGATCCCATCCCGGCAAGGCACGTGTAACAGGGTGTCGCTCACCCAGTGGTGATATACGCGGAAGATAGGGTCGCTCGATCTGGGCTCCGGTCGGACGTGCGGGCAAGACCTGCATCAAAGGCGTGGTGGCCAGACTGTCAGGTCCGGCAAATTCGCTGCCCGATGCCAGCAGCACGGCACCGCCATCACGCACATAACGCGCGATATTGTCGAAATAGGTCGAGGGCAAAATACGCTGGTTGGCATAGCGGTCAAAGATGATCAGGTCGAACTCGGCGATTTTCTGGATGAACAGTTCCCGGGTCGGAAAGGCAATCAGCGCCAGTTCGTTGATTGGCGTGCCATCCTGCTTTTCCGGTGGCCGCAAAATGGTAAAATGCACCAGTTCCACATTGCCATCTGATTTGAGCAGGTTGCGCCATGTGCGTTCACCCGCATGTGGTTCACCCGAAACAAGCAGCACCTTCAATTTGTCACGCACGCCCTCGATGGGCAGCACAGCCACATTGTTGAGTGTGGTCATCTCGTCGGGCACGGTTTCAACCTCGATCTCGATCAGATTGGAACCCGCATGCTCGATGCGTACGGGCAAGCGGGCAATCTGGCCCGGGACAACGGCGCGGCGCGCCACGACCTGTCCGCCCCGTCTGACAACGACGGAAGCAGGCGGCCCCGGCGCAATGCCGGCATCAACCACCCGCAGCGCCAGTTGCACATCCTTGCCAACGATACCAAAGCGCGGTCCTTCAACAATTTCGAGGCGACGGTCCCGTTCATTGGCGCGCCCGGTGATCAGGGCATGCATGGGAACCTGAAATCCCAGAGCCCGGGTACTGGCGGGAATATCATGCACCCGCCCGTCGGTTATGGCAATGATACCGGCCATGCGTTCAGGGGGCACATCTCCGAGACTGGTTGTCAGTGTCTCGAACAGGCGCGTGCCATCCCTGTCCATGCCTGATTCATCCACCTCGATGACGCGAACATCTGTACCGGGCCGAGCGGCCAGTTGGCGCTGGATATCAGCGAGGGCACGATCCGTCTGGTCTTTGCGGTCGCCAAGAGACTGGCTGCCGCTCCGGTCCACAACAATCGCCACAACATCGTTGAGCTTGTCACGATCCAGCGTCACGAGCGCCGGATTGGCTAATGCCAGCAGCAGGACACCAAAAGCCGCTAGGCGTAGCCAGCTACCGCGGCGGCGCGCAAAAAGCGCAAGTCCGCTCAACAGAAGGGCAAGAACGGCCAGAACAGCGATAACTGCCCCCGGAACAAACGGTGCAAAGGACAGGTCGAACTTGTCCATTATTGCCCCAGTCTTTCCAGCAAGGCAGGCACATGCACCTGATCCGCCTTGTAATTGCCCGTCATTGCATACATCACGATGTTGATGCCGCCGCGCAGCGCCATTTCACGCTGGCGGCCATCGCCCGGCACCAGCGGAAAGCGTGGTTGTCCCATGCGGTCAACGGCCCAGGCAGCCGCCAGATCATTGCCTGTGATGATGATGGGCGAGACACGGTCCCCGGCCTGGGCAGGGCGTGTCCTGTCCTGATCCTGATTGCGCTGCAACACCTCGATCCAGACGCGACCACTGGCATAGCGACCGACAAAACCATCAAGAATATAGAATGTCTTGGTGATCACATGATCGCGTGGCAGCGGTTCCAGATCAGGGACATCGATGCCTGCCAGAATGCGCCGCATCAACTGCGTTTCAGGCGTCACGCTGTTGCCACTGACGGTGTTGAGCGCATCGCGTGTATCAAAGATAACGGTACCGCCGTTTTTCATGTAGGTGTCGATGCGCCGTATGGCCACCTCGGATGGCGCAGCCCGGCCCGCAACCATGGGCCAATACAGCAAGGGATAGAAAGCCATCTCGTCACGGGATGGATCAATGCCGATAGGCTCACCGGGATCAAAGGCCGTGCGTGTGGCAAGGGCGCGCGACAGGCCCTGCAATCCCTGACGGCTGATCTCGTCCACCGTCCTGTCCCCTGTGATGATGTAGGCAAGGCGGGCCCCAAGGGCAGATTCGATGTCATCCGCCCGAAAAGATGGCAGACGATCCGTTGGCGGCGGTGTCTGGGCCATTCCCTCGGACACGAGGCCGCCCGCAAGGGTGAATGCGATCAACGTGGCACCTGCTGCGACTGCGCGAGATCTTCTTGTCAGCATTGTTAGCCCACCTGACAGCACCAGCGAAACTACCGCATCGACCATGAACAGCAGCACGATGATGAGCAGCAGATAGGGCCGCAGGTCGAGAGGTGGCCGCGAGGCGAGAGGGCGCACGGCCAGACCTTGCAGCTGCACGGGAACAAGCGCCGTTTCAGCCGTTGTGACATTGACCGCCAGGGGGGCCTCGGCATTGCCATAAAATCCCGGCGGATTGCGTGTAGTCGCCAGACCGGCATAGTTGCGTGCCACGGATTCCGCCTCGGCAGACGGTTTCTGGAAAACGCCATAACCGTCAAGTGTTGCAACCGGAGCCAGCAGGGCCTCGTCCTGCTTTTGCCCGTCCTTCGCAGTGGCATCGGACTGCTCGCCACTGGACATGGCCAGATTGGACAGGCGTGACAGGGCTTCCACAAAGGTGCCCGAAAGAGGCAATGATGACCATGATGTATCGGCTGTTACATGTACCAGCGCCACCACACCCTTGCCCCGCCGCTCGCCGGTTATGAGCGGCGTGCCATCTTCAAGGGCGGCCCAGGTCTTTTCAGCCAGTCCGGCATCGGGTTCTGCCAGAACCTGCTGGGTAACCGCGACATCGCCGGGAATGCGCATGCCACCGAAGGGGCCGTTTTCGGCAAAGGAGGCCAGTTTCTTTGGCGTATCCCAGGACAGCGCTCCGCCCATGACACGTTCGCTGCGGCGCAAGCGCACGGGCAGCAGACCATCGGTCGGAGCCGATACCCTGCGGCTGGCGAAACGGATAAGAACACCGCCATTATCGACGAAAGTACGCACACGCTCCAGTGTCGCTCCGGCAAGGCTGCCCACATCGGTCAGCACCAGCACTGTAGCTCCATCATCCAGCAGACGTGCCACAGGATCAGGTGTGCCCCTGGGCACCTCGCGCACATCAGCCAGCGGGCCAAGGGCGCGCAGGATGAAATAGGATGGCGCCAGCAATGGCTGGGCATTGTCAGGGCTCTCACCGGTCACGATCCCCACACGGCGACGCTTGTTTCGGCCATCCAGCAAGGACACCGTGCCGGCGGAGGCCTGCCCGGGCAGATCGATCCGCGTCATTTCATTGCGTATCTCAAGCGGGACCTCGAACCGTGCGGTGGCCGAACGTGAACTTGCTTCGAACAGGAAACGACCTTCTGCCAGCGGCCTGCCCCGCGCATCCAGCGCCCGCAAGGCACCCGCAGCCGGTCCCGCATCAGAGGCACGCAACACCCGCACCGTCATGGCGTCGGGCAGATTGCGTGGCGCACTCAGGGCAAGCGATGCCGGCGCATCTGGCGCAAAGACAGTCATGCTATCTCCTGTCATGCGCGAGAGTTTCTGCAGGATATCCGCATCGTCAAGCACGGACACACCGTCACTGACCCATGCTACGGCACCTTCTGCATTGCGCTCCAGAAAAACACTGACAGAGGCTTCATGTCGCTTGCGATCCACGGAATGTGGCTGCGGACGCAGGCTGCGAAGCTGATCGATAGCGCGAACGGATGTTGTCGGCATAATCTCTGATGGCTCTTCGGCAGAGGCCTTCAGCGCTACGGGGCGTCCCGCCGCACCGGCCGTCTCCAGAAGGGATTGTGCGCGTTCCGTCATGACCTTCCACTGGGGTGCTGCCGACCAGCTGTTGTCGATTATGACGAGCAAGGGTCCGCGCCCCGTACGGCTTTCAGGATCAGGGTTCCAGAGCGGTCCTGCCATTGCCAGAATAATCAGTGTGGCGATCAGCAGCCGCAGGAGCAGCAGCCACCACGGCGTATGGGCCGGCGTCTCTTCCTTGCGTTCCATATCCCGCACGATGGCCAATGTTGGCAGCACGGCCCGCACGGGCGGCGGCGGGGTCATCTTCAGTAACCAGTAAAGCACAGGCAGAGCCGCCAATGCCGCCAGCACCCACGGTACGGTGAACCCCAGAGAGAGGGCCTGCATCATGCCGCACCTCCACTCGAGAGGGCCATTGTCAAACGCAGCAGGCAAGCACTCGCCGGTTTGTCAGTGACATGCGATGTCACACTCCAGCCAATGCTACCGGCCAACCGGCGCACGCCTTCACGATGCGCCTCGATACGGGTCTTGTAAGAAGCGGCCAATTCGCTGGCCTCGCCCGCGCGCAGACGGTAACCGTCTTCGGGATCAATGAACTCTGTCTGACCTGTGAAGGGGAACAGCTCTTCCGCCGGATCGCTGATGACCACCAGATGACCGCGGGCTCCGCGCCCGGCCAGGGCCTTCAGTTGCGCGTCGAGGGTGATCAGTGGCGTGATGAAATCACTGATGATTATCGCCTCACTGCGCGGGGGCAAGGCCTGTGGCGGGAGAGTCTGTCCAAAGTCCGGCTGCATCACCATCGCCTCGGCCAGACGCTCGATGATGCGGCGCGATGCCAGCGGCGGTGTTGCGGCCATCAAACCCACCCGCTCGCCGCCACGCACCAGCATGTCAGCAGCAGCCAATCCGATGACAACGGCCCTGTCGCCTTTGGAGTCAGCCGAGAGTGACGAGCGGTAGTCCATGGATGCGGAGCGGTCGACAAACAGCCAAACCGTCTGCGCGGCCTCCCATTCGCGTTCGCGCACATAAAGTCTGTCGTCACGGGCAGAGCGCCGCCAGTCGACACGGTGAGCGGCTTCCCCGCTCATGAAGGGGCGGAATTGCCAGAAAGTTTCACCCTGTCCGGCCCTGCGCCGGCCATGCACGCCTGCTGCAACACTGGCTGCGGCGCGGCGTGCCTCTGCTGACAGGCGTGGCATCGCGGCAGCAAGACCCTGCGCTTTATGGCGCTGGCCTGCCGTTCCCAGGCGATCCTTGCTTTCGGTGAGTCGCGGGCCAAACACTGCGCGTATTATCCCAACCGCTCGGTCAGACGGGAAATAACCCCGTTTATCGTCTCTCCCTCGGCGCGGGCCGCAAATGTCAGCGCCATGCGGTGTTTGAGAACCGGCTCGGCCAGCGCTTTCACATCATCCACGGATGGCGCAAGGCGACCATCCAGCAGGGCGCGTGCCCTGGTTGCCAGCATCAGCGACTGGCTGGCGCGCGGCCCCGGGCCCCACGACAGTTTGTCACCAATGCCTTTTTCGCCTGTCATTCCCGGGCGGGCTGATCGCACCAAATCGAGGATGGCATCTACGACCTTCTCGCCAACCGGCAGACGCCGCACCAGACGCTGGGCAGTCAGCAGATCTTCTGTTGTCAGTGCATTGCGCGCCTTGGTTTCCGTAGTGCCTGTGGTTTCCAGCATCATGCGCTTTTCCGCTGCGCGGTCGGGAAAATCGACATCGATCTGCATCAGGAACCGATCCAGCTGCGCTTCAGGAAGCGGATAGGTGCCTTCCTGCTCGATGGGGTTCTGCGTGGCGAGCACATGGAAGGGCTTTGGCAGATCATAACGCTCGCCGGCCACCGTGACATGATACTCCTGCATGGCCTGGAGCAGGGCGGACTGTGTGCGCGGGCTGGCGCGGTTGATTTCGTCCGCCATCAGCAACTGAGCAAAAACTGGCCCCTTGATAAAACGGAACGAGCGTTTGCCACCGGCATTTTCATCCAGAATTTCAGTGCCCAGGATATCGGATGGCATCAGATCAGGCGTGAACTGAACACGGCGGGCATCAAGACCCAGAACAATGCCCAGTGTTTCGACCAGTTTTGTCTTGGCAAGACCGGGCACGCCAACCAGCAAACCATGACCCCCGGCCAGAATCGTCACCAGGACACGCTCCACGACGGCGTCCTGACCAAAAATCACTGCCCCGATGGCGGCTTTTGCCTTGGTCAGGCTCGCAGCCGCTGATTCAGCCGCTTTTTCGGCAAATGCCGCCAGATCATCCGGTTGTTTTTCCGCTGCGCTCACGCCATGCTCCCTGAAAACTGAATCGCGTCAACAGTCTGACGCAATCCCTGCCAATGGCAATCACCTTGCACCGCAAAAGGCTGCCTCTGACCCCACTTTCATGTGATCAGTGTATGACTGATAAGACAATGATGTTTTCTTCGAGGCAATAAAGCCAGATTTGGCGCATGCAAATTTGCCTAATCATGCGCAGGCCCTTGTCGAAAGCCATGGTGTGGGGTTAAGCGCAGTTTCTAAAACGGAACCATAACATGAAGTTCACCCTCTCCTGGTTAAAAGATCACCTCGAAACCGATGCTTCGTTGCAGGATATCTGCGACACCCTGACCAAAATCGGCCTCGAAGTCGAAGGTCTGGTTGATCCGGCGACAAGGTTGAAAGACTTTGTCATCGCTTATGTGGTGGAGGCGGTGCAGCATCCCAATGCCGACCGGTTGCGGGTCTGCACCGTGGATATCGGCAATGGTGCGCCTCTGATGCAGGTTGTCTGCGGTGCGCCCAATGCGCGCACCGGCATGAAATCCGTGTTCTCGCCGCCCGGCACCTATATTCCCGGCAAGGATATCACCATCTCGAAGGGCATAATCCGTGGCATCGAATCGGCGGGTATGCTGTGTTCTGACGCAGAGCTTGAGCTTTCCAGCGACAGTGACGGCATCATCGAGCTTCCGGACGATGCGCCCGTAGGTGAGGTTTACATCGATTGGGTCGGTACGGCTGATCCGGTGATCGAGATAAACCTGACTCCCAACCGGCCTGACTGCACCTCAATCCACGGTATCGCGCGTGATCTCGCTGCAGCGGGTCTCGGCAAGTTGAAGCACCTCGAACCCAAGGGCATCAAGGGCGCATTTCCCTGTCCTGTGCAGGTGACACTGGATTTCACCGATCATCACAAGCCACTTTGCCCGATTTTTGCCTTGCGTCTGGTGCGCGGCGTCAAAAACGGCCCCTCGCCGGAGTGGATGCAGAAGCGCCTGACCGCAATCGGCCTGCGCCCCATCAACGCGCTGGTTGATATCACCAATTACGTGACATTTGACCGGGGGCGTCCGCTGCATGTCTTCGATGCGGACAAGGTCAAGGGCCATCTTGTCGTGCGCCATGCGCAAAACGGGGAGCAGGTCATGGCGCTTGATGGCCGCAATTACACCCTGGACGAGGCCATGGTGGTGATTGCCGATGATAACGGCGTTGAATCCATCGCGGGTATCATGGGTGGCACGCATTCCGGCTGCGACGGGAACACCGTCAATGTGCTGATTGAATCTGCACTGTGGGACCCGCTGAACATAGCACAAACCGGCCGCAAGCTCGGCATCATCACCGATGCGCGCTACCGTTTCGAGCGGGGCGTCGACCCGGCCTTTGCCATCCCGGGCTGCGAACTGGCAACAAAACTGGTCATCGATCTGTGCGGAGGGACGCCGTCTGATCCCGTGGTTGCGGGTGAAGT
>JANMLW010000025.1:0-12159 GCA_031372765.1 Hyphomicrobiales bacterium
CGCACGCTGGCGATCATCGTCGACAACGAGCCGGGTGTACTGGCCCGCATTGCCGGCATGTTTTCTGGCCGTGGCTACAATATCGAGAGTTTGACAGTCACCGAAACCGAGCACGAGAAGCACGTTTCGCGTCTCACCATCATCACAAAGGGCACGGCTGCCGTGCTGGATCAGATCAAGGCACAGCTGGATCGGCTTGTACCTGTTCACCGCGTGCTGGACCTGACAACCTCAGGCCCCTCCATCGAGCGGGAACTGGCACTGGTGAAGGTGCGCAGCAGTGGCGAACAGCGCATGGAAGCGCTGCGGCTTGCAACTGCCTTTGGTGCCAAGCCGGTTGACGCAACACTCGAAAGCTTCGTTTTCGAGATCACGGGTTCCACCGAGGATGTCGAACGCTTCATCAATCTGATGAGCGCCATCGGCCTTGTGGAGGTTTCCCGCACAGGTGTTGCGGCCATCAGCCGTGGCGCGGATGGAATGTGAGATTGGCACTTCATCTACCGTCTCCCGCAATCCAGCGCTTGACCCCCTGTGCCAAGCGTCTTACCGACATCGCAACTTTTAACCGTCACAAACACAAAGAGGAAAACGTCCATGCGCGTCTATTATGATCGTGATGCAGACATCAATCTCATCAAAGGCAAAAAAGTCTGCATCGTCGGTTACGGCTCGCAGGGCCATGCCCATGCTCTGAACCTCAAGGATAGCGGCGTGAAGGATGTCGTGATCGCGCTCAAGGCTGGTTCGCCCACACGCAAGAAGGCGGAAGCGGCTGGCTTCAAGTGCATGACACCAACAGAAGCCGCGAAATGGGCTGATCTGATGATGATGCTGACGCCTGATGAACTGCAGGGCGACATCTACCGCGACGAATTGCACGACAACATGAAGAAGGGCGCTGCCCTCTGCTTCGCCCACGGCCTGAACGTGCATTTCAACCTGATCGAGCCACGCGCCGATCTCGATGTGTTCATGATCGCGCCAAAGGGCCCCGGCCACACCGTCCGCTCGGAATATCAGCGCGGCGGCGGTGTGCCCACCCTCGTCGCAATCCACAAGGATGCAACGGGCAATGCGCACGATCTTGCATTGTCCTATGCCTCGGCCAATGGCGGCGGACGCGCTGGTATCATCGAGACATCCTTCAAGGAAGAATGCGAAACGGACCTGTTCGGCGAGCAGGTCGTTCTCTGCGGTGGTCTGGTCGAATTGATCAAGGCTGGCTACGAAACGCTGGTGGAAGCGGGCTACGCCCCGGAGATGGCCTATTTCGAGTGCCTGCACGAAGTGAAGCTCATCGTGGACCTGATCTACGAAGGCGGCATCGCCACCATGAACTATTCGATCTCCAACACGGCGGAATACGGCGAATATGTCACCGGTCCACGTATCATCACGGCTGAAACAAAGGCCGAGATGAAGCGCGTTCTCAACGACATCCAGACCGGCAAGTTTACACGCGACTGGATGCTGGAAAACAAGGTCAACCAGGCCTCGTTCAAGGCGATCCGCGCCCCCAATGCTGCGCATCCGATTGAAGAAGTGGGCGCCAAGCTGCGCGACATGATGCCATGGATCAAGCAGAAGGCACTGGTCGACAAGGCCAAGAACTGAGGGTTGGTTTTTCTGGATCAAGGGCCGCTTTTGCGGCCCTTTTTTCTAGTCGTCAGTGCGAGCGCAGCGAAGCAATCCAGCCAGTCTTTCGGCTTCTGCGTGCGTAGCAATTTCAGGCTGGATTGCTTCGCTACGCTCGCAATGACGGGGTGGGCCAACGTGTGTGCGTCACCGAAAAATTCCCCTTCACAACATCTCTCCGGCATGCAACATTTCCTGCATTTATTAAGGTCTTTTACGGGGGATTTGATGGTTTTTCGATTGATTGCAGCTGCGGCAATGGCCGCTGTTATTCTCACCACTCCCGCCATCGCCCAGCCCGCCGCAATCCCGGACGTCGATCTCAAGCTCTTCGAGAAATCCGAGGTCGATCTCTCGAAGGGCTGTTCCGTCTCGCTATGGCAGGCCAACCGAGATCCCGAGAAGGATAAGTTTGCTTATATTTTTGTGGAAACCTTGACGGGCAGGAACCACGCGCGCCAACCTGCCCGCATCAAGATTGGCGGTGAGGTTGTGGCGGCTACGCGGGTTGCCGTTGGCGGCAAAAGCCCCGGCTATGGTCTTCATCCCTATCAGCTTTACAAACTGCCCGGTGCCGATGAATTCATGATCCTTGATTTGAAGCTCGGCGAGGAGATGGGTGAGGCTGTCGAGATTGAATCAGGCTCCATGAGCATCATCATGAAGGGCAAGCAGGTGTTTCGCTCCAGTGTCAAAGGTGGTTCAGGCTGCATGACGCCGCCAGCGGCTGAGCAACCCGTCAAGCCTGCACCGGCCAAAGCTGTTCCCGCCAAACGCACGGAATCGCCACCCCAGGCAAACAACGACATGGCGGGGATGTTTGAGCGGTATGAAGTGCGCGCCAATCAGTTGCCACGCGTGATGACACAGGCTGCCATAAAGCAGTTTGGCTGCGAGGCAGCCATGCTGCGAGGCAAGGTCTTCGGCTATCAGATGTCGGAAGAATCAGCGATCTGGCAACTCCCTTGCGGCGATTACGGTACGACAAAATCCGCCGTATTCGCGCTGGTCTATCTTACTGACCCCGCTGCCCAGTATACTTTTATACCCTTCAAATATCCCAAGGGGAAAAACCGTGGTTTGGGCGATAACGCCATGATGGAACCGAAGTGGGATATCAAAGCCCGCACGGTCACCAGCATCTACACCGAAGGCAACGGCAAGGATTGCGGCTCCTGGGAGCGCCACCGCGTGAATGCAGACGGTGGCTTTGAACTCGTCGAGTTGCGCTCCCGCGATATGTGCGATGGCAAGAACGTGGGCGCAGAGAATTTCCCCGTCGTGTTCAAGGCGAAATAAGTACGCCTACTTCATGCCACCCAAAATAGCGGTGATGCGCCCGCCTGCACTCATCTGCGGATTGGAAGGACGTTCCCCGTCTTTTCTCTCCCAAGCTGTGACATTGGTTTTTGCCACAGCAAAAGCACTGCGCAGGTCCCGCCCGCGCTGGGCCATGCCATAGTTGAAAAACGCATCCCCAAAATAGGTGTAAGCCCTGCTGTTGCTGCAGCCAAAGGACGGATTGGTGGCGTTCGCTGCCGTGATCACCATGGTTGTGGGCGTTGAAAGGGGCCCGATGAACTGGCCGGAATAACAGGCTGATACCAGTATCACACGGTTCCTGATGCCTTCACTGTCCAGTGCAGTGCGCAACTGCCGTGCTGTCATCAGGCCGCCGCCCGAGAGTTCGATGCCACGACCACCGGGGGCACCATGGGAAGAAACAAGGAGAAAGAGCACGTCCTTGTCCTTGTCCATGCGGCTGCCTGCCGTGCGGATGGCTTCTACAATCCGGGAATAGGTCACCTTGCTGAAGAACGAGGAAGTGACAGTCTGGCTGCTCGCAAGAGCCCATGTGCTGGCAACGGTTGCGCCAGCGCCAGAAACCTCTGTGTTGAAGACAGTTTCCCGGTCACTGGCAGCAATGCCGAGATAATGTATCTGCTGCGCATGCGCATGGGATACGCCGGTCAGAAAAATTACTGCTGCCAATGTCGATGTGTAGCGATTCATGTCTGCATCCTTTTGCAAGTCAGAAACTAGCACCGCTTTGCGTCAATTCAAAAACCTTCATACTGGCTGGTCAAGATGCATTGAGTTGCTACAACACATCAGTCCTTGCCGGAGTCATTTCCATGCCCAGCTTTCGCCTTGCCACGTTCAATGTCGAAAATCTCTTTTCGCGTCCGCCGGAAGTGCAGGAAGGCCGCGCGTCTGACCGGCGCTTTGGCATGTTCGTGTTTGATGATCTGGCTGAGGCGCGCGGTGTGCGCCGCACTGTCGAGGCCGCCCTTTCCGATGATGAACGGCAACTGTCGGCGCAGGCCATCATCGACACCGAGGCTGATTTCATCTGCTTGCAGGAAGTTGAGATCGAAGACTCCCTGCGTCTTTTACGCGATGAGTATCTTCACCGCACGCTGAACGCCCGCGTGGCAAAGGACATCAAGATGGTGTTGCCGCGCCTCAATGCCGAGGCGGCACAAAAGGGCGAAAACGGCCCCAAATGGCTGCGCAACCAACTGGAGTCGGTACGCAATGAAGCCGAAGGCAAGCACTTCTACCGCGCCTACCGCGTCGTGGATGGCAATGACGGGCGCGGCATCAATGTCGGATTCCTGTCAAAATTGCCGGTGGTCGCCGTCACCTCCCATGCGCATCTCACATTTGCAGATGTTGCTGGCAGCTGGAATGACAAGGTTGAAAAAATTCTTACCCATGAATGGGAAGACCGGACACGTGCCAAGGGCTATCCGCGTCCGTCCCCGGCAGACCGTATTTTCAGGCGTGACTGTCTCGAAGTGCTGGTGGATGTTAGCGGCGTGCCTTTCACGCTTTTCATCTGTCATCTCAAGGCCAATCCGCCCTACCGGGAACTGACCCATGCCATGCGCCGCGCCGAGGTGCTGGCGGTGATGCATATCATCCGCACACGCTTTGGCGCTGCCTTCGCCAGCGCAAATTGGGCTATATGCGGAGATCTCAATGATTTCACTGAGGTGGATGGTTCAACCATCATGCCTGATCTGGTCTCCGGACTGCCGGCCAGAAGTGCACTTTCAGACTTGCTGGATGGGCCGCAGCCTTTTGGTGTCGACGTCAATCAGAGGATTGCCGATCCGCTGGATCGCTGGACCAGCTATTTCGGCCGTGACGATGTCTATTCACAGCTTGACCATATCATCGTCTCGCCCGGTGTGGCCGCGCAAAATTCTGCAATGAAGCCTGCTCTTGTGCGCAGTGGTCAGCCCTATCGGGCAGCACGGTACACCGGCCCCCGCTATCCCCGCGTGGGATGGGACAGGCCCAAGGCATCCGATCATTGCCCGGTGGTGGTTGAGTTGACCGTAAAATGAAGAATAAAATTGATCCTTATTGATTTTTTTTATCTCACAGGCCAAACACAGCTGAAAGAAGACTGTGTGGCAAAATGAAAATTCGAAATTGGGCGCTGGGTTGCGCTACTGTTGTATTACTTGCAGCCTGTGCAACGGTAACGCGCGGTACAACAAACAAGGTTCAGATTTTGTCTGAACCTTCAGGTGCGGATGTTCGCACATCTCTCAACCAAACCTGTGTTACGCCCTGCACATTTACCGTACCTCGCAAGGATGAGTTCTCGGTAATCATCAGTTTGCCGGGATACAAGAGCGAGACCGTTGAGATCAGGACACGCTTGGCAGGGGAAGGCGTTGTTGGACTTGCTGGCAATGTACTGATAGGCGGTGTTATTGGCATTGGCACTGATGCGATAACAGGTGCGACTCTGGAGCATTTTCCCAATCCTGTAGAAGTCAAACTACAGAAGTTGACACCAGTAACTCCACCAAAACGCTCTGTGGTCCGTCGCTGAAGAGTGCATTTTTAAACTGGACATCATGGCTTGCCGGTGATACCCGCTCCTCTGGTTGTGGGCGTTTTGCCCGTTGATGCCTTTTAAAAGCAGAGCTTCTGTTTTTGAGTGTTGGGTGATTAGCTCAGTTGGTAGAGCGAGAGACTCTTAATCTCCAGGTCGAAGGTTCGAATCCTTCATCACCCACCAATTCACCCCAGCATCGCAACTACGATCTCTGCCGCCACCAGTGCCGCAATCACCTCCGGACGCTTGTCCTTTACGCCCATACCACCGATGGGGCAGACAACACGGGCGATGCGATCCGCAGGAATGCCGATCTCGCGGAACGCCTTGCGGAAGCTGTTGCGCTTGGTGCGTGAGCCGATGATGCCGAGATAGCCAAAGCGGTCCTGTTCCAGCACCGCAGCGGCAATCAGGCTGTCGATAGCGTGGCTGTGGGTCATGATGACATGAGCAGAGCCATCGCCTGCATTTTCGGCAACAGAGAGTGGCTTGTCAGTGTGCAGAAGCGTGACACCATGTGCGCGAAAATGCGCCAGTTCCTCGCTTCGGCTGTCCACCAGGGATACAGTAAACGGCAATGGTGCGAGCGCAGTTGCCAGCGCACGACCAACATGACCCGCGCCGTAAATGAAAATGGTGGCGTGTTGGACGCTTTGTTCTGAAGAGATAAGAAATTGAATCAGCGTGCTTGTCATGCGTTCGATGCGCAGTGTCACACGGCCACCGCAGCACTGGCCGATGGCGGGACCAAGCGCAATATCCATTGTTTGCACCGCAGTATCGCCCTGCAACAAGGCCCGCGCTGTTGCGATGGCGTCCCATTCCAGCCGCCCTCCACCGATTGTGCCTGCCACCGCGTCCGGCGTGACAATCATACGTGCTCCAGCATCACGCGGAGTTGATCCCGTAACGCCTTCGATGCTCACAAGTGCGGCGGTTTGCTGGATACCGTTTGGTCTGGCCTCAAGAGCCATCAGAAAAGCGGACAGAGCCGTAGGCATGATGTTTGCTTTCACCGTTGACGTATCGGCATTCTGATCTGCTTGTCAGCCATTACCGTAAACCTAATGTGAACAGATTTTAATGTTGTCCTAACATATGGCACTCGACACGTCATATGAACCAGCTAGAACAATTGAAATTATTCCCGACAGGGAAAAGGATACACGTATGCGTTGGTATGGACAGTTAGCGGTTGCCGGGGCGCTCGGGTTGGGAGCTTATTTCACCTCCCAGAATTGGCCCGTTGTGCAGGGATATCTGCCTGAGCCTGTGCTGGCCGCTATCCAGCCACTGTTGCCAAAATCGGCACAGCCACAACAGTCTGCAGGTGCTCCATCAAGCGGTGGTCCTTCAAGCGGTGGTCCTTCAGGCGGTGGTGCAGGGCGTCCGGGTGGACCGGGCGGTCAAGCTCCGGCTGTGGAGGTTTTGCCGGTTGTGGCTGGTGTCATTACCGAGATCGCTGAAGCTGTTGGCAGCACCCGCGCTTTCGAGTCTGTAGTCATAAACGCCAAGGTCAACGGCATCATCGAGGCCATATCGTTTGAGGAAGGTTCAACCGTCAAGATCGGTCAGGAACTCGTTCGCATCGACAGCGCAGAGCGCAAGGCTGATCTTGAAGCCGCCAAGGCTACCATCACGCAGGAAGAGGCCAAGAGAAACGAGTTGCGCACCAAGCTGGACCGCGCCCAGCAATTGCGCCGTTCCGGTGCTGGCACAGAAGCACTTGTGGATGATCTGACAGCGCAGGTGAAAACCAGCGACAGCGCCATCCAGAGCGCATTGGCGAGGGAGCGTGCTTCGCAGGCCCGCATGAATGACGTGGTGATCCGTGCGCCTTTTGGCGGGCGCGTCGGCATCCGGCAGGTGAGTGTCGGTACATATCTCGACTCAAAGACCAGTATCACCACGCTGGATGATATTTCCAGGGTAAGGCTGGATTTCCAGATTCCGGAAAACCTGCTGGCACGGATCAAGACTGGCGCCTCCATAAAGGCCTCGTCGTCGGCTTTCGGTACGCGCAAGTTTGACGGCATTGTGGCTGTGATTGATACGCGCATTGATGTCATCACGCGCAGTGTCAAATTGACTGCCATTGTCGACAATGCGGATCTGGCACTTCGACCCGGCATGTTCATGAACGCCTGGCTCGAAGTTACCAAACGTGAAAACGCCCTTCTGGTTCCTGAAGAGGCGCTTGTGGGTGAAGGCCCGCTTCAGATCGCCTTTGCCGTAAAGGACAACAAGGTTGAGCGGCGCGTGGTTAAGATTGGTCAGCGCGAGGATGGCAAGGTTGAAATCACTGAAGGGCTGGCACTTGGCGAGCAGGTCGTGGTGCGTGGCTTGCAGCGCGTTCGCGGTGGCCTGACAGTCAATGCGCGGCCGTTAGGTTCGGCACCTTCCGGTCCGCCACAGGGCGGAGGGCAGCGACCACCCCAGCAATCAGGTGTACCCGCAGCATCAACGTCCACTGTAGGCACTGCGCTAGCCTCACCATCATCTTCACCGACTACAGGCGCTCAGGCTCCTGCACAACGCCAGTAAGAAGAGGGAATCATGCAACTCTCGGATGTTTCCATTCAGCGCCCGGTTTTCGCGACTGTGCTCAGCCTGTTGCTGATTGTTGGCGGATTGGCAGCCCTTATGGGCCTTCCCGTGCGTGAGTACCCCGCCATTGATCCCCCTATCGTCTCCGTCAATACGGTTTATCGGGGGGCTGCGAACGAGGTGATCGAGAACCGCATTACCGAGATTGTGGAAGGGGCCATCGCCGGCATCGAGGGCATCAAGCAGATTTCGTCGCAGAGCCAAAACGGCCGTTCATCGGTTTCAATCGAGTTCAATGTTGGTCGTGATCCTGATGCTGCTGCCGCTGATGTGCGTGACCGTGTGGGGCGCATTCTTTCCCGCCTGCCCGAAGGTGTGCAAACCCCCGTTGTGCAACGTGTGGACGCAAACGCCTTTTCCATGATGTGGGTTGGTGTGACGTCGTCCGAGATGTCACCGCTTGAAATCACGGACTATCTGCGTCGCAATGTCATTGATCGCTTGTCAACCGTTCCGGGTGTTGCCAACGCCACTATCAATGGCGAGCGTCGCTATTCCATGCGGGTGTATCTTGATCGCTCGGCTCTTGCAGCACGCGGCCTGACCGCGCTCGATGTGGAGACGGCCATCAAGCGCCAGAACGTCGAATTGCCCAGCGGCATTCTCACGTCTCAACAGCGCGAGGCAACCATCAAGCTCGAAAGCCGTATTTCCAGCCGTGAGGAGTTTGAAGCACTCGTGGTCAGTAGCCGCAACGGCTATCCAATCCGTCTTGGTGAGGTTGCACGCGTCGAGATTGGCGCTCAGGATGACATCGTCGAATTTAGCAGCCAGGGTCGCACGGGCCGTGGTGTGGGCATTATACGCCAGGGCACTGCCAATACACTCTCCGTTGCCGAGGGTGTTCTGAAGGAACTGGAGCTTCTTAAGCCATCGTTGCCGAGCGGCATGCAGATGGAGGTTCTCTACAACGAAGGCATATTCATTCGTGCATCCATCAACGGTGTCCTGAAAACGCTGATTGAAGGCGTAGCGCTGGTTGTCCTCGTTATCCTCATCTTCCTGCGGGACTGGCGCTCAACGCTGGTTGCCGTGGTTGCCATTCCCTTTTCGGTCATTCCCACTTTCATGGTTCTGTGGGCATTCGGGTTTTCCATCAACACGCTGACATTGCTGGCGATTGTGCTGGCAATCGGCATTGTGGTTGATGACGCGATCGTTGAGGTGGAGAACATCCACCGTCGCATTGAGGAGGGTGAGAAGCCCTTGCTCGCTTCATCGGTTGGCGCACGCGAAATCGCCTTTGCGGTTATTGCAACCACCATAACCCTTATGTCCGTTTTCCTGCCCATCGCATTCATGGACGGCCAGACTGGCAAGCTCTTCCGCGAGTTCGGCATCACGCTGGCGGCGGCTATCGGGTTCTCCGGATTGGTGGCACGCACCCTGACACCCATGATGTGCTCCAAGATGCTGTCAGCCAATCATGGCATGATCCATCGTCTGAGCGAGCCAGTGTTTACGGGCATGAACGCAGGCTATCGCGGCATGCTGAAAGCTGCATTGGCTGCGCCCATTGTCGTACTGGCAATCGGTGCATTGATCAGCTTCATGGCCTATGGCTTCTTCACCAATATCCAGAAGGAGTTTGCCCCGACAGAAGATCGCTCGACGATTTTTGTGCCAATAACCGCGCCAGAGGGCTCGAGCCTTGCCTACACGCGAGATAGGGTGAAAGAGGTCGAGGCCATCCTGAAGGGCTATCAGGACAGGGGCATCGTTGCTTCAACCCTGTCGATTGTCGCACCCGGCTTCCAGCGTCCCGCACCTGTGAATGCTGGACTGTTGATTGTACGTCTCAAGCCATGGGATGAGCGCAGTGTTGGCCAGGTGCAGGTGCAGCGTGAATTGCTGGGACGCTTGCAGGCTGTCACGGGGGCACGCGTCTTTGCTGTCAATCCGCCCTCACTCGGACAGCGTGGCGCCACCAACCAACCGGTGCAGTTCGTGCTCGGCGGGCCTGACTATGCCACCATCAAGGGCTGGCGCGATCTTTTGATCCAGCGTGCCCAGCAGACTGGCAAGATCGTCAATCTCGATAGTGATTTCCGCGAATCGCAGCCTGACCTGCGAGTCAAGATCGACCGTGCCCGTGCGGCGGATCTTGGCGTTTCGGTCGATGCTATCGGGCGAACCCTGGAACTGATGTTCGGGGAACGCGAGGTGTCGCAGTATGTAGATCGTGGTGTGGAATATGCCATTATCATGCAGGCCCGAGCGGAAGACCGAAGCGGCCCCTCTGACCTGAAAAACGTCTTTGTGCGCACAGGATCAGGCACAACTGTCGGTAATTTTGGTGCAAACAGCGAAATGGTGCCATTGTCGAACTTTGTATCGCTGACAGAAGTGGCAGGTCCCCAGGGCCTCAACCGTCTGGATCGTATCCGCTCCATCACCATTCAGGGTACGCCCGCACCGGGCGTTTCGCTGGGTGAGGCTCTTGCCGTGTTGGAGCAGGCAGCCAAGGATGTCCTGCCGCCTGATGTCAAGATTGGTTACAACGGCCAATCCAAGGAGTTCAAGCAGACCTCAAGCTCGATCTACGTCACCTTTGGCGTGGCGCTGCTCGTTGTGTTCCTTGTGCTTGCCGCCCAGTTTGAGAGCTGGGTTGCGCCTATCACGATCATGCTGGCGGTACCGCTGGCACTTACCGGCGGTTTGGCTGCGCTCCTCATGACGGGCCAGACACTCAATGTCTACAGCCAGATCGGCATGATCCTGCTGATCGGCATCATGACCAAGAACGGCATCCTGATTGTGGAGTTCACAAACCAGCTGCGTGAGGAAGGCAAACCCTTGCGTGAAGCCGTGTTGGAAGCATCGGTCACACGCCTGCGTCCCATTCTCATGACGTCGATCGCTACGGTTCTGGGTGCAGTGCCTTTGATGATCTCGACGGGCGCGGGCGCTGAGTCCCGTCAGGCCATCGGCACAGTCATTGTGGGCGGCGTGTCACTCTCCACCATCTTCACGCTGTTCATCGTGCCTTCGCTTTATCTGCTGATTGGCGGCTTCACCAAACCAAGGAACTTCATCGCAGAGGAACTTGAGAAGCAGGAACGTGAGCAAGCTGTTGGCGGTGGAGCGGTGCATCCGGCGGAGTGAGAGGGTGAGTCAGGGAAGAGTGGTCGGCTGATTGGCAGGATTGAATTTTTACCACTCACTGCTTCCGCGCATGCGCGATATACAACTCGCGGAACCGCCTTGCCACTGGCCCGACCTGACCGCCTCCGATCTTGCGGTCGTCGATTTCGGTAACCGGCATTACGAAGCTGGTGGCTGAGGTGATGAAAGCCTCACTGGCATTGTAGGCTTCTTCAACCGTGAAGGCCCTTTCTTCAATCGGCATGCCGGTTTCGGCCAGTAGATCGAGCAAAGCGTGGCGCGTACAGCCCGGCAGGATCTTGCGGCTGTTTTCGCGGGTGATGATTTTCGCATCAGTCCCTTCACCCACCACGATATAGGCTGTCGATGATCCGCCTTCGGTTACCACACCGTCCTCATGCATCCAGGCCTCCTGACAGTTTTCAGCTGCTGCCGCCTGCTTTGCCAGCACCTGCGCCAGCAAGGCAACACTCTTGATGTCACGCCGCGCCCAACGGATATCTTCCACTGTCTTGACGCGAATGCCGGTTTTGGCCTGCGGCGTATCCACATAGTTCTTGAACTCGCAGAACATCACCAGCGATGGCTTCGTCATCTTGGGAAAAGCGAAATTGCGGCTTTCCTCCGCGCCGCGTGTCACCTGAAGATAGACCAGACCTTCCTTCATGGCATTCATGGCAACCAACTCACGCATCAGGCTGGCTATGCGGGAAGCTGCCTCCGGCAGTGGCAGATTGATCTCGCCCACGGAGCGTTCAAGCCGCGCCAGATGCAGGTCACTGTCAACCAGCTTGCCATCAATGACTGCCGATACCTCGTAAATGCCGTCCGCGAAGAGAAAACCACGATCCATGATGGAAATTTTGGCTTCGGATTGCGGCACGAAGGCTCCGTTCACATAGGCAATGGCAGTCATGGTTGAAAACTCTCTTCGTTGGATTGCGCAACCA
>JANMLW010000049.1:0-3486 GCA_031372765.1 Hyphomicrobiales bacterium
TTGTAAGGATTGGAAGAACCGAGCGACTTGGCAACAACGTCCTGCATGCCAAGCGATTCGAACACTGCACGCATTGGGCCACCTGCGATGACGCCGGTACCGGCCGGTGCGGCACGCAGAATAACCTTGCCAGCGCCGTGGCGGCCCGCAACGTCATGATGTAATGTCCGGCCTTCACGCAATGGAACGCGAATAAGCGCACGCTTGGCAGAATCTGTCGCCTTGCGAATGGCTTCTGGAACTTCGCGGGCCTTGCCGTGACCGAAGCCAACGCGACCCTTCTGGTCACCAACGATAACGAGGGCCGCAAACGCCATACGGCGACCGCCCTTTACCGTCTTGGCAACGCGGTTGATATGAACCAGACGATCCACAAACTCGTTGTCGCGCTCTTCACGCTCATCGCGGTTGCGACCGCGACCACCTTCACGGGGCTCTTTCGCCATTCCGTTTCTCCTACACTGACGCGGGACGGAACCCCGCTCGCTGAATGAAAAACCGCCGGAATATCCGATGGTTCACAGAATATCAGAAGTCCAGACCAGCTTCACGCGCACCTTCGGCCAAAGCCTTGACACGACCATGATAGATATAAGGACCACGATCAAAAACCACCTGCTTGACGCCTGCTTTAAGGGCACGCTCAGCGGCAATCTTGCCAATCTCCTTGGCGGCAGTCACATCAGACCCCGTCTTGAGACTAGCCTTGATCTCTTTTTCAACTGAAGACGCGGCAGCCAATGTATGGCCCGTCGCATCATCAATGATCTGTGCATATATCTGCTTCGCGGAACGGAAGACAGACAAACGCGGGCGACCATAGGCAACAGCCTTGAGTTCGCGACGGGTGCGAGCCGTACGGCGCGCCAGGGCAATAGCGTTCTTCGACATGACCGCCTCTTACTTCTTCTTGCCTTCCTTGCGGAAGATGAATTCGCCTTGATACTTGACACCCTTGCCCTTGTAAGGCTCGGGGCCGCGATAGGCCCGAATTTCGGCAGCAACCTGACCAACCCGCTGACGATCATTACCGGTAATGGTAATTTCCGTCGGTTTTGGGGTAACGACAGTGATACCTTCCGGGATGGAATAGTTCACTTCGTGGCTGTAACCGAGCGATAGCTGAAGCACCTTGCCGGCAACAGCAGCCTTGTAGCCAACACCGGTAATTTCGAGCTTGCGCTCAAATCCGGCTGTCGAACCAGTAACGATATTCTGCACCTGAGCGCGGGTTGTACCCCACATGGCGCGTGCGTGCTTGCTCTCGTTCCTCGGTGAGAAGCTGATCAGGTTGCCCTCGATCTTCACTTCTACATCCTCAGAACCACCGAACCTGAGTTCGCCCTTGCCACCCTTGGCAATGATAGCAGTGCCCTCCAGGCGAACCTGACAGCCTGCGGGTATCTCAACGGGTTTCTTTCCGAGACGGGACATGGTTGATCTCCTCTCGATCAGAATACTTTACAGAGAACTTCGCCGCCAACATTGTTCTCGCGAGCAGCATGATCGGCCATCACACCCATGGGTGTGGATACGATCGTAACGCCGAGACCATTGGCAACACGGGGCATATTATCGACAGAAACGTAAACGCGACGGCCGGGTTTCGAGACACGCTCGATCATCTTGATCACGGGCTGACCGTCGAAGTACTTGAGTTCAATGTCAAAATCCGTGCGCCCGTTACCAAACTCGGTAACGGAATAATCGCGGATATAGCCTTCGCTCTTGAGTACATCAAGAACGCGACCACGCAAGTTTGAACCAGGTGTGGAGACTTTTGACTTCTTGCGCATCTGGGCATTGCGGATGCATGTGAGCATATCGCCAAGGGGATCTGTCATGGACATGGATTGACCCTCCTTACCAGCTTGACTTGGTCAGACCGGGAACAAGCCCGCTGTTTCCAAGGTCACGCATCGCGATACGCGACATTTTCAGCTTGCGATAGTAGCCGCGGGGACGACCCGAGACTTCGCAACGGTTCTTGATGCGAACAGCAGACCCATCACGGGGAAGCTGTGCAAGTTTCAAGGTAGCAGCAAACCGGTCTTCCAGGCTTGCTTCCTTATTCATGATGACCGCTTTCAACCGGGCACGTCTGGCGGCACTGCTGCCAACCAACTTCATGCGACGGTTGTTTTTTTCGATCATGCCCTTTTTGGCCATAGGATCATATCCTCCAGGTGTCCGCGTTTGAGCTTAGACGTTGCAGTCTCGGCTCACTGCCGGAACGGGAAGTTGAACAGTTTCAGGAGCGCCCGCGCTTCATCATCAGATTTGGCGTTGGTGCAGACGATAATATCCATACCCAGGATCGAGTCGATCTTGTCGTATGATATCTCTGGGAAAATAAGATGCTCCTTGATACCCATGGCAAAGTTGCCACGACCGTCAAAGCTCTTCCCACTCAGGCCACGGAAGTCGCGTACACGTGGCAGGGCCACAGTCACGAGACGATCCATGAATTCATACATGCGCGTCTTGCGCAATGTCACTTTGGCACCAATGGCCAGGTTCTCGCGCAATTTGAAGTTCGATATCGCCATGCGAGCCCGTGTAAGTGTCGGCTTCTGACCGGCAATCAAAGCGAGATCAGCAGCAGCAACCGTCGTCTTCTTCGAGTCGTTGACCGCTTCACCGATGCCCATGTTAAGGACGATCTTGGTCACAACAGGAACTTCCATGATGTTCTTGTAGCCAAACTGCTCTACCATCTGGGGACGAACAACTTCAGCGTAGTGCTTCTTGAGACGTGGCTCATATGTCTTGAGATCAAGCATCGATCAGATCTCCCGAGCGCTTGGCGAAACGGACCTTGCGTCCGTCATCGAGTATTTTGAAGCCGATGCGGGTCGCTTTGCCATCCTTTGGATCAGCAACGGCAAGATTGCTCAACTGGATAGCGGCTTCCTTGGTGATGATTCCACCAGCCTGGGCCTGTGTTTGCTTCTGGTGTTTCTTGACAAGGTTGACACCGCGCACGAGCGCACGACCCTCAACGGGACGCACCTCCAGAACTTCTCCGGATTTGCCCTTGTCACGGCCTGTCAGAACGACGACCTTGTCGCCTTTTTTAATTTTTGCAGCCATCAGAGTACCTCTGGAGCCAGTGAGATGATCTTCATGTGATTCTTTGCGCGCAACTCGCGGGGCACTGGGCCAAAAATGCGCGTGCCAACCGGCTCTTTCTGATTGTTGATCAGCACAGCGGCATTGCTGTCAAAGCGGATAACGGAACCATCAACACGACGGATATCCTTCGCGGTGCGGACAACGATCGCCTTCATGACGTCGCCCTTCTTCACGCGACCGCGTGGAATGGCTTCCTTGATTGAAACGACGATTATATCACCGACGCCAGCGTACTTCCTTTTGGAGCCGCCAAGCACCTTGATACACATAACACGACGGGCGCCGGAGTTATCTGCAACGTCCAAATTTGTCTGCATCTGGATCATAGGCTTTGATCCCTTTCTGTTTCAG
>JANMLW010000098.1:0-4129 GCA_031372765.1 Hyphomicrobiales bacterium
AGATCGCATTTTAGTTCAAGTCCCTGGATTGCAAGACCCTCAAAGCTTAAAAACTCGTCTCGGAACAACAGCCAAGCTGGAGTTCCGTCTGGTAGCCGAGCCCGGTGCCAATCCCTCTGATGTCGAAGACATGAGAGACAAGGAAAACCCGGGGTGCACTATTTCGGTCGAACGCCGTGTGATGGTTCAAGGCGAAGACCTTATTTCCGCTGAACCGGGCTTTGACAGCCGCAACGGCGAGCCTGTCGTCAATTTCCGCTTCAACGTGAAGGCTGCACAGGTCTTTGGCCGCGTGACCACAGACAATGTCGGCAAGCCATTCGCCATTGTTCTCGACAACGAGGTCATCTCTGCGCCACGCATCATTTCCCCCATTACCGGTGGTTCCGGTCAGATCTCGGGCCGCTTCACCATTCAGGCGGCCAATGATCTGTCGACGCTGCTGCGTGCAGGTGCTTTGCCTGCCAAGATGACAATCGTCGAGGAGCGCACGGTTGGTGCAGGCCTTGGCCAGGATTCAATCGAGGCCGCCAAGCTGGCATCCTGGGTGGCACTGGCCCTCATTATGGCCTTCACGCTCGCTACTTATGGCTTTTTGGGAATTATCGCGCTTATTGCCGTTGGAGTTAACGTTGGTCTCATCTTCGGTTTCATGTCGCTGATCGGAACGACGCTGACCTTGCCTGGCATTGCGGGCATTGTATTGACCGTTGGCATGGCCATTGATTCAAACGTGTTGATTTATGAACGAATCCGCGAGGAAGCGCGCCTGGGTCGCTCGGTTGTCTCGTCACTGGATGCCGGGTTTACACGCGCACTCGCCACAATTGTGGATGCCAACTTCACGACGTTCATCGCTGGCGCCATCCTTTTCTTCGTTGGTGCGGGTCCCGTGAAGGGCTTTGCGGTGACGCTTTGTGTCGGCATCATCACAACGGTCTTCACGGCCTTTACCCTGACAAGGCTTATGGTTGCGACGTGGTATCGCTATGCCAAGCCGAAATCAGTGAGCATCTGAAGCAGAGAAGAGATCAGTCCATGCGCCTGCTTCGTATCGTTCCAGATAACACCAAGTTCCCTTTCATGAGTTTCAGACGGATCAGTTTTCCGTTTTCGGCCTTGCTTTCCATTGCCTCCGTCGTGCTTTTTCTTCTGGTCGGCATGAATGTTGGTATTGATTTCAAGGGCGGTACTCTGATCGAGTTGAAAGCCAAGCAGGGCGTGGCTGATCTGGCGGACCTGCGTCAGAAGTCCGGCGCTTTCGGCTTTGGTGAAGTTGAACTGCAAAATTTTGGCAGCCCTCAGGAAGTGCTGGTGCGCGTGGCGCTACAATCGGGTGGAGAAGCGGCTCAGCAGACTGTGGTCAAGAAATTCCGCGATACATTTGAAGCCGGGTATGAGTTTCGCCGTGTGGAAGCGGTTGGCCCACGTGTTGCGGCTGAGCTGGTGCAGAACGGCACAATCGGCGTCATTGTCGCCATCTTCGCCATCGGCATCTATCTCTGGTTCCGCTTTGAATGGCAGTTCGCGCTTGGCGCTGTTATCGCCACATTGCACGACATCGTGCTGACGGTCGGCTTCTTCGCCTTCATGCAGTTGCAGTTTGACATGACATCAATTGCCGCAATCCTGACGATCATCGGTTATTCGCTGAATGATACGGTTGTGGTTTATGACCGGGTGCGTGAATTGCTCCGAAAGTACAAGAAGATGCCTCTGGAAGAGTTGCTCGATCTTTCCATCAACTCCACGTTGACACGGACAGTCATTACCTCGGTCACGACAATTCTTGCGCTCATTGCCCTGTCGATTTTTGGTGGAGCGGCAATCGAGAGCTTTGCCTATTCGATGTTGTTTGGCGTGATCGTCGGCACCTATTCATCCATATTCATCGCAGCACCTATCATGATCTATCTCGGCCTCAAATTCGGTGATGGTCGTGCCATGACCGGCGGGGATATGACGGGAACCGGCAAGGAAGTCACAAGCAAGGCCTGATATGGCGGTCGGACGTCTTCACGATGGTTTTTTGCCCGGACAGCATGCTATCGCTGGCTTTGGTAATGGTGGCTTCCGGTTCGCCGAGATCAGCCACAAGGGTTCCATCCTGTTGTTGCCCGATGGCGTGCACATCTGGACTCCTCCATTGCCTTTTTTACACGTAGATGCGCTGTATGACGCGTTTTTTGCACAAGCCGACAGCATTGATATCCTTCTTGTGGGCACGGGCAACATGCCCTTGCCAATGCCACAGTCCCTTCGCTGGCGCTTTCGCGATGCCGCAATCAGCGTGGGTATGATGACAACAGCTTCTGCCGCCAGCACTTTTAATGTGCTGCTTGCAGAGAAACGCCGTGTAGCAGCCGCATTGGTGGCGGTGGAATAGATATTTCGACAAAAGCCATCGGCTCAGTCGTCGGCATTAATCACCCCTTTACCGTGCTCGTGTTGAGTCTGATCCATGGTCACGCGCAGGCGATTCCAGAATATCGTGCTCGCCTTGGGGTTTTATGCCCTCTCAGGGGCCGCTGTCGGCTATTTCGCCTGGCATGCACACCATGGCGATCGTGGCCTTCACGCCAAGGCTGGTTACAAGATAAAGATTTATGCGCTTGAGGAAGAAACCCGCCAGGTAAAAGGGGAGCGTTCTGACTGGGAACGCCGTGTTGCGTTGCTGCGGGCTGATAATCTGGACCGTGATCTGCTGGAAGAACGCGCCCGTGTCTTGCTCAATGCAGCGCACAAGAATGATGTGATCGTTATCCTGCCCTGAGCCAGTTGTGCTCGCTGATCATTCCATTGACTGACCCGATCCATTATGTGTTTTGCTGCGCTGCAAACGCATATGTTGCGCTGCACCTATGTATAAAACGCATATTGAGCGCGCTTTCGTGCCACTGGTCAATCAGAGGATGCACGTTATTGTACTTGCAAATACTGACTGCAAAAAGTGATTTTAGGGGAACGCCATGGCCACAGCCACGCTGCACAACACTGGGAAAGCCGCCGATATGGCGCTTGTCAAAGCCGCGGTAAAATCTGTAGCAAAGTCCGGGACTGCCAAAGCCGCTGCCAATGTGCCAGCGGCTTTTTCGCGGGAGGATGAACTGCATGCCTACCGCGAGATGTTGGCCATCCGCCGCTTTGAGGAAAAGTCCGGCCAGCTCTATGGCATGGGCCTGATCGGCGGGTTCTGCCATCTCTACATCGGGCAGGAAGCCGTTGTTGTCGGCATGATGATGGCTGCACTGCCAGGCGATCAGGTGATTACCGGATACCGCGACCACGGCCACATGCTGGCCTGCGGCATGGACCCCAAGGGCGTGATGGCAGAACTGACCGGGCGTCGCGGTGGCCTGTCCAAAGGCAAGGGCGGCTCCATGCACATGTTCTCGAAAGAGAAGAATTTTTACGGTGGCCACGGCATTGTGGGAGCGCAGGTGGCGCTGGGTGCAGGCCTCGCCTTTGCCAACAAGTATCGCAACGACGGTACGGTTTCGATGGCCTATTTCGGTGATGGCGCCGCCAATCAGGGGCAGGTCTACGAGAGCTTCAATATGGCGGAGTTGTGGAAATTGCCTGTTGTCTTCATCATCGAGAACAACCGCTACGCCATGGGCACCGCCGTAAGCCGCGCCTCAGCCCAGACGGATTTCTCCCGCCGTGGCATTTCCTTCAATATTCCCGGCGAACAGGTGGACGGCATGGACATCCATGCGGTGCGCGAGGCTGGCCGCCGTGCCATCGAGCATGCCCGCACGGGGCAGGGGCCGTATATCCTGGAAATGCAGACCTATCGCTACCGGGGGCACTCGATGTCCGATCCGGCGAAATATCGCTCGAAGGATGAAGTGGACAAGATGCGTTCGGACCACGATCCGATCGAGAATGTGCGGGACCGTCTGATCGAGAACAAATGGGCTTCCGAGGATGATCTGAAAAAGATCGATGCTGAAATCCGCGCCATCGTCAACGAGGCTGCTGATTACGCCACGACTGATCCGGAGCCGGATGCTTCCGAGCTTTACACCGACATCCTCAAGTAAGACATTAAAGTTTCAGGGTAAAATTCAATGGCTGTTGATGTTTTGATGCCGGCACTTTCTCCGACCATGGAGCAGGGCAAGCT
>JANMLW010000187.1:0-11576 GCA_031372765.1 Hyphomicrobiales bacterium
CTGAAAAAGAGCTTTCAACCAGCGGTGAGATGGAAATGCACTGACTGAAAAGACAAAAAACTTTCCGATAGCGCGGCTATCGGCGCGTCTTTTATCTTTCCAGTCAATCCATTTCGATCTCATCCGCCATTTGTTCCTAACTGACGACACGCCCTAGAACAATCAGAAGATACCTTGCGGCGTCAGGCCCGGGATTACAAGATATGAGGGTTGGGATAAAATCTTGATTGTCACTCCCGACGCTGGAGGCGAGCGGCAATGACAACAGAAATCACCCCTTCCAACTTTCCAGACTATTCAGAAACATGGCTGATTCAGTCACGATCTCGGCTTTGCGTACGTCCGTCATCTTGGACAATGTGCGATAGGGCATCGCCATGCGCGGGTTCTTGGCCAACTTGCTCTCGTTTCTGATCAGGAAGTTCCAGTAGAGGTAGTTGAACGGGCAGGCATCGGGTCCGGTCTTGATCTTGGGATCGTATGCGCAAGTGCGGCAATAGTCTGACATGCGGTCGATGTAGGCGCCCGACGCCGCATAGGGCTTGGATCCAAGCACGCCACCATCGGCATGCAGTACCATTCCATGCACATTGGGCAGCTCCACCCACTCATAGGCATCGGCATAAACGACGAGGTACCATTCCTCGATCTGTTCAGGTGCAATGCCTGCAAGCAATGCGAAATTGCCCGTTACCATCAGACGCTGGATGTGGTGGGCATAGGCATGTTGCCGCGAAGTGCGCACGCATTCGCTCAGGCAGTGCATGTCAGTCTCACCGGTCCAGAAGAAGGCAGGCAGATTGCGCTTTGCATCAAGATGGTTGGTGGCGGCGTAACCCGGCATGCGCGTCCAGTAAATGCCCCGCACGAACTCGCGCCATCCAATGACCTGCCGCACGAAGCCTTCCACTGCATTGAGCGGCGCATGGCCTTTTTCATAAGCTGCAACGGCTGAATCCGCCACCTCGCGGGCTGTCAGCAACCCGGCATTCAGATAAGGCGAGATGATGCCGTGATAGAGGAAATCCTCTCCGGTTCTCATAGCATCCTGATAGTCACCAAAGCCGTCCAGACAAGTGGCTGTGAAATGCTCCAGCGCCTCCAGCGCCCCTTGGCGCGTGACAGCCCAGCCAAAAGGTTCGAGATCACCAAAGTGATTCCCGAAGCGGCACGCAACGAGATCAAGCACCTCACGCGTCATGGCGTCGGGCTCGAACCGTGTGCGTTTTGGCAAGGAAGTTTTTGCCGGCAAGGCTTTGCGATTCTCCTGATCGTAATTCCATACGCCGCCTTCCGGCTGGTCACCGTTCATCAACAGGCCCGTCTTGCGGCGCATTTCCCTGTAGAAGAACTCCATACGGTAGCTTTTTCGATCCTCGGCCCACCGGGCAAATTCATCCCGCGAACAGATGAAACGATCGTCATCCCGGATATGCACGGGGATATCGAGCCGCTCGCGCCAGTCCAGCATCATCTCCCAGACGCGCCACTCTCCCGGCTCAGTCACGAACACGGCCTCGGGCTGCTGCCGCGCGATGGCGCGTTCAAGCTCGCCGGAGAAAGTACCCACGTTGGCGGCATCATCCAGGCGGACATAATCCACCTTCACGCCTTCTTGCCGAAGTGATTCCGCGAAGTGTCGCATAGCACTGAAAAGGAATGCTATTTTCTGCTTGTGGTGGCGCACATAGGTAGCCTCGTCATGCACCTCGACCATCAGGACGACATCGTTGGCCTTGTCCAATCCCCGCAGGGAGGAGAGCGAGCGGGTGAGTTGGTCGCCCAGAACAAACCGCAGTGAGCCGGTCATGATTGATGCTCTTTTGAAGGCTTTGCTTTCGATGTGGCGCGGCACCGGTCCGAGCAGAATTTCACCTCATCCCACACCTTTTCCCATTTTTTACGCCATGCGAAAGGCAAGCCGCAGGTCTGGCACGGCTTGCTTGGCAGGTCGGATTTCTTGCGCATCTTGGGCATGGATCACTCGTGGTTCTTAGACGTTAGTCTAAATGAAAGGTTGCGTACCATTGGCAGCCATGCAAGCGTTCCCCCTGTGGGGAAAGCGGCCGCCAGAGGTTTGCGGATCGCTCAACACAAAGGGGACTACTATGGAATCGCTTCTTCCACTTCTGATTCAACTCGGCTCGGGCGCAATCGGCGGCAACGTCGCTGGCAAGGTGATGCCGCAGAACAGCCTTGGGACACTTGGCAATTCGATTGTCGGCATTGCTGGTGGCGGCATTGGTGGCACCATACTGTCCATGATCATGGGCGGCGCCGCTGCCGGCGGTGGCCTTGATATTGGCAGCATCATCAGCTCGGTTGCCGGTGGTGGTGTTGGTGGCGGTGTGATGATGGCCGTAATCGGCATCGTGCGCGGCATGATGAACAAGTAAGGTTTAGCCTTTCGTTCTGAGGGAAGACCGGCCGCCATCGACACCGATGATCTGGCCGGTCATCCAGCCTGAATCCTGCGAAATCAGGAATGCTGCAAGATTGGCAATGTCCTCGGGTTCACCCAGACGCTGCATGGCATGCATCTGGGCAATGGCTGTTGCCATCTGCTCATTGGCGGTTAGCGCCTTGGCCAGTGGCGTGCGCGTCAGGGATGGCGCTATGCAGTTAACCCGCATCTTGGGTGCAAGTTCCGCTGCCAGCGCCAATGTCAAACCTTCCACGGCCCCCTTGGCCATGGCAACGGATGCATGCGCCGTGAACCCTTGCGACACAGCAACCGTTGAGAAAAGCACAACCGACGCCGTGCCTTCATGGGCTTTCAGCGCAGGCATGGCAGCCTGCATGGCGAGTGCAGCACCCAGCGCATTGATACGAAAATCCTTCTCGAAATCTGCCGCCGTCAAGCGCGACAAAGGTTTCAGGTTGATTGTGCCAACGGCATAAACCAACCCCGCGAGTGTATCCCCTGCATCAGCTGTAACCTGTGCAAACGATGCATCATCCGCCACATCAGCTACGGTATGCGTGGCACCAACCGAGGCTGATACAGCCGCCAGCCGTCCAGCATCACGGCCAACGAGATGCAGCGAGTAACCCTTGCGATGCAATGCCTGGGCGGTGGCAGAGCCTATCCCGCCGGATCCGCCATAGATCAAAATCTTGCCTGTCATACTGTGTTTCAACCCTTGCATGCATCATCAATATGCCAACGAAATACGCGTGACGCTGGCCACTGGTTCAAACAAAGAGATTGATACGGGTATCAAAAAGCACATGCCTGACGAGGTAGCCCCCTATTCGCGCATTCATGGAAACCCGCTGTTTACCCTGCGGCATGTGCCGTTTCGGACTGCTGATGGTGAAGAACCTCTGAATTAACCTTCTTTGCGAGGGAGACGTTCACCTTCAACACAGGCAATAGGCCGTTTTTCACACTCACAAGGCCCTTGTTCACCAGCCGGTCTCCTAAAACAGCTTAAATCATCGACATCAGTGAAAGAAGGCGGAAACCGCTCCAGAAACTGATCAAGCGTCAACTTTGGGAACAGGCGGCCAAAAGGCCATGATGAACAGGGCATACACACAGGCAGCAAGCGCGGTAGAACGTGTGCTGGTTGTTGCGGCAGACGCAACAGCCACAGCACCCCTGTGCCTTGAGATGATGCGACGTGGCGCCAGCGTTTCGGCAATGACCGAGATTGCGCCGGCAACCGCCGCCGTTCGCCTGCACCCGTTCGACATCATCCTGGTGACGGCGCGTGAGGACGCCAACGCCACAGCGCTATTCCTGCAACTCCTGAAAGCGGAAGCGCTTGGCAGCCCCAAAATCCTGCTGCTGGTCGATCCGCAAAATGCCGTCAACTACGGTCAGGCCATCTTCACCGCCGACGAGATGCTGGCCTCCACGCTCAACCCCGAGCGGATTGCCGATGCGACAGGCATAGGTGTTGATGTCGAGGCCCCTGCGGCCATGCATCTGCCGGCTGTGTTTGCTGTTCCAAAGACCAAGATTCTTGCCCTGCCCGCAGGCATCTCTCGCGATCTTCTGCCAAGGGGCGTGGCAGAAGTGGAGCGAGGCGAAATTCCCGATGCCATCATTCTCACGGAGCCGGATGGCGATGACGCCATCAGCGCCTGGATGTCGGCGGCAACAGCGGCTGTCATCCCGGTTATTGATGTAACGGGCATGAACGCTGCGCGCGCTGATATCTCCATCGGCTCGCTGAATAACCTTGGCATTACCGAAGCGCTGGAAATGCTCAAGCCGCTGACAATGCGCATTAAGCAACTGCCCGAGGCTTATCACCGCACGCGGGACCCAAAGCATATGCTGCTGGCGCGCCTTGCCGTCCGTGACCGCGCCATGCAGGCGCAGCGAAATCCTGTGATCAGGGATATCGTGGCCTACAGGGACGAAACCGCCATCGGTGGCGTGCTGCATCACGCGGAAGCGCTGGCCCGCATGGGTCTGCTGAAGCGCACCTTCTTTGACAAGGTGCAATGCTGCCCCTCCTGCACGTCAGCACGGTTGCTGGTGCGCGAGGAATGCTCCAGATGCCGCTCGGCAGATATCGTGGAAGAACCGATCATCCATCATCTGCGCTGCGGTTATCAGGGGCCGGAGCGGGATTTTCGCGTCGGGCGTGATCTGGTCTGCCCCAAGTGCAGCCTCCATTGCGAGCATTTCTCGGTGGATTATGACAAACCGGGAATTCTCGTGATCTGCAATGAATGCAACCACACCACCGGCGAGGCGGAGGTTGGCTTCAAGTGCCTGGACTGCGACAATGGCTTTGCGGCTGACATGGCCACCACGCGCACGTTCCACGAGTATGATCTCACTGATACGGGCCGCCAGTCCGCCTTTGACCCACCGTTGGGTGGATATGGTGACACGGGCGATGATGCGGAAGGGATGGGTATCCGCGACCGTCTCAAGCGTTTCGTCAAGAAGCATGCCGATTCGGGTCAGCAATGCGCGGCGCTGATGATCAAGGTCGATCCAGAACGCACGACGCAAAAGGCTATCGGCGACAAACGCTTCCATCAGGCGCTGGCGCTGTATGCCTCCATCCTGCGCGAAGTGTTCGAGCAGGAAGTGGAGATTATCGAGGCCACAACCACCTTCCTCGTGCTGATCAACAACGAGAAGTCCGGGAATGTAGAGGTCTCATTGCCTGATATCCGCCGCGAACTGGAACAGAACCTCGCGGTTGACCTGAAGGCGCGCTATCATGTGTTTGGGCCTGACGAAATCACGACGCTGTTGTGAACGAACTTCCAGTGCAGGCCTCTCACACACGCCCAACATGAGAAAAGGCCCAAGCACTTTCGTGCCAGGCCGTTTTAGAAATGACGTGCTTGATGTGTCAGCAGAAAAGCAGTCCGGTTATCACGCCAACCTGTCCACGTTGCCACCCTGCCCCGCAGGTGCAATTGCCTTCAATGTCTCGACGGATTGTTCAAGCACGGCGACAATCGCCTTGTCGGCGTTGGCGGCATTCTTGAGCGCTGATATGGCGACATTCTGCTGGCCGCCATCCAGCGCATTCACGGCTGCGCGGGTATTTGAAGAAAGTGATACGCTCATTCTGGAGCTCCATGGATTTTTTCATCACAACCATCATCCGGAAACCTGAATATTTGCTTGAAACAAGGTAACCGCGCGGCTGAGACGGAGGTAAACCTGCAAATATCCCTAACCGTTCCTTCACGGGTTTGCGGCTAATAGATGCAATCGTTTCATTCCTGCTTTGCCAGAAATTCAATCCGTGATCGTCGACTGGTTCAACAACAGCCTTGCCATCCTGCTTGGACTTCCTCCCGCAGGCATCATGGCCCTGTTCCTGTTCACGCTGTTGCTGGAATTTCCGCGCTATATCCTGACCTTCCTGCCCGCGATCTACATCACGCACAGGGAACGCACCCGCGAGATGGGGCCAATGCCTGATGTCGGGAAAGTCTCTATCCTGATCCCCGGCCATAACGAGGCTGATTCAATCGAGCAATGCGTGCTGTCCCTTGCGGAACAGACGTTCCAGAACTTCGAGATCATCTGCGTTTCGGATGGCTCTACCGATGATACGTACAAGATCATGAAACGCCTGCAACGACAGGGCAAGGTTGACAAGATAGCCGAATGCGCCGTGCGCGGAGGCAAATCTTCCGCCATCAATCTGGGTATGCGATTGGCCTCGGGCAAAATCGTCATCGTGATCGACTGCGACTGTTCGTTCGACCGAATGGCGGTTGAGGAAATCCTGCGGCCATTCGCGGATCCGAAAATGGGCGCGGTAGGCGGGTCTGTGCTGGTGCGCAACGGTGAGAAATCCCTTACCGCATCCTTGCAAGCCATCGAGTATCTCATCGCCATCCAGCTGGGTAAAACGGCCATGGATGCCATTGGTCAGCTTTCCATCATTTCTGGGGCCTTTGGTGCCTTCCGCCGGGAAGCGTTCATGCACGTAGGCATGATGGACCAGGGTCCGGGCGAAGACGGCGATATTACCATCCGGTTGCGGTTGTATGGTTACAAGATCGGCTTTGCATTGCGATCCGTGGCTTACACGGATGTCCCTACACACCTGTTCAACCTTATTAAGCAGCGCCAACGCTGGGAGCGGGATGCCTTGTGGACACGCCTGCGCAAGTATGGCCGCACATTGAACCCGCGCAGCCGTGATTTCAGATGGAGCGAGTTGCCGCATCAGATAGACTTTATCCTGTTTGACGTGATCTGCGGTATCATTGCACCGTTTTATCTGGTCTGGCTGATCAGCACGGCTGGTCTTTCCTTCACGCTTTTCATTCTGTTGCTTTGCTACACAGGCTTGCTGGTGCTGGATTTCCTGACATTCACTGCGGGTGTTATTGCCAGTGGGCGGAGTGCACACTGGCGACTTGCGCCGTTCATGTTTCTCTATGGTCCGTTCAAGGGCTATCTGATGCGCTACGCAAGGCTTTACACCTATATACAAGAATGGATCTATTCCGCCTCGCGGCATGACAACTTTGCACCACCCAAGGTGAATGACTGGATCAGATGGAAATAAATCCCATGAAAAATAGGGGATTTTTGTCAGGTTGCACACGATATTCTTAAAACCTTTACCATTCTTTGCCCAAGGTGACGGTGCGTAAGGTCTGCCGGGAACGTCCGGCATTACCGTAAAATCAACAAGCAAGACGTCGCGGCATGATCAAAGCGATCCGAAAGCGGGCAAGACCCGACAATCTGAGAAATCAGGTGCGAACCGGCGGGCAGAGCTTCGCGCGCAGACTGTATCTCTGGTCGATTGTAGGTCTGTTTGTCCTGTTGGGCTGGACCTTTACAGGCCACTGGTTTTTCCTTGATGCCGAGGGGATCGTCACGAAAGAGCGCACGATCATTGCGCCGGACTATGCTGCGCGTGTGCTCAGCATCCACGTCAAACCTGGTGACACCATCAAACCCGGCGATGTGATTGCTACATTGCAATCGCGAGAGATCATCGATTCATTGGCCGAACTGAGCACGCGTCGCGCCGCCGTTTCCAGCCGCGAGGCACAGGTTGCCGGACGCATCGAGACCATCCGCAAGGTTTTGCCCGATGCTGTAGAGCGTCGCAGGAAGGCAGATGAAACACGCGCGAAAATGACGGCACTGGCAGCACGCAATCTCACCACGGCACCACGGCTTCAGGACTCACAGAAAGAATTCTATGATGCCCACCGTGAGGAAAGCTCGCTAGGCACTGAGCTAAAGGCGCTGGCAAGTGAACGCGCCAATGTGTCTGCCTCGCTTGCTGACATGGACAGGGCCATCGGGCAGGTGAAAGACAACTACAATGGTGGCAGGGTCATTGCGCAACTGGAAGGCACCATTGGCCCCAAGGTGCCACATGTCGGCCAGATCGTGAAATCAGGTGACCCAATGGTCGAGGTCTACCGGGGCGAGATGTTCGTGCTGGCCTACATGCCTATCGGTCGGCTCTATAGCGTTGCGCCGCAGGACGGTGTGCAGGTCTCGGATGGCCAGCACACATACCCCGGCCGCATCGACCGCATAGACAATGTGACGGATGCCTTGCCTGGCGAGTTTCAGGTGAATTTCCGTGCAACTGATCGCCAGCAACTGTTTCGTATCGCCTTTGATGGCCGGCCACCCTTTGCCATCCAGTCCAAGATCAGGCTATCGGGCAACTGGTCACCACAAGGACTGATGTCAAAGGGCAAGGGTGCCATTTTGGCTTTCGCCGAAAGCATCGGTGGCTGGATGCGGTCGGGCGCAACCAGGACTGCTGCTCAATAAAGCCGGACCAACCTTTCAATGCGACACGCCCTAAAGCGCTGCCAAAGCCTCTGGTGTATCCACATCCAGCAGCACAGCCGCATCGTCCATTTGCACCTCAATAACATCACTTGCATCATCAAGCAGTTTACGGGCCCCGGCATCACCCTTCAACTGAGCGATGTCATCAAACATGCTGCGCGCCAGCAGCACGGGATTACCGCGTTGACCAGCGACAATGGGTACCACGGCACGGGCATGGGGATGATCGGCAAAGGCAAAAAGCAGCCGGTTGATGATCCCTGGCGTCACATTGGGCATATCCCCCAGCGCGACCAGCATGGCCGCAGCCGACAAAGGCACTGCCGCCAATCCGGTCTTGAGCGAGCTCGCCATACCACTGGCATAATCTGGATTGGTGACGACTGTTGTTTCGATGCCTGAGAGAGCCTCGGTTACACGCTCGGCATCATGCCCGACAACGGTGATGAAGGGTGCAAGACCAGCAACCTCTATCGCTTCCGCTGCGTGGCGCACAAGTGCCTTGCCGCCCAGCTGCGCCGTCATCTTGCCACCACCCATCCGGGTGCCCTGCCCTGCCGCAAGCAACACGGCGGCAACATTACTGCCAACCGATCCCTCTGGGTCACGCGGCTGGGGCCGAGAGACAATCTCCATCAGCAGGCCGCCGACACCCATCTTCCGAATGTCCGCCGATGTCACCTTGAGATCGGCCACAAGCCGCTGCAACACCCAGTCAAAGCCGTTTTCCTTGGAGCTGCGCGCACATCCAGGCGCACCGATGACAGGCAGGCCGTCGATTTCACCCAGCATCAACAGATTGCCCGGATCAACAGGCATGCCCAGGTGGCTGACTTTGCCGCCAGCCGCCTCCAGGGCAGCAGGAATGACATCCCGCCTGTCCGTGATGGCAGATGCACCGAAAACAACCACAATATCAGCGCCAAGCGCCCGGGCGCGCGGCAACACCTCCGCCAGATCGTCGATTGTATGATGCACGCGGATATCGCAAAGGCGATGCGATGGGCCAAGACCCGCCAGACGCGCATCAAGGACCCGCAGGGTTTTATCGACCACGGACGATTTCAAACCCGGCAGCAATGTGGAAAAAACAGCCACCTGTTTGGCTGCATAGGCTGAAACACCGATCGCAGCGTCAGCGGCCAGTGATGCCTGTTTGACCAATGCACCCGGCACGGCAAACGGGATTATCTTGACCGTTGCAACCATCTCGCCCGCTTCTACCGAGACATGATGCTTCAATGTGGCAATGGTCAATGCTTCATCCAGCGCATTCACGGCATCGATTTTTGCGGCATCCACATGCAACACGCCGGCACTGGCCGCAAACAGATTGACGCGTCCGGTGAATGGGGCTTCCGCCACAACCTCACGGTCAATAACACTTGATGCAACCTGCGCTGCTGCATCATTCTCGGAGATATCGCCCCGCTCCAGCATAGCTATGGTGATCTCGGCAATGCCCGCCTCAAACAAGGTGGCCACATTCCCGGCTGTGATGACCGTGCCCTTCTTGAGAACGAGCGCGCCCTCCCTGACGGAATGCGCCAGCACGCCGCCGACAGCGTTGCGGATGGAAACAGGACCAAACTTCATGCAGGTTTGCCCTTGCGCAAAGCCGTGATGATCTCACCCAGGATGGCGAGCGCTATTTCAGCGGGGCTAACCGCGCCGATATCAAGGCCGATCGGCGCATTTATGCGCGCAACGCTGGTGTCATCAAATCCGGCGGCATTCAACCGCGCCGCACGGCCCGCATGGGTCTTGCGGCTCCCCAGAGCGCCGATGTAAAAGCAACCAGCCTTCAATGCGAGTACCAGCGCGGGATCGTCGATTTTCGGATCATGAGTCAAAGCCACCATTGCGGTGTACTGGTCCACCGCCAGTTCAGGCAGGGCGATATCCGGCCATTCGGCCAGTAAGTTAACATCAGGAAAGCGCTCCGGTGTGGCAAAGGCCGAGCGAGGGTCCACCACCACGAGATCAAGCCCCAAGGTGCGCGCAATAGGCACCATGGCCTGGCTGATGTGGACAGCACCGATGACAACCAGCTTTACCGGCGGCACATGCACGGTCAGAAAGTGCTGAGTACCCGCGATGGTCACCATGCCGCTTTTGCCATTGCGCAAGGCGGTTGCAATGGCCTCGCCCATCCCGGTTCCCGCCATCGGCAGCTTTACCAAATCAACCGGTTTGACGAGGCTGGCCTCACCGCTAGCCATATCTGTCACCAGAACAACCGGACGTCTTGCGGCACGTTCCGCATTCAAATCGGTAAGCAGATCGAGCTTCAAAGCACAGGCTCCACATAAACGCTGATCTTGCCCCCACAGGAAAGGCCCACGCGCCATGCTGTTTCATCCGCGACGCCAAAAGTGAGCGTTTTTGCCTTGCCACTCTCGATCACGTCCATAGCCTCGCTCACCACTTCCCCTTCGACACAGCCACCGGAGACCGAACCGAGAAAATTCCCCTCGGCATCAATCACCAGATGCGAACCGACAGGACGTGGAGCCGAGCCCCAAGTTTCAACGACCGTTGCTATGGCAACACTGCGGCCACTGCGCTTCCAGCTTTCGGCGGTGGACAGAATATCTCCATCAGTGGTGTTCATCATCGTCTCCGATGCGAGCCAGTCGCAAGCACCAATGTGGCACTCCATCAGGCAGCATTCAATCGCGCTCTTTGCAACCAGCGTCTGGGATCAGAGTCAGCAGTCGCTCCCGCCCCAAGGGCTGCACACAATTCCTGCATCGAATTCAGCGAATGGATGGGACGAAACTCATCGACATGCGGCAACAAGGCCAGAATACCCGACGCCTTTGCCTCGAATGCATCATAGCGCAACAAGGGATTGAGCCATATCACCCGCCTTGCCATACGATGCAAACGGTCCATTTCAGCATGCAACTCATCGGTCACGCGGCGCTCCAAGCCATCGGATATCAACAGGACAACGGCGCCACCTGACATAACCCGGCGCGCCCAGCGTTTGTTAAACTCGCCAACTGCCTCCGAAATGCGCGTGCCGCCTTCCCAGTCCCGTACCGCCTTGCCACACTCCTGCAGGGCTATCTCCGGGTCCTTGCTGGTTTTGAGCATGCGGCTGATATTGGTCAGTTCAGTGGCAAAGACGAAGGAATGTACCTGACGTCCGGATTTTGACAGTGCATGCAGGAAATGCAGGAAAATCCGGCTGTAATCCCCCATCGATCCCGAGATATCGCACAACGCCACAATCGGCGGATGCTTCTGCTGCTGTGCCCTGAATTTCAGATCAATGATGGCGCCGCCGCCCCGCATGCTG
>JANMLW010000213.1:0-14477 GCA_031372765.1 Hyphomicrobiales bacterium
GAACCGGGGCCGAGGCGGTAGCGGCCATAGAACACATCAAGCCTGATGTGGTTCTGCTTGATATTGAAATGCCTGATATGGACGGCATCACGGCCCTGCCGTTGCTGCTGAAGAAATGTCCCGGCACCACAGTCATCATCGCTTCAACGCTCACAACACGAAACGCCGACATCTCGTTGCGTTGCCTTTCGCTGGGGGCGGTTGACTACATTGCCAAGCCGTCAACAAACCGGGATGTCACTTTCGCCACTGACTTCAGGCGCGAGATCATCGACAAGGTTAAGACGCTTGGACGCCATGGCAGCATGGCCTTGCGCCGTGCCTTGCCCAGAAGCGTTGCTGATGGATCAGTGGCGCTGGGTAGATTGACGGCAGGCAAGCCAGTGGCTGCTGCGCCTGCGACCGCCGTGCAACTCCGGGCTTTTAACCGCGGTGTGCCCCGTATCCTGACGATTGGTGCGTCTACCGGTGGGCCCAATGCGGTAACCGAGTTGCTGCGTGCCTGTCGACCAGCCTTGCACAAGATGCCAATTCTTGTGGTGCAGCATATGCCGACGATGTTTACAACCATGTTCGCGGATCATATTCGCCGTCATCTGGCGATTGATGCCAGTGAGGCCCAGCACGGCGAGATGGTGGAAAAGGACCGCATCTATGTGGCGCCCGGCGGCAAGCACATCCGGCTTGAGCGTGTGCCAGCCGGTGTACGGATTGTCATTGATGACACTGCGCCAGTCAATTTCTGCAAACCCTCCGTTGATGTGACGATGCTGTCGGTTGCCCATGTCTTCGGCCCGGGTACTTTGGGTGTCATGCTGACGGGTATGGGGTCTGACGGTCTGCGCGGGGCAATCGACATCGTCGAGCGCGGCGGGAACATGCTGGCACAGGACGAGGCGAGTAGTGTTGTCTGGGGTATGCCGGGAGCGGTTGCCAAGCGTGGTTTGTGCGCTGCGGTCGAGCCAATTGATGGATTGGCGCGCATTGTAAACCGGTTGTCACAGGGAGATCAGCCATGACTGATGCTGATCTGGCCCTGTTCCAGTCCTTCATCCTGCAAAGGACCGGCATCGTCCTCACGCCTGAAAAGCGCTACCTTGTTGAAACCCGGCTTGATCCGGTTATGCGCAAGATGCAGCTGCCCTCGCTCGCTGCCATTGCCGTGAAGCTGCGGGCGGGGGATCGCGTTGTTGAGACCGCCGTTATCGACGCCATGACCACGAATGAAACGCTGTTCTTTCGCGACAAACAGCCTTTTGACCAGTTTCGCAACGTCATACTGCCCAAGCTGATCGCTGCAAAGCGCTCGGCAGGGCGAATCCGGATATGGTGTGCGGCCTGTTCAACTGGCCAGGAGCCCTATTCCCTGAGCATGATACTGGATGACATGCGGACCCAGATGGCGGGTATCGAGGTAGAGATTCTCGCCACCGATATCTCCGAGAAGGTGATCGAAGCCGCAAAAAATGGTGTTTATACTCAGTTTGAAGTGCAGCGTGGATTGCCCATCCAGTATCTGATCAAGTATTTCTCGCAGCAGGAAACCCGCAGGAAAATCAATCCCCTGATGGGGGATCGCATTCAGTTCAAGCAGTTGAACCTGCTTCAGCCATTTCGCGCGCTTGGCAGCTTTGATGTCATCTTCTGCCGTAACGTGCTCATTTACTTTGGAGAGGGCACAAAGAAGGATGTTCTGGCGCGCATGCACGACCAGCTGACACCGGAGGGCTTTCTGCTGCTGGGTGGTGCCGAAACCGTGCTTGGCCTCTCCACGGATCTGGCTCCACACCGCTCCGAACGCAGTCTCTATGTGCGCAGGACCTCTGTCGATGCGCATGTGCTGCCGTCCTTGCGGCCACGCCAGTCAGCCTGACTGCTGCGTCAAGCCGCTGTTGAAATCCGGGCCTGACCCGGATCGGGAACGGTAATGCCATCCGCCTCGTATTCATTCAGCTTGTTGCGCAATGTCCTGATGGAAATGCCCAGGATGCGTGCCGCATGGGTTCTGTTGCCAAGGCAATGATCGAGTGTATCAAGGATCAATTCCTGTTCCACGCGGGCTACTGTCTGTCCTACCAGCGATCGGGTTACGGCTTCGGCAGTCATGGCAACGCGCTCGGCAAGGCCAGATGTGCCACCAATACTGTCTCCATCGGGGGAAACCAGTGCATCCGTGTCGATCTCTGCGCCCGATGACAGCAAGACGGCCCGGTGGATGGTGTTCTCCAGTTCGCGCACATTGCCGCGCCAGTGATTGGCCGTCAAAGCCCGCCGCGCATTGGCTGACAGGACGCGCTGCGGCAGTCCGTTCAATTCAGCATATTTGATGGTGAAATGCTCGGCCAAAGCCAGAATATCCGCCGGGCGCTCGCGCAGAGCCGGTATCTTCAGGTTGACGACATTGAGCCTGTAAAGCAGATCTTCCCGGAAAGTACCCTGTTTAACCGCGTCCATGAGATTGCGGTTTGAGGTGGCGATGATGCGGATATCGACCTTGACCGGCTGGGTGCCGCCCACGCGGTCAATCACCCGCTCCTGAATGGCGCGCAACAACTTGGCTTGTAGGCGCACATCCATTTCCGAGATTTCATCCAGCATCAATGTGCCACCGTTGGCCTCCTCGAACTTGCCGATACGGCGTGCGATTGCGCCGGTGAACGAGCCTTTCTCATGGCCGAAAAGTTCTGATTCCAGCAGGTTTTCCGGAATGGCTGCACAGTTGACCGAGATGAACGGCTTGTCCCGACGCTTGGACTTGTGTTGCACCAGACGGGCCATCACTTCCTTGCCTACACCGCTCTCACCGGTGATGAGGATGGAGGCCTCGGAACCCGCAACCTGTTGCGCCAGCTTGACCACCCGCTCCATCGCCGGATCACGAAAGATGAGATCGGATTTTTCGCGGCTGACGGCCTCAAGGATTGCGGCAATCAACTCCGGATCAGGGGGAAGGGGGATGTATTCCTTGGCACCAGCCTGAATGGCCGCAACAGCGGCTTTCGCGTCGGTGCCGGTTCCGCAAGCCACGATGGGAGTGACAATCCGCTCGGCCTCCATGGCATCCGCCAAAGTGCGTACGTCCAGATTGACATCCACCATCAGCAGATCGGCACCACGCCCGGCCCGCAGGTGATTGAGGGCAGCCTCGATATCATTGACCTGTGCCACCTGCGCACCGCGCTCCCGCGCGATCTTGGCGGCAGTGATCAATTCGCCTTTGAGTGTTCCAACGATGAGTAACCGCATCTGTAGGTCCTATCTCTCGGTCTTGATGATTTCTGTCATTGTGACACCCAGTTTATCTTCGACAACGACTACTTCGCCGCGCGCCACAAGACGGTTGTTCACATAGATATCGATGGCCTCACCCACGCGGCGATCCAGCTCCAGCAATTGTCCTGGTGCAAGTTTCAGCAGTTGCGAGACTTCCATACGCGTCTTGCCCAGAACGGCGGACACCATGACAGGCACATCCAGCACCTGTTCAAGATCGGACGCAGCCTTGGGCCCACGGGCGAGGGCCTGTTCCTCACGCGCCATGCTCAGCGAACTGCTGTTGATCTCGTTGAGTTCGGGCAGGTTCAGGTCATTGTCCATGATGCAACTCCGTCTTTCTGGCCTGATGCGATTCCAGATGCGATTCCTGCCGCAAGGGCGCGGTCAACGCCCTCGGAAAGGGTCCGCTCCAGCGTATTTCTATCCCTGACGATGCCACCGTCTGCCCATTCGATCCGGACATCGCCGGGGCGATTTTCCGGTTCTCCCAAGACAATGAGACGGCCTTCAAAACCGCGCTCGCGCGTGATGGCGGAAATCTTTTCCTTTGTGGCATCTACAAGTTCGGGTGCCACACGTATGGCAACATGGGGCTGTCCACGCAGGTCATCGAATATCTGGCGCGCCACCTCCTCGATCAGTGGCATGGGTGCGGTATCGATCAGTTTGCTGGCCAGTTGCCTTGCAAACGCGTGGGCAAAACGGATGGCTTCTGACGAGGCGGATGCGGCAATGCCGTCCAGCTCACGCCGCAGAACCTCAAGCCCGTGGGAGACGGATTCCATAGCTCTTGCGAGGCGCGCGGTTTCTTCCATATCCGCTTCAAGCTTGCCGGCGGCAAAACTGTCCTCCCGGGCTGCAGCTACGGCATCAGCCATCTGTTGCTCATGCATGGAGACTGTCAACGTCGGCTCTTTTTGCTCCAGCGGGACATAATTGTCCTTTGTCGCTGGAAATTGACGCTCGAAAACAAATCGGTTGGATGTCATCAGTACACCAACTCATCTTCGGCGCGGTTCTTCGAGATCATGATCTCGCCCTTGGCCGAAAGATCCTTGGTCAACAGCACCATTTTCATCTGGGCGTCATCCACCTCTTTCAGACGAACAGGTCCAAGCCCCCCCATTTCATCCTCCAGGTTCTTGGCGGCACGGGTCGACATATTGCCAAGGAAGAAGGTGCGGGCTGCATCGGATGCGCCCTTGAGCGCCATGGCAAGTGTATCCTTGTCGATGCCGCGCATGAGTGTCTGCACGCTTGCCGGGTCAAGTTTGAGAAGATCATCGAAGGTGAACATCAGCGAGCGGATGCGGGCGGCACTGTCGCGACTGCGCTCGTCCAGTGTCGAGAGGAAGCGCGTTTCCGTCTGTCGGTCGAACGAGTTGAAGATTTCCGCCATCTGCTCATGCGAGTCACGGCGGCTGGACATCGAGAGATTGGAGATGAACTCGCTGCGCAAGGTTTCTTCTATGCGTTCCAGCACATCCTTGGAAACTGCCTGCATCTTGAGCATGCGCTGCACGATATCCATGGCAAAATCATCCGGCAGAATGCCAAGCACGCGGGCTGCCTGTTCCGGCTTGATCTTGGACAGGATGACGGCAACGGTCTGCGGGTACTCGTTCTTCAGGTAATTGGCCAGAACCGCGTCCTGCACATTGGAGAGCTTCTGCCACATGTTGCGGCCGGCCGGGCCACGGATTTCGCCCATGATCAGTTCGGCGCGATCCTTTGGCAGCAATTTGGCCAGCAGGTTTTCCGTGCGGTCAAAGTCACCGGTCACGGCACCCGAGGCAGACATCTTGGAGACAAACTCGGCAATCAGGTTTTCCACCATGGTGGAATCAATTGATCCAAGCTGGCTCATGGCCAGCGAGATCGTGCGGATTTCATCATCATCCAGCAATGGCCAGATCTTGGCACCGTGCTTTTCACCCAGCACGAGCATGATGATGGCCGCTTTTTCGGCCCCGCTCAGGCTGCGTGGCTTGGCGGCTGAAGCAATGGCGAGGGCGCCTGCCCGTTCGGATGAAATGGTGTCTGAGATGCGGGCCATTGTTCAATCCGTCCCGTCAGCTTGCGCCGTGGATCCACTGGCGAAGGATCGCCACGGATTCCTGCGGGGCCTTGGAGGCCACTTCGCCCACCTTCTCTACCGAGCGGGCCTGAATGGCGCCGCTGATCTGGCTCATTTCGATCATCTGTTCCGTTGCTGTTGGCGGCTCGTTCAATGTTGGTGCGGCCAGGGCACCAGCGGCTTCCGCCGGTGCTGTGACGGCGACCATCTGGCCATTGTTGGCCTTGACCATGACGGTCTTGGTATTCTTGTCGGGTGCGGCAATCATCGCCATCATCGGGCGCACCACAAAGAGGAAGACAAACACCGAGACAATGGCGAGAATGCCCAGTTCCAGCATGCGGAAGGTGTCATCCTTGGAGAAATTGAAGAGCTTCTCGAAGGTCGAGAGTTCCTTGATCTCGGCGACCGGAGGCGCTTCAGCAAAGCGCAGGTTGACCACTTCGAGGCTATCGCCCCGGCGCTGGTCATAGCCGATGGCCGAGCGTACCAGTGCACCGATCCGGTCTATTTCTTCCTGCGGGCGGGCCTCGTAGGTTGGTTGGCCGTTGGCAGCCTTGATATAATTGCCATCAACCAGAACTGCCACGGACAGACGCTTGATGCGACCACCTTCCAGCACCTCGGTACGAACGGTCTTGGATATCTCGTAGTTGACAGTTTCCTCGTTCTTCTGCGAGGCCTCCCGTGAAGTGTTGTTGTTTGCGCCTTGACCGCTGCCGGGCAATTCGTTGCCGACGCTGACCTGACCTTCCTTGGCATCGTTGGACTGGTTGTTCTCGTTGCGCGTTTGGGTGGATCGCACGACGCGGCTTTCAGGATCAAAACTCTCCTGTGTTTGCTGTACGCGGTTGAAATCCATTTCAGCGGCCACCTGCACGCGGGCGCGGCCACGGCCAACCACGGATGCCACGATATCCTCAACCTGCGCGCGCACCCGCCGTTCATAGCCCTGCTGCTTTTCGGCGATGGCACCGGTCATATCATTGGTGTCGCCGGCACCATCGGCCAGCAGGCGCCCGGCATCATCCACAATGGATACCCGGTCAGGCTTCAGCCCCTCGACAGCAGAGGATACAAGGTGGCGAATGGCACGAACCTGACCAGGGTCCAGTTCACCACGTACCTTCAGCACGATGGATGCGCGTGTTTCCTTTTTCTCGCGGGAGAACAGCTGCTTTTCAGGCAAGGCCAGATGCACGCGGGCGTTCTGCACACGGTCAAGCGCGCGGATGGTGCGGGCAAGTTCGCCCTCAAGGGCGCGCAACTGATTGATGTTCTGCACAAAGCTAGTGGCAGACAGCGAGTCTGTCTTGTCAAAAATCTCGTAACCGATGCCACCACCCTGTGGCAGGCCCTTGCTGGCAAGCTCCATCCGCAGTTTAAGGGTCTGATCCTTGGCGACCAGAATGGTGCTGCCATCATAGCGCATTTCGTATTTGACGCCGCGCTGTTCCAGATCGCGCATCACAGCCGTCGAGTCCTGTAGGTTCAGATCGCTGAACAGCGTTGTCATGGTGGGAGCAGTCACCCGCATGATGATGAAGGCAAAGAAGCCCATCAACGACAGTGTCACCGCGCCCATTGCCATCATCTTCTGAGGGCCGAGCCGTTTCAGGAAATCGAAAACGCTATTCACGTGAACATACGCCCTTCACCCACTGCACAACCACCATGATACGCGCCGATTCATCGGCTTTCGCAGCACATGGTTGCTCTTCACCAAGCCACTAGGCAGAAATTGCCGGGTTATGGTTACCAGCGGGTTAAGGATGTGAAGGCTGCTGTCTCAATTCGAGAATTTAGTGAATTATTTTCGCCAGATAGACGCTGTGCTTGCCGCAATCAGCCACGTGTGAGCACCTTTGCAGCCGCAGCTTGCGCATTTGCACAAATTGCATCCCAGTTACGCCCTGCAACATCCTTGCTAGACGCAATCCACGATCCGCCAACGGCCACTACGTTCGGCAAGGCAAGATAGGCCATCATCGTATCAAGGGTTATGCCGCCGGTTGGTACAAAGGAGAAATCCGGCATGGCCTGTGCCGTGGCGGTCAGCATGCCGCGACCGCCCACAACTTCTGCTGGAAAGAGCTTGAGGAAAGAAAGGCCAGCGGCCCGCGCCATCTCCATCTCGGTGGGTGTGGCGACTCCAGGCAGATAGGCGATCTTGTGCGCAATCGAATAAGCAGCAACTTCCGGCACGAAACCGGGTGAGACCAGAAAAGCCGCACCCGCTGCTACGCACTCGGCTGCCTGTGCAGCATCGCGCACGGTGCCAGCGCCCACCAACATATCCTTGCGCTGACCGGCAACCGCACGGATGGCCTCTATTGCGCCAGGAACCCGCAGCGTCATCTCGATGGCAGGCAGGCCCCCCTTCAGAAGCGCATCAGCCAGAGCCAGACCATCCGCAGCGCCAGAGACTGTAACCACTGGCATGACGCCGATGGAGCGCAGCAGAGGTTGAAGTGCTTCAGCGGTCATGGCCATTGTCTTATCCCTGCGCGAGTTGATAGTCTTTGATGTCCGTGAAAGTGATGGCGGGCCAACGCTCCTGATCGTATTTCAGCGAGAAGGCCGTGGGTGCCATGAACACCGGCGCACCGTCGAGATCTGTGGAAATCGATGAGCCGTTGGCGTCGGCGAACTTGCGCAGCTCCAGCGGGTCCTTGCTTTCGATCCAGCGGCAAACAGTGAAGCGCGTCATGTCATAGTCAATCGGCAAGGTGTATTCTGCCGCCAGACGCACCTTCAGCACATCAAGCTGAAGCGCACCGACAACGCCGACAATGGCGGGTGATCCGTCCGTGGGGATGAACACCTGCACAACGCCCTCTTCAGCCATCTGTTGCAGGGCCTCGCGCAGTTTCTTGGCTTTCATGGCGTCTTTCAGTTTGACGCGGCGCAGTATTTCCGGCGCAAAGCTCGGCACTCCGCGAAAGATGATATCCTCGCCCTCCGTCAGCGTATCGCCGATGCGCAGGGTGCCGTGGTTGGGAATGCCCACTACGTCGCCGGCAAAGGCTTCCTCCGCCAGCACGCGGTCCCGCGCGAAGAAGAACTGCGGTGAGGAAAGGCTCATCGGCTTGCCAGTGCGCACCAGCTTGGCTTTCATGCCGCGTTGCAGTTTACCCGAACAAACCCGCATGAAGGCGATACGGTCGCGGTGATTGGGGTCCATGTTGGCTTGAATCTTGAAAACAAAGCCGGTCATCTTGTCTTCATCGGCCTGGATCATGCGCTGTTGAGAGGCTTGCGCACGCGGCGGCGGTGCGTATTGGCCCAGCGAATCGATGAGGTGTTTGACACCATAGTTGCGTAGCGCCGAACCAAAGAATACCGGCGTTAGATGGCCCTCAAGAAAGGGCTGCAACTCAAAGGGTCTGCACCCGTCGACCGCCAGCGAGAGTTCTTCACGGAACGCCTCGATCTCTGTGCCAGGCAGCAACCGGTCAAACAGCGCATCCTCAGGGCCGTTGACGCTCACGATGTCATCCGCATCCTGACGGCGTACCTGATGCTTGCGCAAATCATAGGTGCCGGCAAAGCTCTTCCCTTTGCCGATGGGCCAGTTCACCGGTGCGGTATCCAGCGCCAGTGTCTTTTCGATTTCGTCCAGCAGATCAAAAGGGTCGCGCGTTTCGCGGTCCATTTTATTGATGAAGGTGACGATGGGAATATCGCGCAGGCGGCAGACCTCAAACAGTTTGCGGGTGCGGGCCTCGATGCCCTTGGCTCCGTCAATGACCATGATGGCGGAATCAACCGCTGTCAGCGTACGGTAGGTATCTTCGGAGAAGTCCTCATGCCCGGGCGTGTCCAACAGGTTGAACACACGGTCGTTATACTCGAATGTCATCACCGAGGTGACGACAGAGATGCCGCGCTCCCGCTCGATGCTCATCCAGTCCGACCGCGTGTTTTGCCGGTCCTTCTTGGCCTTGACTTCACCGGCCAGCTGAATGGCTCCACCAAACAACAGAAGTTTCTCCGTCAAGGTGGTTTTGCCGGCATCCGGATGGGAAATGATCGCAAAAGTGCGACGTCTGGAAGAGGGTGTAGCGGAGGTATTGCTCATGGTAGCGGCATGTAGCGCGAAAGGAGGGCTGATTTCAACGCCCTAACGCAGTGCTGGAAGCCTTTCGTGAGCAGTGCAGCCTTTCCTGCTTGCAACTGGGGTTGAAAACACCACATTACGACCATGAGAACAGGCAGTGCGATGATCGCTGTCAATAGCAAAACAGAACGAGAAATGGAGCATCCCCGATGCTGGACGGTATGATCCCTGTGGCAGAGAATGATCTGATCAAGGATACGACGACGCAGAGCTTCAAGCAGGATGTTCTGGACGCGTCGATGAAGCAGCCCGTACTGGTCGATTTCTGGGCCCCATGGTGCGGCCCCTGCAAGCAATTGACACCAATCATCGAGAAAGTGGTGAAGTCCGCTGGCGGCAAGGTCAAGCTGGTCAAGATGAACATCGACGAGCATCCGCAGATCGCCGGTCAATTGGGTGTCAAATCCATCCCCGCCGTGTTTGCCTTCCAGAAAGGGCAGCCGGTTGACGGTTTCATGGGGGCTTTGCCTGAAAGCCAGATAAAGAGCTTCATCGAGCGGCTTGTGGGCGGCCTTGGGCCCAGCGCACTGGATGAAGTGCTCGCCGCCGCCGAAAAGAGCGTGACGGAGGGTGATCTTTCACAGGCGGCCGAGCTATATGCTGCAGCTCTTGCGGAAGACGATGGCAACGCCAAAGCCATGGGCGGCCTCATCAAGGTCTATGTGCTGATGGAGATGCCCGAACAAGCCCGGCAAATGCTTGCAGCCGTCAAACCGGAGCAGATGAATGATCCTGCCATTGTGGGAGCCATTGCTGCGCTGGAAGCTGCTGAGGCCGCGGCCTCCCTGGGGGACACATCAGGCTTGGCAGCCAAGGTCGAGGCAAATCCAGATGACCATCAACTGCGGCTTGATCTGGCCATTGCGCTCAATGCCAAGGGTGAGCGTGAATCTGCGACCGATCACCTTATCCTGATCATCCAGAAAGACCGCAAATGGAGCGAGGATGCAGCCCGCAAGCAGCTGGTACAGTTTTTCGATGCGTGGGGATCGGATGATGATCACACCGCTGTCGGCCGGCGCAAGTTGTCTGCCGTGCTATTCCGCTGAACAAAGGTTATCCAATGACCAGCAACATTGCCTATGCCGGGCCCGGCGAAATGCCCGAGACCATCCCGGTTTTTCCGCTCTCGGGTGCGCTGCTCTTGCCACGTGGCCAGATGCCGCTCAATATTTTCGAGCCGCGCTACATGGCGATGATTGACCATGCCATGCAGCGGGACCGGCTGATCGGCATTGTTCAGCCGCATCCTGACAAGACTGATGTGGGACTGACCTATCAGATCGGTTGTGCCGGGCGCATAACCCAACTCGCTGAAACCGGCGACGGGCGCTACCTTCTAACCCTGACCGGCATTGCCCGGTTTAAGATGATGAAAGATAGTGCCGAACGCACACCCTTCATGCAGTTCAAGGTGGACTGGTCAGCCTACGAGCATGATTACACACCGCGTTTTGGCGAGGATGCGGTCGACCGCAAATCGGTGCTGACGGCCTTGCGCTCTTTCTCGGAAGCCAATGACGTGCCGGTGGACTGGGAAAGCGTGAAGGGTGCGCCCAACGAGGCTCTTGTCAACGCGCTGGCCATGATGTGCCCTTACGGGCCGCGTGAGAAACAGGCGTTGCTTGAGGCCGCTGACCTGAAAACGCGGGGCGACCTGCTGGTGGCCATCACGGAGATGGAGCTTGCCAAAGCCGCCTCGGGCGGCGATACGCCGTTGCAATGACAGGATTGGACACGGGCCATGAGCGACAGCACGCAAGAGCAGGGACGCAACCGCAATCTGGGCATTGATACAAAATTGCTGGAACTGCTGGTCTGTCCGGTGACCAAGGGTCCACTTGAATATGATGCCGTGCGGCAGGAGCTTGTCTCTCTCTCGGCCAAACTGGCTTACCCTATCCGCGATGCCATTCCGATCATGCTGCCGGACGAAGCCCGCAAGCTGGATTGACTTGCACTTCCAACCTCCCTCATGCTGAGGAGCCCGCACAGCGGGCGTCTCGAAGCACGCACAATCTCTTTGCAGGCGGTTGAGCAAAGTCCAATGCTGCACATCGATGGTGCGTCCTTCGAGGCTTCGCTGCGCACCTCAGGATGAGGAGATCGTGCGCTTCAAGAAGCTGAATGTCTCGGGTTTGCAAGGCGTCGGGGTGTCAGGGATGACAGCGCTCAATCCCCGCCCTTGGCTTCCACCACATTGGGCAGAACTACGATCACGCGGCCAGCGGCGATGTCAATCACCGGTACATTGGCCTTGGTGAAGCCAAGGGTCATGTTTGGACCGGTAGGGCGGCGGATGTCGAGAATATCGCCAGCGCCAAAATCATTGATAGCGGCAATGGTGCCGACATGGATGCCGTCAGCGGTCTCGCAGGTCAGGCCAATTAGGTCGGCGTGGTAGAAATCATCCTCGTCATCGGCGGGCGGCAGCGCGCTGCGCGGCACGGCCAATGTCAGATGTTTCAGGGCTTCCGCCGCGTTGCGGTCGTTTATGCCCTCAATCTTGACGATCACCACTTCACCGCCCTGCCGCACGTTCAGCAGCTTCAGCTTGCGGCCATCGGGCAGGGATAGCGCGCCGTAATCACCAATGGCGAGCGGATCAGCGGTGGCCGATTTGACGCGCAGTTCCCCACGCACGCCGTGGGGCGCGCCGATGACACCGAGGATGACAAGGCGGTCATTCATTGGAAACCTGATTTCTTTCCTCTCCCGCAAGGGGAGAGGGAAGGGGAGCGTAACCTTACTCGGCAGCAGCTTCGGCAACAGGCTCGGGAGCCGGTGCAGGTGCGGCCAGCGCAGCAGCGCGTGCGTCTTCCTTCTTGATACGGGCAGCAGCGCGCTCAACAGCCTTCTGGCCAGGTTCGGCCTTGTTGGGGTTGTTGCGGGCAGGGCGCTTCATCAGGCCGGCGTCATCCAGAAAGCGCAGCACGCGATCGGTTGGCTGTGCGCCCTTGGCGAGCCATGCCTTCGCGGCTTCCAGATCAAGCACCACACGGTCGGTGGCGTCCTTGGGCTTCATCGGATCGAAGGTGCCGATCTTGTCGATGAAACGGCCATCGCGCGGGGCTGTCGCTTCAGCAACGACGATACGGTAGAAAGGACGCTTCTTTGCGCCAGCGCGCGAGAGACGGATTTTGACGGGCATTTCAAGTTTTCCTTTGGTTGTATGAATAAGGTCCTGGTTATTTCTTCTTCCCGCCGAACGGGTTGAATCCGGGTGGAAACGGCGACTTTGGTCCGCCTAGGCCGGGCAATCCGGGCAAACCGGGACGCCCGCCTAGGCCAGCGGGTGGTGCGCCAAGGCCCTTGGGCATCTCTGGCATCTTGCCGCCCATCTTGGCCTGCATCTCGGCTATCTGCTCAGGCGAAAGCATACCGCCCATGCCACCGCCGCCAAGGCCAAACATGTTCTTGAGACCCTGCATGGGCCCGCCGCGCTTGTTCTGGCCCATCATCTTCATCATGTCGGCCATGCCGCGGTGCATCTTCAGCACCTTGTTGATGTCGGCTGCCGTGGTGCCGGAGCCTTTGGCGATGCGCACCTTGCGGCTGTGCTTAAGGTCATCGGGATGCTCGCGCTCCCAAGCGGTCATCGATTCGATCACCGCGATCTGGCGCTTGAGCATCTTGTCGTCGATGCCGGATGCCGCCATCTGGTCCTTCATCTTGCCGATGCCGGGCAGCATGCCCATCACACCGCCAAGACCGCCCATCTGCATCATCTGCTGCAACTGGGCCTTCATGTCGTTGAGGTCCATCTTGCCCTTGCGCATCTTCTGCGCGAGAGCCATGGCCTTTTCCTGATCGATGTTCTCGACGGCGCGTTCGACAAGGCCGACGATATCGCCCATGCCCAGAATGCGGCCCGCGATGCGCGATGGATCAAAATCCTCCAGCGCATCAACCTTTTCACCCACACCGATCAGTTTGATCGGCTTGCCGGTGACATGGCGCATGGAAAGCGCTGCACCGCCGCGCCCATCACCATCCACACGGGTCAGTACGATGCCGGTGATGCCGACAGTATCATTGAAGGCGGTGGCTGTTTTCACCGCGTCCTGACCGGTCAGCGCATCTGCGACCAGCAGCACTTCATGGGGTGTGGTGGCGGCTTTCACCTCGGCCACTTCGGCCATCAGTTCCATGTCAACCGTGGTACGGCCTGCCGTATCGAGGATCAGGACATCGTAACCACCGAGGCGTGCTGCTTCCTGTGCGCGTTTGGCTATCTGGACGGCTGACTGGCCCGCGACGATGGGCAGGAAGCTGACGTCAACCTGCTTGGCCAGAATCTGCAGCTGCTCCATAGCGGCGGGGCGGCGCGTATCCAGCGAGGCCAGCAACACCTTTTTCTTGAACCGGTCCGACAACCGCTTGGCGATCTTGGCGGTGGTGGTCGTCTTGCCTGAGCCCTGCAAGCCAACCATCAGGATGGCCATGGGTGGCGTGGCGTTGAGATCGATGGGTTCCGCCGTCGAGCCGAGCATTTCCACAAGAACATCGTTGACGATCTTGACGACCATCTGGCCCGGCGTCACCGATTTGACCACCTCGGCACCAACAGCGCGCACCCGCACCTTGTCGATGAAAGGGCGGACGACTTCCAGCGCCACGTCGGCTTCCAGCAGCGCACGGCGCACCTCGCGCAGGGCCTCGTTCACGTCATTCTCGGAGAGAGCGCCGCGACCCTTCAGCTTGTCCAGAATGCCGGACAGGCGCTGTTGCAAGCCGTCGAACATGCGCGTGTCGTCTCCAAACGGTTTAAGCCCCAGAGCGTGACACGCCTTGGGGCTAGGACCTCCGGTCTCTTGGACCGGGAGGTGGCTCGAAATCAACGAGGTGTGGGTTGAGGCCGGTCCCACGCTGAATGGTGCGCTCCTCGCCGCAGGGCTGATCGATGAGCTCGTGGTGTACATGGCTGCCAGCGTTCTCGGCAACGATGCGCGCGGCATGTTCGACATGCTGCCGCTGGGAAGCCTGGCCGAACGTCCGGAATTC
>JANMLW010000276.1:0-15896 GCA_031372765.1 Hyphomicrobiales bacterium
AGATGATGTCATTTTTCAATCCGTCATCTTTGATAATTTCTGAACCGATAATAAAACAAAAACAAGGGGCACTATCAACTAGAAGAGTAAGGTGTGTATGCAAAAAATGTAACACCGGATGGATGAGTCAACTGGAAAATAATGTAAAAGAAATTTTAATAAAAATTTTTAATAATACTGATTTTGAAATAAATCAAAATCATCAAAATATCCTATCACGCTGGTTCATATTAAAATCTATAGTAATTGAATATGATACAGAACCAAAAAGTTTAGTTACATCATCTGATTTTAGAATTTCTTTGATGAATGACACCGCTAAGGAAGATAAATCATGGAGTGTTTGGATAGGAAAACACAATGAAATAGATTGGCGTCTGGAAAGAGGTAGAGTTGCATTTTCTCTTCGTACATTATCAACGCTGAGTAGTGATTTAATAAAAAGGCGCAATAATATTCAATCCAATTGCTTAGGTATATGTAATTTATTTTTTATTTCAATAAATACAAGAGATACGAGCCATTTCATAGAAATTCCCCACGATAAAATGCTAAATATGAAGGAAATTCATCCATTCAATTCAAGTTTTAAAATTATCGATATCAAAAATTTAATTGGTCATGATATGAATGAAATGAGAATAAATATATTACATAAATACTGTAAGTATAAATATGGTGGCGCGTAATTACGGTGATGGTGTGGCGGGAATTCGGGCTTTACGGGGCTTTACGGGGACATGATCTCAATTGCATTAATACAACCCATTGATCTCCTCATCCTGAGGAGGCGCAATGCGCCGTCTCGAAGGACGCACAGTACTGCCGCAAGACAGACTGTCAAAACAAGTCAACAACTTGATGATAGTGCGTCCTTCGAGATGCTGCTGACGCAGTTCCTCAGGATGAGGGCATGCTGAAGAAGCCTCGTGTCGAGGTGCGAGCAAAACGAGCCTCGAGACATTTTTCGCGTTAAGCCTCCCCTCGCTTCTCGAGGCTTGGCTTTGCCAAGCTCCTCGAAATGAGGGCGTCACGCTGCATCCATCCCCTGCAAATCCGGGCATTACGGGGACATGATCTCAATTGCATCAATGCCTCGCAAGTGCGCTTGCCAGTAGACTGACTGAGCACCGTGACATTCAGGGGATGACGCACGAAACCACATCTTTCTCGAGGCTTGGCTTTGCCAAGCTCCTCGAAATGAGGACGGAAGGTCTGAACCTCATGTCGAGGTGCGAGCAGAGCGGAATTACGGAATTACGGGGACGCCATATCAATTGCATCAATGCCGCCCATTGATCTCCTCATCCTGAGGAGCTGCGTCAGCAGCGTCTCGAAGGACGCACAGTACTGCCGCAAGACAGACTGTCAAAACAAGTCAACAACTTGATGATAGTGCGTCCTTCGAGACGCTGCTGACGCAGCTCCTCAGGATGAGGGCATGGTGAAGAAGCCTCGTGTCGAGGTGCGAGCAAAACGAGCCTCGAGACATTTTTCGCGTTAAGCCTCCCCTCGTTTCTCGAGGCTTGGCTTTGCCAAGCACCTCGAAATGAGGGCGTCACGCTGCATCCATCCCCTGCAAATCCGGCGTACTCCCATCAGCCCTATCAAGGAACAACCATGGCCCTCATCCTCTTCACCATCATCACGGCCATTGTCTTCTGCCTGGGTGATGCGGTGATGATTCCACTTGTCATGCAGCCGCTGTTCAAGGCGGCTCTTGGTACAACGATGCTGGATCAGTTGCGGCTGGGGCCGGCGGCGCTGTTTTATATCATCCACATCGGCGGATTGGTGTATTTCGCGGGGCTGCCCGCCGTGCGGGGTGGAATGCCCAGAGTGGCCCTCATAAATGGGGCAATCCTGGGGTTTGTCACCTATTCCTGTTACGAAATGACCAGTTTCACCATCATGCGGGACTGGACCATCCGTTTGGTCGTCGTTGACATGGCGTGGGGGACGGTCATCTCCGGCCTGTCAGCCTGGTGTGGCGCTGTGGCCGCACGCAGGCTGACAGGGGGATAGTCCAGTTTTACCTGCCGAGGTCAATCCGACGGCTGCAATCCTTCTGGGCGCTCCGCTGTCCGGATTGGGCATAAAACTGCCAGCCGCAGTCAGTGCGCACTTCCTCAACGGGTCTAGGCGCCTTGTTGACGTTGTTGGGAACAACACCAAGGGCCATCACAGCGGATGAGCCACCGCCGGATGTACCGGAATCGCCCCCGCCGCCCTTCTGCGCAAAGGCTGTCGAGACTGAAAGAACGGCAATGGCGGCTGCAAATGTTATGGATCTGATGGTCATGGCACTGTCTCCTCCGTTGGCGGAAACCGCCCATGCGGCCTCCATGACCGTTGGTCGCTCCATCAGATGAAAGGGTTCAACAGAAAAGAGGTATTATCTGCGCAATGAAAACCGGCTAACTTATCCATGCAAGGAAATGCCCGAACGGGTGTATGACTGGCATGCGCCGCCGGGTGTGGCGCGAAGGGACAAGCCATGGCCAAGGGTCAAATGAAATCCAACAAGGAAAAGAAGAAGCCAAAAGCCATTAAACCAGCGGCATCGCCTGCCACATCGAGCTTTCTCAGCACGGCGACAAGCAATCCGGCTAGCGGCAAAAAGAAAAAAGGCTGACGGGATCAATCACGGGAGGCAACAGCAACCTTTTGCCTCCCTGTATTTCAGCAGGCAGTTTTGCGTAGCAAGCATGGATTTAACATCCTAAGCTCCTGCACGCAGGAACCCCATTAGAGGGTCCGCCACTCGGGAGGATACCATGACCAGACTGACACGCCGCGCCATGCTGGCTGCAAGCGGCACATCGGCAGCCGCACTTGCTGCAGGCCCCGCAAATGCGCAAATCACCACCGCCCCCAAGACACCTTTTGGCGTGGCATTGACCACCATTCCGGTTGTGGGCACAACTGATGTCTTTCCTGTCCGCCGGATCTACTGCATCGGACGAAACTACGCCGCCCATGCTCGTGAAATGGGATCAGACCCGACCCGCGAACCGCCATTCTTCTTCCAGAAGCCCACGGATGCGATCCAGAACGTTGCAGCAGGCTCAGTGGCGGATCATCCTTATCCTTCGCTGACCAAGAACTACCACTATGAGGTGGAACTGGTTGCTGCGCTGAAGTCCGGTGGCAAGGATATTCCAATCGAAAAGGCACTCGACCATGTCTATGGTTACGCGCTCGGGCTCGATATGACACGCCGCGATCTGCAGCGCGCCCTGGGCGATGAGAAGAAGCCTTGGGAAATCGGCAAGAGCTTTGACATGTCCGCCCCCATCGGCCCTATACACCGGGTCGAACAGGTCGGCCATTTCAAGACCCAGCTTATATCCCTGGCCGTCAACGGAGCAGTCAAGCAGAACGCGACACTCGCTCATATGATCTGGTCCGTGGCCGAGCAGATTGCGCGGTTGTCGACGGCGTTTGAACTGAAAGCCGGCGATATCATCTATTCCGGGACACCGGAGAACGTTGGGCCCGTGATCAAGGGCGACGTTATCCTATGCAAGCTGGAAGGCTTGCCAGACCTCTCGGTGAGGATTGTCTGATATCAAAGCATAAAGCATTCTGCATATTGGCGGCAAAATGATTCTGGTTATTTTCATCGCTGTCGCCATTGCCTTAATCGCGTTGCTGCTGCGCTTCCGCCGACCACCAGCGATCTACTGGCTGTTTGGTGTCAGCGTTATCTTGGCACTTGTGTGGAATGCTTACATTCTGCGCAGCTGCAGCGGGGACTGTAACATTCGCGTGGATCTGATTTTGGTTGCGCCGGTACTGCTGCTGGCTGCTATGCTCTCGATCATCGCCTGCTTCAATCAACGGCAAGACCGGGCAAAAAGATAGGGCAGCATTACGCCGCCTTATCTTACGCGCACATGGGCGCACCAGCGACGGCTGCAATCCCTTTGGGGCTGCCGTTGACCTGACTGGGTGCAGAAATTCCAGCCGGAATCAGTGCGAACTTCTTCAACACGCCTTGCTGGCCTGTTGGCGTTATTTGGAACGGCACCAATTGCCATGACTGCCCGGGCACCGCCTCCGCCTGAGCCACCGCCATCTCCACTACCACCACCCTTTTGTGCAAAAGCAGTCGAAGCCGCGACAAGCGAAAAAGCAGCGGCCAGTGTTACTGATTTGATCGACATGACACTTTCTCCCTTGTTGAGGAAGGCCGCCCGTCCGGCCTTCATGACAGATGGACGCGCCATGGCGGAAAAAGGCTCAATGATCGAGGCAAAATTCCTGAAAATCGTGCTGAGGCTATATTGAGGCGTCACCCACGACGCGAATCCTCTATGCTGTTCATTGCGGCAACAATCCCGGAATTCATGCGCGAGACTGATCTTTATTTGCCCGTGAAACGCTACCTTGAAGCGCAGGGCTATGCCGTGAAAGGCGAGATCAAGGAGTGCGATATCGTTGCCGTGCGCGGCGGTGAACCGCCCTTGGTCGTGGAACTGAAAACCACCTTCTCGCTGCAACTCGTGCTGCAAGGCGTTGATCGGCAGATCATGACCGATGCGGTCTATCTCGCCTGCCCGGCACCCAAGCGTCGCCAACAAAGCGATATCACGCGGCTTTGTCGCCGCCTTGGTCTTGGCGTATTGTTTGTTACTGGTGATCATGTGGAGGCGGTTGTTGATCCCGCCCCTTATCAGCCACGCAAAATGCCAAAACGCACGGCCCTGCTTCTGAAGGAGTTCACCCACCGCGTGGGCGACACGACGGAAGGCGGCAGCAGCGCACGCGGGCCGCGCATGACCGCCTACCGGCAGGATGCGCTGCGCTGTGCCGCACATATGGGGCAGAACGGCGCATCGAAGGTAGCCATAATCCGCACTCACACGGGCGTGGTGCGCGCCGCAGGCATATTGCAGAACGATGTCTACGGTTGGTTCATGCGCAGGGAACGCGGCGTCTATGTCCTCTCGCCCAAGGGCGAGGCAGCGCTGGCGACTTTCGCGGGCGGAATAGCGGCCTTTCATCCGATCAAGGTTTGACCCCGCGCATGCCCTCCGCCATAGTTTCACATCAAAGGAATTATTGATGACACAATACACAGATGTGATTGGTGCAATCGGCAATACGCCCCTGATCAAACTGCGCCGCGCCTCCGAACTCACGGGCTGCACAATCCTCGGCAAGGCCGAGTTCATGAATCCCGGCCAATCGGTGAAGGACCGTGCCGCACTCGCCATCATCCGTGATGCGGAAAAGCGCGGCCAGCTCCAGAAGGGTGGCGTCATCGTGGAAGGTACGGCGGGCAACACTGGAATCGGACTGGCGCTGGTGGGCAATGCGCTGGGCTACCGTACCGTGATCATCATTCCCGAGACACAGAGCCAGGAAAAGAAGGACATGCTGCGGCTGGCAGGGGCCGAACTGATCGAGGTTCCAGCCGCGCCCTATTCCAACCCCAACAACTACGTGAAGGTATCCGGCCGCGTGGCTGAAAAATTGGCAAGAACCGAGAAGCATGGCGCTATCTGGGCCAACCAGTTTGACAATATCGCCAACCGGCAAGGACATATCGATACCACAGGGCCGGAAATTCACCACCAGACCAACGGCAGCGTCGATGCTTTCATCTGCGCCATTGGCACAGGCGGCACATTGGCAGGCACCGCGATGGCGCTGAAGCACCTGAAGCCCTCGATCAGGATCGGCTGTGCTGACCCGATGGGTGCGGCCATGTATTCATGGTTCACACACCGGGAACTGAAGATGGAAGGCTCGTCGATCACCGAAGGTATCGGCCAGGGTCGCGTGACTGCCAACATTGTCGATGCGCCAGTGGACACAGCATTCCAAATTCAGGACTCGGAGGCGGTGCAGATCGTTTTTGACCTACTGGAACACGAGGGCCTTTGCCTTGGCGGTTCATCGGGCGTCAATGTCGCCGGGGCCATGCGTATGGCACGGGAAATGGGGCCGGGACATACCATCGTGACGATCCTCTGCGATTATGGCACACGCTATCAGTCAAAGCTGTTCAACCCGGCATTTCTGCGCTCAAAGGCTCTACCCGTACCGGCATGGCTGGAGCGCGAACCGACCGTGACCGCTGACCTGATGTGAGGATAACATGAACGATACGATCTTTGTTTCAACCGAATGGCTGGCAGCCAACATCAACAAGGATATGGTCGGCGTGGTGGATGCATCGTGGTATCTGCCCACCATGAACCGCGATGGCAAAGCCGAGTATGCCCAAAGGCATATCCCCAAGGCGATGCATTTTGACATCGATACGGTGAAGGACACCACAAATCCCCTGCCCCACATGCTGCCAACAGCGGAGGATTTCGCCAAGGCTGCCAGTGCCATGGGCCTGAGCGAGGACATGACCATCATTGTTTATGATGGCGCTGGCCTGTTTGCCTCTCCCCGCGTACGCTGGATGTTCCAGACCATGGGGGCGCGCGATGTACGCCTGCTCGATGGCGGCCTGCCAAAGTGGCTGGCGGAAGGACGATCGGTTGTCGCCGGCACACCCACAGCAGAACCGCGTGTTTTCAAGGCGAAACTTGACACAGCGGCTGTTGCTTCAACAGGCGACATCAAGGCGACACTGGCTGCAAAGTCCGCGCAGATCGTGGATGCAAGGCCTGCTGGTCGCTTTAGAGGCGAAGCACCTGAGCCCCGCGCAGGCGTTGCGTCGGGTCATATTCCCGGCACCTACAACGTGCCGTTCGACAGGATTGTTAAAGATGGTCGCCTTTTGCCACCGAACACTGTGCGCAGCGCGTTTGAAGCCGCAGGCGTTGATATCAACCAGCCTGTCATCACCAGCTGCGGATCAGGCGTTTCCGCCGCCATCCTCAGCGTCGCCATGGAAACCGCAGGCGCACAGGCCAAGGCGATCTATGACGGCTCCTGGGCCGAATGGGGCAGCCGGGCCGATTGTCCGGTGGCGACAGCGAAAGATTGAACACGTTCGATGAACATTCGCCATCTTCTGAAAAACTGGTCGAATCCGCATAATCTGACGCATCTGCATCTCAAGCGGTTATCAGCAAAGCATGGCTTCAGCATCGGTGAGCACACCTATGGTCGTCCCAAGGTGCGTTTTCCGGAATCGGGCGCTAAACTCACAATTGGCCGCTACGGATCGATTGCCGATCAGGTGGAAATAATGTTGGGCGGCAACCACCGCACGGACTGGATATCAACCTTTCCCTTCGGCATTCTGCCCGGTGAATGGCCGGAAGCCCGCGAAACGCCCTATACCGCTACAAGCAAAGGCGATGTCACCATAGGCCACGATGTCTGGCTTGGTTCGGGCTGCATGATCCTGTCAGGCATCACCATTGGCCACGGCGCTGTGATTGCAGCACGAGCCGTCGTGACGCGGGACGTGCCACCATACGCCATTGTTGGCGGCAACCCGGCGAACATTATCCGCTATCGTTTTGATGAAACAACCATTGCGCGCTTATTGGAGAGCAACTGGTGGGACTTGAAGCGCGACCGCATTGTGGAGCTGGTGCCGCTGCTGCAAAGCGGTGATACCGAGACATTTCTGCGTCTGGTGGATGCGCGTTAAATCCAAGGCAATCAAGCGGTAGCCAATGCGCCCTTCGCGTTGTATGCTGCTGTCACATCCTCCTGAGGCCATCATGTCAGACACTTTTCCAGACCGTCTTTCCGTCAATCCGGACAGCCCCCACTACAATGAAGAGATTTTAAAGCGCGAGGTCGGCATTCTCTTCAATGGCAAGGAAAAGAACAATGTCGAGGAATATTGCCTGAGTGAAGGCTGGATAAAAGTCGCCGCTGGCATCGCCAAGGACCGTTTCGGCAATCCTATGACCCTGAAGCTCAAGGGCAAAGTGGAGCCCTTTTTCAAGGATGCTTGAGGATTTGATCCTCCCTTTTTGGGGGAGGTGGCGCGCAGCGCCGGAGGGGGCTTCTGGCCTTACCTCTGAGATCGATAGCCCCACCCGTCACCGCTTCGCGGTGCCACCCTCCCCAAGAGGGAGGGAGCAACAACTCACACCAACCGGCTTTGCACTACAGCCGCCCCAATAAACCCTGCAAACAGCGGGTGCGGTTCCAGTGGCCGTGACTTCAGTTCCGGGTGATATTGCACTCCGATGAACCAGGGATGGTTGGGATATTCGATGGTTTCGGGCAGCAAGCCATCGGGCGAAACGCCGGCAAAGCTGAGGCCTGCCGCTTCCAGTTGCGGGCGGTAACTCATGTTCACTTCGTAGCGGTGCCGGTGGCGCTCTGAAACCTGGTTTGCGCCATAAACCTGTGCGATCCTGGAACCTTGCGCAAAAGTGTTGATGTAAGACCCGAGCCGCATCGTGCCGCCCAGATCGCCGCCGGATTTGCGGGTCTCCAACTCGTTGCCCTTCATCCATTCCGTCATCATGCCCACAACAGGTTGCGCGGTGGGGCCAAACTCGGTGGAGTTGGCGTCAGGAATGCCGGCCAGATTGCGCGCCGCCTCGATGCATGCCATCTGCATGCCAAAGCAGATACCAAAATACGGCACATTGCGCTCGCGGGCGAACTGAGCCGCCTTGATCTTGCCCTCAGCGCCTCGGTGGCCGAAGCCTCCGGGCACCAGAATGCCGTGGACATGGCCAAGATATGCCGCAGGATCTTCGCGCTCGAACACCTCGCTTTCGATCCAGTCCAGTTCCACATGCACGCGGTTGGCGACACCGCCATGGGCCAACGCCTCGATCAGCGACTTGTAGGCATCCTTCAGGCCGGTGTATTTTCCAACAACCGCAATCGTCACCTTGCCTTCGGGGTTATGAATGGTCTCAACCAGTTTTTCCCAGCGGGAGAGATCGGGCTCCGGCGGGTTCTCGATTCCCAGCGCATGCAGAACCTCTCGGTCCAATCCCTCACGGTGGTACGTCAGCGGCACTTCGTAGATGTGACTGACATCCTGCGCTTCCACCACTGCAGACGGGCGGACATTGCAGAAAAGAGCCAGTTTGCGCCGCTCGTTCTCGGGAATTTCACGGTCCGTCCGGCATAGCAGAATATCGGGCTGGATACCGATGGAGCGCAGTTCCTGCACGGAATGCTGCGTCGGCTTGGTCTTCAATTCACCGGCACTGGGAATATAAGGCAGCAGCGTCAGATGAATGTAGCAGGCATGAAACCGCGGCAGATCGTTCTTCAATTGGCGGATAGCCTCGAAGAACGGCAGTCCTTCAATATCGCCAACCGTTCCGCCAACCTCGACCAGCACAAAATCATATCCGTCATTATCGGCCAGCACGAAGTCCTTTATGGCGTTGGTAACATGCGGGATGACCTGCACTGTCGCTCCCAGATAGTCCCCGCGCCGCTCCTTGGCGATGATCTCCTGATAGATACGGCCGGTTGTGATGTTGTCACTCTTGTTGGCGGCACGACCTGTGAAGCGCTCGTAGTGACCAAGATCAAGATCGGTTTCCGCTCCGTCATCGGTGACGAACACTTCACCGTGCTGATAGGGAGACATGGTGCCGGGATCGACATTGAGATAGGGATCGAGCTTCTTGAGTCGCACCTTGTAGCCGCGCGCCTGCAAAACAGCTGCCAGAGCCGCTGCGCCAAGACCTTTACCAAGCGAGGAAACCACGCCACCGGTGATGAAAATATACCGAGCCATGGGATTCCACGTTTAGGCAGGCTAACCCGATTCGGGTAGCGCTAAATGCACTGTTCACAGAGAAAAGGCGTAGGAGAATAGGGCAGCCACTCTGAGGAGCGTCAATGCGCGCACTTCAGTGAGCGGTCAGCAGGTGAACCTCAGTTTGCAGTGGGTGGTGCGGGTGCTGATGGCGGTGCCGCAGGAGCATTGCGCTGTATCTGGTTCAACTGGTCAAGCACGCCGCCTGAACCGGGCGTTACCGGCGCTCCCGGCACTGCTGGAGCGTTTGGTGCCAGACCATCGATTATCGAGCGCGGAGCAGACGAGCGCGATGCAACAACGGCCAGGATGAGACTTGTTACGAAAAACGCAGCGCCCAGAATGGCTGTCGTGCGTGTCAGCACGTTAGCCTGACCACGCCCTGTCAGAAAGCCGGATGGACCCGAGCCACCGCCGCCAATGCCCAGTCCACCACCCTCGGACCGCTGCAACAGCACCACCACGGCGAGAGCCGAGACGATGAGCAGGTGAACAACGATGATGACGGTCTCCATGGGAGGTTCTTTCAGACATATGGATAGGGAAGGACTGGTTGAAGCCGATGTAGGGGATCAATGCTGAAAAAGCCAGAGGTTTTGCCTCCGGCTTGCATACTTCTCCTGTGAGGAAAAATTGGTGCTGGCGGAGACGATGTCCACGAGGAGGCCACTCTTGGACGGTCCCCGCCAGCAGTCCCAACAACGATCCAGGAGATGCGGCGGACCTGAACACAGTGTCGGGCGGAAGCACAACTTTTGCCTTTCGGCTCAGGAGCGCTCCCTTGCAACAACCGATAGCGGCCTCGCCCGAGCCTGCGCAACTAACAGACATGGTGAACGAATGGTGACTTCGTTGTTAGGGTAAAGGCATATGCCTAATTCCGGTTGAAAAGCGGTGCAGGACCTGCTCGATAGGACTATGGGACGCATGCGCCTTGACCGGTATGGAAGAAATAATGACGACTGTTGCGCTGGATGCTGTCGACAAGGCCCTCCTTTCAGGCCGCGAGGGTGAGGCCGCTGCCCTGGCGATGCGCTTGCTCATCCGTTTTGCCGAGGCTGTAGAAGCTCCGCGATTCATTGCCTGCACACGTGCCCATATTGATGGATGCCTTTATCACGGTGCTGTGAGCCTGGATTTTGTCGAGCGTTTCGTGACACTTCAGGGGCGAGTAAAAATTCCCACAACGCTGAATGTCGGATCAGTTGATCTGATCCATCCGGAATTGTTCAACGGGGCTGACGATTTGCGGACGGCTGGTACCCGGTTGATGCGCGCCCATGAGGAACTTGGCTGCGTCTCGACCTTCACCTGCGCACCGTACCAGACGATCTTTCGCCCCTTTCTAGGCGAGCAGATCGCCTGGGCTGAATCCAATGCCATCGTCTTTGCCAATTCCGTGCTGGGTGCGCGCACCAACCGCTACGGGGATTTCATTGATCTTTGCTGTGCCATGACAGGCCGCGTGCCTGACTATGGCCTGCACAGAACTGAAAATCGCCGCGCGACTGCGATCATTGAGGTCAATGACACGCAGTCCATGGCGTCCGATGCGCTGGCTGTGGCAGTCGGCCATGCGCTTGGCAGTCTGGTGGGCACAAATGTTGCGGCCATCACCGGCCTTCCAAAAACCCTCACAGAGGATGATCTCAAGGCCCTTGGCGCGGTTGCGGCCTCATCCGGCTCCGTCGGGCTTTTTCATGCCGTCGGTCTTACGCCCGAAGCGCAGACTCTGGATGATGCCACCCAGGGCCATGCTGCCCCTGTCATCGCAACATTCGACAGCGCTGCGCTCAGCGCCATTCTTGACAGCCTGACAACAGCCCGAAAGGGTGCACATATTGCGGCGGTATCACTGGGGACCCCGCACTTCTCGGTGACCGAGTTTGAGCGCCTGATGCCGTTGTTGGCTGGCAGGACATTTTGTTCTGATATCTATGTGAACACCGGGCGGGGTGTCCTCATGGAGCTTGAGAGGCGCGGCTGGGACAAGCGCCTTGCCAACCACGGTGTCACGCTTGTGGTTGATACCTGCACCTATGTCACCAGTATCATGCGCAAACTGGACGGTGTGGTGATGACCAATTCCGGCAAGTGGGCCCATTATGCACCGGGCAACCTCAACATCGATGTCATCTTCGGATCGCTGGAAGAATGTGTTTCTTCTGCCGAGAAAGGGCAACTGGTGCGCCATTGACCACTGCAATCGCGCTCATTCCGGGCGAAGCGCAAGGAAAGCCCCTGCTGTTACAGACACCACTCAGTTTTTGGGGTGGTTATGATTCAAACACGGGGCAGATCATTGATCAGCACCATCCTGATCATGGGTGTAACCTGGCAGGGTGCATCCTCATGATGGAGAGCGGGCGCGGATCGTCCTCGGGATCATCTGTTCTGGCAGAGGCAATCCGTGCCGGTACGGCACCCGCCGCGATTCTGCTGAAACAACGCGATTCAATCATCGTGACGGGGGCTATCGTAGCAGCTGAACTCTATGATATTTCGTGCCCGGTGGTGCTGATCACCTCTGAAGCAGAGTGGTTGGAGCTGTCAGCGGCCAGTCATATCACGCTGCGCTGCACAGGTAATGCAATCATCATCGACGTAAAGGAAGCGCAATAACCCCTCAGGCAGCAGCGGCCACAACCCGGTTGCGGCCTTCTTTCTTGGCTTTGTATAGCGCTTCATCAGCCTTTTTCATCATCGCATCGGCGGTCGTATGGCCAGACATGAAGCCTGAGACGCCAATAGAAACAGTGACGCTGATGAATTTTTTGCCGCCATAAATCGGGAACGGCTGACGCTCAACCTTGGTGCGGATGCGGTCAGCAACCAAGACTGCGATCCTGCTTTCGGTTTCTGGCAGCAGCAGCACAAACTCTTCGCCCCCTGAACGACAGGCCATATCGACACCGCGAATGGCTTTCTTGATACGGGCGGCAAACTCTTTCAGCACCTCGTCGCCAGCATCATGGCCCCAGCTGTCATTCACCTGTTTGAAATGATCGATGTCGAGGATCATCAACGAGAATGGCATGTCCTGATTGACAGCTTCAGAGGTCAGCGCTGTCAGATGGCTCTGCATGTAGCGGCGGTTGTTCATGCCAGTCAGCGGATCGATGATCGCCGCTTCCATGGATTGCTGCACCGTTTCGCTCAGATTATCGATATAGCGCTTGCGCCGTATTTGTGTGCGCACCCGCGCCAGCATCTCATTGCGGTCAACCGGGCGTGTCAGGTAATCATTCACACCGATTTCGAGACCACGCAGGATACGGGCTTCATCATCCATGTCCGCAATGAGCAATATGGGCAGTTTGCGGGTTCGCTCCAGCGAACGCAATTGGCTGCACAACCGCAAACCATCGTAGTTTTCAAGGCCGAGGCTGACCATAACGAGATCATAGTTGCCTTCAGGCGCACGCAGCAACGCAGCCTGCGGATTGGTTTCAACCTCGACACCGTGCATCTGGCTCAGTGTTGCAACCAGACGCTCGTAGGAGGTCGCACGATCATCCACAATGAGGATGCGGCCATCAAGACCCGTCTCCGTCAAAGCGACAATGTTGGGATCTTCAAGCCCGACATCGCGCGAGGCAGCCGCGCGGCTACGCAATTCATCCGTCAGCATCTTGAGACGGATAAGACTTTTGACACGGGCAAGAAGAGCCACTTCATTGACCGGCTTGGTGAGGAAATCATCTGCACCTGCATCCAATCCCTTCAGGCGATCCGCAGGCTGATCAAGAGCCGTCACCATGATGACAGGCAAGTGCGCAGTTTTAGCCGAGGCTTTCAGGCGTCGGCAAACCTCAAAACCATCCATACCAGGCATCATCACATCGAGCAGGACGATGTCGCAATCACCGCGCTCGCAGATATCGATGGCATCAGGCCCATTGGTAGCCGTGCGCACATCGAAATACTCTGCTGTCAGACGCACTTCCAGAAGTTTGATATTGGGAAGCAGGTCATCGACGACCAGAATGCGGGCTGTCACGTCAGTTCACTCCCGCAAACTGTTGGATGGTTTCCAGAAACTTCGGAATTGAGATGGGCTTGGAGAGATAGCCCTCACACCCGACGGCACGAATACGCTCTTCGTCGCCCTTCATGGCAAAAGCGGTGATGGCGACAACCGGAATGGACTTCAGGGCCTCATCGTCTTTCAGCCAGCGCGTCACATCAAGGCCGGAAATTTCCGGCAACTGGATATCCATCAGGATCAGGTCAGGCCGGTTGGCGCGCGCCAGTGAAAGCACCTCGTGCCCGCTGCGCGTCTGAAGCACACGATATCCCCGCGCCTCCAACAAATCGTTGAAGAGCTTCATGTTCAACTCGTTGTCCTCGACGATCAGGACAGTTTTAGGCATGCTATGACCCCGTCGATATGCGAACCCACATACCGATTCATTCTATCTCAACGACAAGTGTTAACAGCGAAGGGTTGATGAAAGGCAAAGGAAGATGTTTCCGAAACAAAATCTTCGCGTGAATCGTCAGGATGCCGAGGATATTGCCGTTCAGGCCCTCGGTTTCCTTGCGGGTGACCCCGAAAAACTCGAGAGGTTTCTGGCCATGACAGGCCTTGGGCCAGAAAACCTGCGGGCTGCGGCACAAGAACCGCACTTCCTGGCTCAGATCATGGATCATATGGCAGGGGACGAATCACTGCTGCTGGCCTTTGCCGCCAACCAGGGATTGCCCCCTGAAAAGGTGATGCGGGCTCAGCAATTCCTCTCAGGACCACCTCATGAGCGCGAGGACGCTTGAGCCGTGTCGATGTTGTGCCGCGATTGCCTGAAGCGCAGTGAAAAGCCGCAGCGCTGCTCACATTGTGGCAGTCCGCGTCTGCTGGGGCACGCCGAACAGGACATGCTCTCCATTGCCCATGTCGATTGCGATGCGTTTTTCGCGGCCGTTGAAAAACGCGACAATCCAGATATTGCTGACAAACCGGTGATCATCGGGGGCCGTCAGCGCGGTGTTGTGTCAACCGCCTGCTACATCGCCCGCACATTTGGCGTGCATTCCGCCATGCCCATGTTCAAGGCCCTGAAACTATGTCCACATGCGGTGGTGATTTCACCCAGCATGGAAAAGTACAGCGTGGCCGGGCGTGCCGTTCGTGAGAAAATGCTGACCTTGACACCTCTTGTGGAGCCATTGTCCATCGACGAGGCGTTTCTGGATTTGACGCCGCTCCTGTCACGCGTGGAGCACCCGCCGCAATGGCTCACGGAGGAAGTGGTTGTGCTTGAGAAGGCGGTTCTGCGCGTCGAGGACGACGACGACGACGCCTTTCTGGCTCGCGGCGTGTGCATTGCCAACCGCATTCGACAGCTGGTGCGAGAGCAGATGCGGCTCGAAACGTCGGCCGGCGTATCGGTGGCCAAGGCGTTTGCCAAGCACGCCTCGGGGCTGCACAAGCCGAGCCGCACCACCGTGGTGCCGGTTTCTTCGCACGCCGTGCTGCTGGACTCGCTCACGCCTGACCAAATCAGCGGCATCGGGCCGGCTCTGTTCGAGCAGCTCAAGGAGATATGCGCCGAGCGCCTCGACTCGTTTGTACCCACCACGCTGGCGTCGCTGCAGCGTCTGCAGGAGCACGAGCTCGAGGTGCTGGGCGGCGCGACGGGCGCGTGGGTGTACGGCATCTGTCGCGGCATTGACAAGCGCGAGATTCGCGACAAGGGTGCGCCAGGCTCGCTCGGCTTCCACGCTGCCCATCGGGTTCGCGTGTCGTCCATGGCCGAAGTCTATGGTGTGGTGTTGGCCAAGAGCGAGCAGATGGCGGCGCGTCTGGAGGAGGACGCCGAGATGTACCAGCGCGTTTGTCGGGCCCTGCTCGTGTCGTTCAAGTTTGAAGGCAAGACCGTCAGTCGCACCACGCCCATGCCGGCAGCCGGAGAGAATCGGGCGTTGGAGATTGCCGCGGCCACAATGGCGGTCATCGCCCGACATTTCAAGAAGGACCCAAAGGTGGTCTTCTCGCGCATCTTTGGCATGTCGGCAACGCAGTTTTCGGCAGAGGGGAGCGGCGTGACGGAGCGGTCAATTTCAGGGTTTCTCGTGGAGAAGCAGGTGGACTGGACCGAGGCCGTGGCTGAGACGGCGAAAGCGGCAGCCGCTCCTGCTGCTGCTGCTGCTGCTGCGGCAGCGTCTGGGCCTCTGTCAAAGTTTGTGGTTCGAGGGGAGGCGGCTCGGAGTCTTGATGTTCGTCCAAACC
>JANMLW010000287.1:0-4077 GCA_031372765.1 Hyphomicrobiales bacterium
CAGCGAAGCGTCCTTCTGACTGGTTCCCGGCATCAGGTCGGCCAGATGGTTGGTGATGACAAAGCCCATCTGGCCATGGGTGAGAACGGCAGCCTTGGGACGCCCTGTTGTGCCTGAAGTATAGAAGAACCAACAGGGATCATCATAGTCCACCGATGTGGGAACCAACATTTCCCCGAGAAAACGGTTCACGATACAATCGTAGGAATCCGGTTCATCACCTCCAATGAAAATCGTCCGCGTAATGGAAAACGCTGCTGCCTGTGCAGCCCTTGCATGCTCCTTGAAATCGATATGACAGAACATCAGGCTGGCACCGCTTGATTCAGCCAGATAAGCCACCTCTTCGGGCGTCTGGCGATAGTTTGTCGGCACCCAGACCGCCCCCAGACGAAAGCAGACAAACATTGTCTCGAACATCTGGTTGCTGTTCTTGCATTGCACCAGAATGCGGGCACCCTTCGATATGCCTGCCTTGTGCAAGGCAACCACCATGGCATCAACGCGGGTATTGAGCTGGCTCCATGTCCAGGTCTGATCACCCCAGACAAATCCGATTTCATCAGGATAGCGACGGGCTGCTTGCAGCAGCACATGCGACAGGTTCATCACCCGGCGGGTGCAAGGTGCAACGCCTCCAATTCGACTCTCATCGACCTTGTTCATCTTGTCATCTCCAGAATGACAGTAACCTTGTTGAAAATCGGTCAAAAAGAAACGGGCGCAGTTTCCTGCGCCCGTTTCAAATAAAATCGGTCGGTCGGACTTCCTTAGAAATCCATACCGCCCATGCCGCCGCCACCGCCGCCGCCCATGGAAGGAGCAGCGTCCTTCTTGGGTGCTTCAGCGATCATGCACTCGGTCATGATCAGAAGGCCCGCCACCGACGCCGCATCCTGGATGGCTGTACGAACCACCTTGGTCGGATCGATGATACCCATCTTCATCATGTCGCCGTACTCGCCGGTCTGTGCATTGTAACCGTAGGAGTAGCTCGGATTTTCAAGCAACTTGCCGACGATCACCGGAGCATCATCACCAGCATTGTCGATGATCTGCTTGGCGGGAGTCACGAGAGCCCTGCGGACAATCTCGATACCCGTCTTCTGGTCATCGTTCTGGGTCTTGAGCTTGGCAACCGAAGCGATGGCGCGAAGGAGAGCAACGCCGCCGCCTGGCAGCACGCCTTCTTCCACAGCCGCGCGGGTTGCGTTCAACGCATCATCCACACGGTCCTTCTTTTCCTTCACTTCGATTTCGGTCGCGCCACCAACACGGATCACAGCAACACCGCCAGCCAGCTTGGCCAGACGCTCCTGCAGTTTTTCGCGGTCGTAGTCCGAGGTTGTTTCCTCGATCTGCGCCTTGATCTGGCTCACGCGGCCTTCGATGTCTTTCTTCTTGCCCGAGCCAGAAACGATCGTGGTATTTTCCTTTTCAATGCGGACTTTCTTCGCACGGCCAAGGTCCTTGATCGTAATGTTCTCAAGCTTGATGCCGAGATCTTCCGCAATCATGTTGCCGCCGGTGAGGATGGCCAGATCTTCCAGCATCGCCTTGCGACGATCACCAAAGCCCGGTGCCTTGACGGCGCAGATCTTGAGGCCACCACGCAGCTTGTTGACAACGAGTGTCGCAAGCGCTTCGCCTTCGATATCTTCCGCAATGATCAGAAGTGGCTTGCCTGTCTGTACAACAGCTTCGAGGATGGGCAGCATGGGCTGGAGCGAAGACAGCTTCTTCTCATGAATGAGAATGTACGGCTCGTCGAGTTCAGCAACCATTTTCTCGGCATTGGTGATGAAGTAAGGCGAGAGATAACCGCGGTCGAACTGCATGCCTTCAACAACATCGAGTTCTGTCTCGGCTGTCTTGGCTTCCTCAACAGTGATGACACCTTCGTTGCCAACCTTCTGCATGGCTTCCGAAATCATCTTGCCGACGGATGCATCACCGTTAGCCGAGATGGTTCCGACCTGTGCCACTTCGGCGTTGGATGTGACCTTCTTGGAGTTCTTCTTGAGGTCTGCAACGATGGCTTCGACCGCGATGTCGATACCACGCTTCAGGTCCATCGGGTTCATGCCGGCAGCAACCGACTTTGCACCTTCACGAACGATAGCCTGTGCGAGCACGGTAGCCGTGGTCGTGCCGTCACCGGCAGCATCGTTCTGCTTCGAGGCTACTTCACGCACCATCTGTGCGCCCATGTTCTCGAAACGGTCAGCAAGCTCGATCTCCTTGGCGACGGTGACACCGTCCTTGGTGATGCGCGGCGAACCGAACGATTTTTCGATGACAACGTTGCGGCCCTTTGGACCAAGTGTCACCTTTACAGCGTTTGCGAGGATGTCGACGCCACGCAGCATTTTATCGCGCGCATCGCTTCCGAAACGTACTTCTTTGGCAGCCATTGGACTGTCCTTCCGTGTGTTCTGAATTAAAAAGGCAGGTGTAAAAACCGGGGTAAATTGACCTGTATGGTCAGATTACTTGGTGATCACGCCCATGATGTCGGATTCCTTCATGATCAGAAGGTCCTTACCATCGATCTTGACTTCGGTGCCGGACCACTTGCCGAACAGGACGATATCGCCCTTCTTGACATCGATAGGGATCAGCTTGCCGGCTTCATCGCGGCCACCCGAGCCAACGGCTTCGATGATGCCTTCCTGAGGCTTTTCCTTGGCTGTATCTGGAATAATGATGCCGCCTTTTGTCTTCTCTTCGCCTTCGAGGCGACGAACAACAACGCGGTCATGCAGAGGACGAAACTTCATGTGTTCCTCGTATGTGTCTGCCAGGCACCATGCCCGGCATTTGCAGGATTGAAAGACCTGTTAGCACTCTCAAGTGATGAGTGCCAAAAGGCTGATGGCGATATGACAACGCCTCATGACAGAGTCAAGACAAAGCAGGAAGTTTGTGGGCGGCATTTCGTTAAGGAAGGTTAATCTGCTGGCTGTTCCCGTGTTCGTGGGTCAGTCAGTCTTGTGCGAAAGGGACTGAGGTTTTCCATTTCAGGCAATCCCTGTTGCCTGATTTTTTCTGCTCTTGAGTGGAAAACTGTTTTGCTGAGTAGCGGAAGAAGGTTGCCAAGTGTGCCATCAGTCATCAAAAAACGTCCCGGTAGCATCGCTACCGGGACGTTTTACGCTTTCAGTCAGTGTATCTCGCTCTCATCAGCATTTTGTCTGACTAACGAGACGCCCAGGATCAATAGTTGTAGGACCGTTCGCCATGCTCGGCGATATCGAGGCCTTCACGCTCCTGATCGGTTGTCACCCGCAGACCGACCATTACATCGACGATCTTGAAAAGGATAAGCGAACCAACGCCAGACCAGAGGATCGTGAAACCGACCGCTTTGAGCTGTGCCATGACAGCCGCACCCAATGCATAGGCACCAACGGCAAGTTCACCGGGCTTGGTTGTGTAGTCAGGGATGCCAACGCCGCCCAGGTCCACGTTGACCAGAATGCCGGTGGCAATGGCACCAATGATTCCACCGATGCAGTGAATGCCAAAGACATCCAGTGAATCGTCATACTTCAGCGCGTTCTTCACGGTTGTACAGAAGATGAAGCAGACCGAACCCGCCACAAGACCAAGCAACAGACAGCCCATCGGACCACCAAAGCCTGATGCAGGCGTGACAGCAACCAGACCGGCAACCGCACCTGACACCATACCGAGCAGCGACGGCTTGCCTTTGGCGGCCCATTCAATGAACAGCCATGCCAGACCCGCCGCAGCAGCTGCCACGAAGGTGTTGAGCAACGCCAGAGCTGCAACGCCGTTGGCTTCAAGATTGGAGCCAGCGTTGAAGCCGAACCAGCCTACCCACAGCATCGCTGCACCAACCATGGTGAGTGTCAGGGAGTGAGGAGCCATCAGTTCCTTGCCAAAACCAATACGCTTGCCCAGCAGTAAGCAACCAACACGACCCGCACCACCGGCTTTGATGTGAACGACCGTACCGCCGGCAAAATCGAGAGCACCCCATTTATACAGAAGTCCGGCATCAGCGGTGACTTCCGCCAGTTTGGCTTCAGCAACAGCTTTCTTGGCGACATC
>JANMLW010000011.1:0-7895 GCA_031372765.1 Hyphomicrobiales bacterium
GGCTATGGCCGGGTCAGGATTGCCGATGCCGTGCGCGACCAACTGGTGAAGCTGAACTATTTTGCCGGTGCCATGGGCACCATTCCGGGCGCGACGTTTGCCAAGCAATTGATCGAGAAAATGCCCGGCATGAGTCGCGTCTACTATTCCAACTCCGGTTCCGAAGCCAACGAGAAGGCCTACAAGATCGTCCGCCAGATCGCCCACAACCGGCATGGCGGCAAGAAGCACAAGATCCTCTACCGCGACCGGGACTATCACGGCACCACGATTTCTGCGCTGTCATCAGCAGGCCAGATCCAGCGCAGGGCGCAGTATGGTCCGTTCACGCCGGGTTTTGTGGAAGTTCCGCACTGTCTGGAATACCGCTCACAATGGGGCGATGTGGCCGATTACGGCGTACGTGCCGCCAACGCCATCGAGGAGGTCATCCTGCGCGAAGGCGCTGATACGGTGGGTGGATTGATCCTTGAGCCTGTCACAGCCGGAGGCGGTGTCATCCCGCCTCCCCGCGGCTACTGGGAGCGTGTGCAGGAAATTTGCCGGAAGCATGACATCCTGCTGATCATCGACGAGGTTGTCTGCGGTCTGGGACGCACCGGCACATGGTTCGGCTATCAGCAATATGGTGTGCAGCCCGATATCGTCACAATGGCCAAGGGTGTTGCCTCGGGCTATGCAGCGATTTCCTGCACGGTGACCACGGAGGCCGTGTTCAACGAATTCAAGGCCGATCCGGACGATCCCATGAGCCACTTCCGCGATATCTCCACCTTTGGCGGTTGCACGGGTGGTCCTGCGGCAGCGATTGCCAACATGGCGATCATCGAGGAGGAGAACCTTCTCGAGAATGTCCAGACCATGGGCGACTACATGATGGAACAATTGCGGGGCTTGCAGGCAAAGCACGCCATTGTGGGCGATGTGCGCGGCATTGGCCTGTTTCAGGGTGTGGAACTGGTCAGCAACCGCGAGACCAAGGCGGCTCTGCCCGAGAAAATGGTTCAGGCCATTGTTGCCGATTGCATGAGCAACGCAGCTGTCATCATCGGGGCCACCAACCGCTCGCTGGATGGCCTCAACAATACCTTGTGCCTCAGTCCTGCCTACATCGCCAAGCGCAGCGACATCGACGAGATGGTGAGTGCCATCGATGGTGCCATGACGCGGGTCATGGCGGCAAATTAGGTAATCCACTCGACGGGCATGAAACCACCATGGTAGGATAGGTCAATCATGCTGACCGTTCTCGCCATCGTCACACCCGTCTTTGCACTCATGGGCTTTGGCTTCATTGCGGCAAAACTGCGGTTTCTACCCGATGGCGCGGGAACGGCGCTGGCGCAGTTCGCCTTCAAGATCGCCATGCCTGCCCTGCTGTTCCGGGCAATGCTGGGCTCCGGTTCCATGGCGGATTCGCCCTGGCGCCTGCTGGCGTCGTATTTTCTGGCCACGGTCTGTGTCTGGATCATCGCCAGCCTGATTGCGGCTCTCGTCCTGCGTCGTCCGGCAGAGGATCATGCGGTTTTTGCCATGGGGGCCACCTTCGGCAACACGGTCATGCTGGGGATCCCGATCGCAATCACCGCCTTTGGGGCTGAGGTTACGGCACCGCTGGCGCTGCTGGTCGCGGTTGAAACGCCACTGCTGTGGATTCTCGCGACGCTGCATATTGAGGTGGCCAGACGCGGACGGTTCATATCGCTGACTGCGCTCGGCGGTGTGCTGAAGGATCTTGCCACCAACACGATTGTCCTGTCGCTTGTTCTGGGATTGGTGGGCCGCACGCTTGGATGGACAATTCCCGCTGTGCCGGATCGTATTCTGGCGATGCTGGGACAGGCCGCCGTGCCAACCGCCCTGTTTGCCCTGGGCATGGCACTGGCCAGCTTCAAGGTGGTAGGGGAGGGTCGCTCTCTGGGGGTTATCACTGCGCTTAAGCTCGGATTGTTTCCCGCTTTCGCCTATGTCTTCGCCGCCCATATCTTCATGTTGCCGCCGCTATGGACAGCGCTTGTCGTGCTGCAGGCCGCCATGCCGGTGGGGGCCAACGCCTTCCTGTTTGCGGCGCGCTATGAGCGCTCGGCCAGCACCATTTCCGCAGCCATTGCGGTTTCAACCGTGCTAGCCGTGGTCAGCGTGTCGATACTGCTGGTGATCCTCATCAATCTGACTGGTCGTTGATCAAGCACGGAAGGCTATGGCCTGAAATACTGCGGATGGCTTTCCTGCAGTTTATCGACAAATTGCAGCGAGCGGGAGAGATGCAGCCGTAACGCTTGCTGCGCTTCATCAGGCTTGCCCGCTTCGATAGCATCGACAATAGCCGCATGGGCCAGAATGATCTCGTGCATCTTGCCTGCAACCGGCAGGTTCAGCCGCCGTAGCCGGTCAATATGCCCACTCTGGCGGCGCATCAGATACCACAATGCGCCAATCCTCAGGGCATCATACATCGTGCGGTGGAACGCCTGATCCGCAGTAGTAAAGGCCTCGTATTCGCCGAGAGCAGCAAAGGCTGACTGCTGCCGGATAAGGCTTCTCAGGCGCTCGATCACGCCGGCATCAGGGGCTTGCGCCAATGTTCGCACCGCCTCAAGCTCGATGGAGCGGCGCAGGAACTGCGCCTGATTGGCGCCTGCCAGATCAATCGGACTGACAATGGTGGCGTGCTGGGGGAAGATATCGACCAGACCCTCTTCCTGCAAGCGCATCAGCGCGTCCCGCACCGGTGTCGAGCTCAGGCCAAACCGGGCCTGCAACTCTGGCCGTGAAAGTGCTGTTCCGGGCGGCAGTACCAGCGAAAGAATCTCTTGCCGCAATGTCTCCAGCACAAGGGCTGCACCCCGCATGCCGTGATCGTGTGCATCTGCGTTGGCTGGTCTGTCGTCCATAGTCCAAAGTTCCTGATGAAGCTGTGTTGTAGCATGGCCCATTGCTTGACGCACTGATGCATTAGTGCTTTAGCCAATGACACATAGATGGAATGCAAGGACGAAAAAGCAGCATAAAGCGGCAGTTAATCAATACCAAAGGGGAAACGCCATGACACTGACCTTCAAACCCGATCGTCGCCTTGTACTGGCGGGTGCCGGAGCCGCCCTTATCGCCCGCCCCGCCGGCGCGCAGGTCTGGCCCGGCAGGCAGATAACACTGGTCGTCCCGTTCCCGCCCGGGGGAACAACCGATGTGACCGCCCGCCTTGTCGGACTGGAAATCACCGGGCCGTTGGGTCAATCAATCATCGTCGAGAACAAGCCCGGCGCAAACGGTAACATAGGCTCGGCCCAGGTCGCAAAAGCGCCTGCGGATGGCTATACCTTGCTGGCAACAGGTGTTGGCTCCAACGCGGTCAACCACGGCATCTACAAGACGATGCCCTATGATTCCTTCAAGGATTTCACGCACGTCACCATGATGACCAGTGGTCCCAACGTGCTGGTGGTCAACAAGGACTTTCCGGCCAGAGACCTGAAGGAATTTGTAGCCCATGTGAAGGCCAACCCCGGCAAATTCAACTATGCATCGTCTGGCATGGGCGCATCAGGCCACATGGCGATGGAGCTGCTTAAACTGAAAGCGGGTCTCGATATCCAGCACGTGCCTTACCGCGGGGGTGCCCCGGCCATGAACGACGTGATTGGCGGACAGGTGCCGATGATGTTCATCAATCAGGATATGGCCTTCGCACAGGCCTCAGCAGGGCTCGTCCGCATGATCGGCGTGGCCAGTCTTGAGCGCAATCCGGCAGCACCCACCACGCCCACCATTGCCGAGCAGGGGTTCCCCGGATTCGAGGCCGTGTCCTGGAATGGTCTGGCCGCACCCGCCGGCACACCCAAGGCCATCATCGACCGCCTGCATGTCGAGGCCAAAAAAGCCCTGCAAAGCGCTGCCGTACAGGAAAAGCTGGTCAAGAACGGCTTTGTCGTTGGTGGCAACACACCCGAGGAACAGCAGAAGTTCGTGGCAGCGGAAATGGCGAAATGGGCCGAAGTCGCCAAGGTCGCCAAGGTGAGCGTGGATTGAGCGTATCATGCCCCTGAAAACCGCTGATGAACTGCGTTCTGCCCGCTGGTTCGCGCCTGACGATTTTCGTTCCTTCGGCCATCGCTCGCGCATGAACCAGCTCGGATTTTCGGCGGAGGACTATGTCGGCAAGCCAGTGATCGCTGTCATCAACACCTGGTCCGAGATCGCCACCTGCCACCAGCATTTCAAGACGCGGGTGGATGACATCAAGCGCGGCATCCTGCAAGCGGGTGGCTTTCCCATCGAGTTGCCTGCCATCTCGCTGACCGAAGGCAAGGTAAAACCGACAACCATGCTTTACCGCAACTTTCTGGCGATGGAGACGGAAGAACTGATCCGCTCCCATCCCGTTGATGGCGCGGTGCTGATGGGGGGCTGCGACAAGACCACGCCGGGCCTTATCCTTGGTGCAATCAGCGCTGGCCTGCCTGCGATCTTCGTGCCTGCAGGGCCGATGCTAAGGGGCAACTGGCAAGGCAAGGTTTTGGGATCAGGCTCCGATGCCTTCAAATACTGGGACGAGAGGCGCGCGGGCAACATCACCGACAAGGTCTGGCAGGAAATGGAAGTGGGCATCGCCCGCTCGCCCGGCGTCTGCATGACCATGGGCACGGCTTCCACCATGACCGGCCTTGCCGATGCGCTGGGCCTGTGCATTCCGGGCACCTCCTCTGTTCCGGCTGTTGACAGCAACCACATCCGCATGTGCGCCGATGCAGGCCGTCGCATTGTCGGCATGGTGTGGGAGGATCTGACGCCCGCAAAAATCCTGACCCATGCCGCATTCCAGAACGCCATCGTCACCGCCATGGCCATGGGTTGCTCCACCAATGCCGTTATTCACATGATCGCCATGGCCCGCCGTGCTGGGCACGCAATAGGGCTGGATGATTTTGATGCCGCTTCTCGCCGCGTGCCCGTCATCGCCAACGTACGGCCCTCGGGCGACACATACCTGATGGAGGATTTCTATTACGCCGGTGGCCTGCTTGGTCTGCTCTCGCGCCTCAAACCGTTGCTTGACCTCACGCAGATCACCGTCATGGGACAGACATGGGATGAAACCCTGAAGGATGCAAAAGTCTATAATGACGATGTCATCCGCCCGCTCGACAACGCGATTTACAATGAAGGCGCGTTGGCTGTACTGCGCGGCAATCTTGCACCCGACGGTTGCGTGACCAAACCATCGGCTTCACATGAGAAATTCCTGAAACATTCGGGCAAGGCGGTCGTCTTCAACGATTATCCCGACCTGAAGGCCCGCATCGACAGGGACGATCTTGATGTGACCGAGGACAGTGTTCTTATCCTGCGCAACGCCGGGCCGCTGGGTGGTCCGGGCATGCCGGAATGGGGCATGATCCCGATCCCCAGGAAACTGGTGAAGCAGGGCGTGCGCGACATGGTGCGGATTTCAGATGCCCGCATGAGCGGCACCAGCTATGGTGCCTGTATCCTTCATGTTTCGCCCGAATCCTATCTGGGCGGACCACTGGCATTGGTGCAGACCGGCGACCTCATAACCGTTGATGTGCCCAACCGCACGATCTCTCTGGAAGTGCCGGAAGCAGAGATGGCACGCCGTCACGCGGCCTGGATAAAGCCTGCACCACGCTATGAACGCGGGTATGGCTGGATGTTCAGCCAGCACATCAAGCAGGCGCATGAAGGGTGTGATTTCGATTTTCTGGAAACGGACTTTGGTGCGCCGGTGAGCGAACCGGTGATTTTCTAGAACTTTCGCAGGGACATTGTGCGTGCTTCGAGACGCCCCTTCGGGGCTCCTCAGCATGAGGAAGATAGGGTACTGCAATACCCCCAAATACCCTCATCGTGAGGAGGCGCGCCAGCGCCGACTCGAAGCACGCACAACGCCCGAGCAAGTCTCATCCTTCAATCAAAGGCGATTTCCATGTCCCTCTCCTCCGCCACCCGTGCTGCCCTCATGAAGGTATCCGTCGCCACGCTCTGCACGGCCCTGTTCAAACGCGGCTTGCGCAACCAGTTCATCCAGGATGTGCGCCCACTGAATGCCGCGCTGCCCAACATGGTGGGCGAGGCATACACCCTGCGCTACATGCCAGCCCGCGAGGACCGCAACAGCATCAGCGTGTTCCAGAACCGGGATCATCCCCAGCGCAAGGCGGTTGAGGATTGTCCTGCCGGTGCGGTACTGGTGATCGACAGCCGCAAGGATGCGCGGGCCGCTTCCGCAGGTGGCATTCTCGTCTCACGCCTGATGATGCGCGGCGTCGCAGGCGTGGTCACGGATGGCGGCTTTCGGGACAGTCCAGAGATCGCGGAATTATCCATGCCCGCCTATCACAGCCGCCCCTCCGCACCCACAAACCTGACGCTGCATGAAGCTATTCAGATCAATAGCCCTATCGGCTGCGGTGATGCACCCGTGTTTCCCGGCGATATCGTTGTCGGCGACCGTGAGGGGGTCATCGTCATTCCAGCAGGTATCGCTGACGAAATTGCTCTTGAAGCGACAGAAATGACCGCTTTCGAGGATTTCGTGCTGGAGAAAGTGCTGGAAGGCCGCTCGATTCTGGGGCTTTACCCATCCACTGACCCGCAGTCGAAAACGGATTTTGAAGGCTGGCGTACAATCAACGGGCGGTAACGCAAAAGGCGGCCTTCTCAGCCCGTTTTGGCAAGGGCGATTGCGGCACCCGGCTCGATCACGAGATCGACCTTCGCTCCCATGGCCAGTGCCGCCGTACGGGTTGGAGCCAGCACCAGCACTTCGCCCCAGGGCGCATCCAGGGTATATTCCCAGGCATGACCGAGGTAGGCACGACGGCGGATGGTCAGCACACCAGAGGGTGATGCGGCAAGGCCAAGCCGGTCAGGCCGCAAGGCAACCATGGCGGCATCGTCAGGAACCGGGATTGCGCCAAGGGGCAGCGTCACATTGCCCGCGGCAAACACCACACCGTTTTTGCCCGTGCTGAACGTGCCCTCGATCAGATTGGCCTCGCCGATGAAATCCGCCATGAAACGGCTTCTCGGTCGCTCGTAAAGATCCTCTGGCGTCCCTTCCTGGGCAATCACGGCATTGTCCATGACAATGACCTTGTCGGACACCGCCAATGCTTCCTCCTGGTCATGCGTGACATAGAGCACGGTCAGTCCCAACCGCTGTTGCAGATCGCGGATATCGTCCCGCACCTTGCGGCGCAATTTGGCGTCGAGGTTGGACAGCGGCTCATCAAACAGCAGGACACGCGGCTCCAGCACGATGGCACGCGCCACGGCGACGCGCTGCTGCTGGCCGCCCGACATTTCGGACGGAAGGCGGCTCTCGAAACCGGCAAGACCGACAAGCCCGAGCTTTTCGCGCGCCATCTGCTCGGCATCTGCCCGCTTTGCACCCGATGCCAACGGGCCATACATGACATTCTCCAGCACGCTCAGATGCGGAAACAGCGCATAGCTCTGGAACACCATCGAGACATCACGCTCTGCCGCACCCAGCCGTGTGACATCCTCGTCGCCGATGAAAATCTGTCCCCCGGTGGCAAGCTCCAGCCCGGCAACCAGCCGCAAGGTCGTGGTCTTGCCGCAGCCTGATGGCCCCAGCAATGTGACAAGCGTGCCCGCTTCCACCGAAAAGGAGACGCCCTTCACCGCACCAACACTGCCGTAGAACTTCGAGACATCGACAAACCGGACAGAGGCAGCGCGGGACATCAGTGGCCTCCGGGAGTGACAGGATTGGTGGCTACACCACGCCGGCCGAGCTTGCGCTCGCCAACCAGCAGCTGGATGCCGATGACAACAACAAGCATGAAGACGATGAGCAGCGAAGAATAGGCGATGGCAAGGGGATACTCTCCCGCCTCGACGCGGTT
>JANMLW010000033.1:0-11153 GCA_031372765.1 Hyphomicrobiales bacterium
CATGGTCTCACGCACCTCAAAGGCCCGGATGTCCATCAGCAGGGAAAAACTGCCCGACAAACGGTCCCCCGGTCGGCCAACGGCGGCACGGCCCGTGTTCTCGAAGGTCTGGATCAGGCGGGCCTGCACCAGGCGCGGCAAGCGGTCTGCCCATTGCGCCTTGGGGAGATAGGTCAACTCGCCACTGGCGGTGCGGACGACGATGCGCTCGCTATCCACCGCAAAGACGGCTGTCGGTTCGGCCACCACAATGACCCGCCGTCCGGAGGAAGCGCGCAACGCAAGACGAGGGGCTGTCAGGTCAAAGGTCGAAGGCGCAGGGCCGCCACCGCAACCGGCAACAGCAGATGCGGCAATGCCGGTGAGAATGGTTCGGCGGGAAGGAACTGGCAAACCACGCATCAGTTATCTCGCACCGCTGTATTCAGGGATCGGCGGGCGACCGCCGGTGATGATCTGCGAGGGGTCACGGGCAAGATTGCGCACCGCCCGGTTGACCTCGTTGACCGCCTTGCGCGCGTCGGCGGCCAGTCCTTCGATGTCGCGCCCGCCGGAGCTTGTCAGTTTGTTGATTCCCGACGTTATCTCGGCTGTGCGGCGGTCCAGATTACGGGCCAGACGCTCAATGCTTTTCGCCATCTCGGTGAAATCTGCCGTTCGGCCCTGAATATTGTCGGCTAATGCGCGGAATGATTTGGCCGTCTCGGCCACCTCGGCAAAAGCAGACTTGCCCTCCCCCTCATTGCTGCCAAGGAAACGGGATGCTGCATCCAGTACGCCATCCACCTTTTTGGAAGCGGTACGCAACGTCTCGCTGATTTCGGCAACGTCTTTAAGTACCTTGTCAGTCTGCGCGGTGTTGTTGCCAATAATGGTCGCGAACCGGTCGATGTTGTCAATCGTCCGGCCCACCTTCTCGCTGTCCACTGCCCGCGTCAAACGCTCGATCTCAGCCAGCGCACCATCCAGTTTGGCGGAGCTGTCGCTCAGGCGCTTCGTGAGAACAGCGCCATCGGCCAGAATGCCATCAATGTTGCGGCGATTGTCTGCCAGTGTCTGCGTGAAGGTCTCGATATTGCTGATGGCACGGTTGACACTGGTGGCATCCACTTTTTTCAAAAGGTCATCCGCGGTGATCGACAGAGCCTCAAGCCGGGTGGATAGCGATGAAATCCGCTGCGCCGTATCGCCTACAGAGGCCAGGAACGCACCGACACCCGCAGAGTTATCAGCCAATGCTTTGGCAAAGGTTTCCACGCTGCGAATGGTGTTGCCGATGGAGCCTTCATTATCCTCAACAAGCTTTTCAGCCTTGGCCAGAATGGAGTCGGCGCGCTGGCCCAGTCTCTGTGCGGTTTCCAGAATGTCCTGGAAATCGGAGCGATCCGCAAAGATAACGGCACGCCCACCATCCGGTGCCGTCAGGGCCGCTGCCTGCGCGGTGCCACCCGAAAGCTGGATTGAAGCCTGACCTGTCAATCCCTGATACTCGAGGCGGGCGCGGGTATCCGTCTTGACCGGAGTTTTCTGATCCACTTCGATGATGGCCATCACCCGGCTTGGATCGTTCGGCACAAGGTCAATGATCGTTACTTCGCCTACCCGCAGGCCATTGAAGCGCACAAGCGAACCGCGGCTGAGGCCAGAGACCGAACCTGTGAAAACCACCCGGTAGGAGGTCTTCAAACCGTTGGAGCGGCCAGATGCGAACCAATAGACGAAGCCCAGCATGCCGGCGAAAACCGCCAGCGTGAAAAGCCCGATCATGGCGTAGTTTGCCCGTGTTTCCATGCGTCCCGATGTACCCGCTATCTGCCTTTACCAACCGCAAGATGGGCTCGCGGTCCACTGAAATATGACTTCAACCACGGATGCGTGGTGTTTTGCATCGCCTGCATGTCACCCGCTGCCAATACCTTGCCTTCACCCAATGCCACGATTCGATCACATATCGTATTGAGACTGTCGAGATCGTGGGTGACCATGAAAACCGTCAAGCCAAGTGTCTTTTGCAAGGTTGCCGTCAACTCGTCAAAATCACCTGCCCCAATCGGGTCAAGGCCAGATGTTGGCTCGTCCAGAAAGACAATTTCCGGATCGAGCGCCAACGCACGGGCCAGTGCGGCGCGCTTGATCATGCCGCCAGACAGTTCCGAGGGGTACTTGTCTCCCGCATCCGCTTTCAGGCCAACCATTTCAATCTTCATGGTGGCCAGATCGTCCAGCATGGATTCTGACAGATCAAGATACTCCCGCATCGGCATTTGGAGGTTCTGCTTCACGGTCAGGGACGAAAATAAGGCACCCTGCTGGAAAAGGATCCCCCAGCGCCGTTCAATAGCCTGCCGCTCTCGCTCGTTGAGATGTTCCATATCCTGCCCGAAAACATGGATGGTGCCGCGCTTCTTGGGCAACAGACCCACAATCGTCCGCATCAAGACGGATTTACCCGTGCCTGATGCACCGACAACGCCCAGAATTTCACCGCGATACACATCCAGTGAAAGGCCATCATTGACCAGTCGATCGCCAAACCCGACGGCCAGATCACGCACTTCGATGACTGTTTCTCTTTCGGCTTTGGGAACAGGATGCTGCATCATTCTCTCAATAATTTATGGCAGCAAAGAACATGGCGAAGAGACCATCCACCACGATGACCATGAATATGGCCTTTACCACGGATGCCGTGGTCTGGCGGCCCAGCGATTCGGCAGACCCCTTGACGGCCATGCCCTCGATACTGGCAATCAGACCTATGACCAACGCCATGACGGGGGCCTTGATCATACCCACCATGAAGGTGTTGAACTTGATGGCACCCTGTAGCCGCGTCAGAAACACGTCAGGGCTGACATCACCGTAGAACCAGGCCACTAGACCCCCACCAAAAATGCCCGCCAGCGACGCAATGAAAGTCAGGATGGGCATGGCAACGATCAACGCCAGTATGCGCGGGACAATCAGCACTTCCATGGGATCAAGCCCCATTGTCCGCAAGGCGTCGATTTCCTCGCGCATTTTCATGGAACCCAGTTCGGCGGTGATGGCAGAACCGGAACGCCCTGCAATCATGATTGCTGTCAAGAGCACAGCCAGTTCGCGCAGCACCAGAATACCCAGGAGATCAGCCACAAAGGCTGCTGTCCCGAATGTCCTGAGCTGAAAGACCGATTGCTGTGCAATGATCCCTCCGACCAGAAACGAAATCAGTGCGATGATAGGCACAGAACGAAAGCCGAACGCCTCCAGTTGCTGCACAAAAGCCGCCCCCCGGAACATGCGCGGGCGCAACATGACGCGCCCGAATGCGGCCATGACCCCACCCAGAAAGCTGACACCGTTGATGAGGTCCCTGCCGAAGCCCGCCATGGCCTGGCCGACATCTTCCAGAATGTCGATCAGATTGATTGTCTTGTGGGACTTGACGGCTTGCGGGCTCAGACTGATTTCAGAAAGCAGCAACTCCTGCTCCTGGCTCATGCCGGTGAAAGTTACAGTCGTGCCGGTTTTTTGCACTGCCTCCCGCAAACGGGCCAAAACCAGTGCACCCAGCGTATCAAGGCCTGTGATTCCGACAAAATCGATGCTGAGGTTCACGCCAGTGACTGATTTTCCTGAAGCGAGTATTGCTTCAAGCATCCGTCCATGATGCATTGTCCAGTCACCAGAGACTGTCATAAGCGTCTGCCCAGACGCAGTTGTGATGTGCGCGTTAGGCCGCTTGTCAACGTCAGGATCGGGTACAGCTCCGCTCAACACAGCCTCTTGTTCGCATCACATGCTGCAATAAAGGCTTCATGGGCCTCAAGACAACATCTTTGCACGCTGATGTAACCTTTCGTTAGCACAAGCATGGCTCTCTGTAGTCGACAATCCCGAAATCCTCATGGTTTTCGGAGGTTATCTGTTTTTTGTCGATGGATGATTGCAATGTCTGGATATTTGACGCCACTGGCAGGCCAGCAAGCTGATTTCGAGGAAATCGAGCTTGCTGTGATGGAGACGGAGCGGGGGCGGCAATTCCTGCAGGAATTTGCCCGACGCAACCGCCATGCCGATACACAAGTGCTGCTGTCCGCCCTGTCGCGCATCGAAAAGTCCATAGCAATCCAGCGCGAGCCAACCGAAATCGACAAGTTCCGCCTGGATGTGCTGGAAATGTCGCGCGCCATCTCGCGCACCCGCGCGGAAATCGCCTCGATCAAGCCCGAGAACGTCAGTGGCGGCGGTCGCATCCTTGAAGCCTCCGGTGAGCTTGATTCGATTGTGGCTGCAACCGAACATGCCACATCGGATATTCTGGCTGCCGCTGAAAAAGTGCAGGAAGCCGCCTGGACCATGCGTGAGGCAGGAGGCGATGCCGGCCTTTGTGACATGCTGGATGAGCGAGCCACGGAAATATACACATCCTGCTCGTTTCAGGACCTGACAGCACAGCGCATCCGCAAGGTTATCGATGCACTTGGTTTCCTTGAAAAACGCGTCAACGCAATGATCGACATCTGGGAATTTACCGAGGATTCGCAAAATGAGGCATCAGAACCGCCGGATGCCAATGCCGGACTGGTTCGCGATCCCAGCATGTCCCAGGCGGATGTCGATTTCGTGCTGGTTGAAGACATTCACATGGAGACCGCAGGCTTCTCCGACGCGCCATTTGCCCGCACTCCTCTGGCAGAGCCGCAGCACACCATCATGGCGATCGCCGATGAGGTCAGTCAGGAGTTAAAGGCAGATAGCCTTGTTGCATTCGCAGCACCAGCTGAGGACGATGACACACTCAACGAACTGGATATGTCTTCAGTGGTTCAGCCGTCAGTCGCAAAAGCACTGCCTGAACAGGACATATTGGTGGGTGAAGCCTATGCGGCGCCGGCTGATCATCACACAGACGATGACATTGACGATATCCTGTTTGCCGAAGCGGAACTAGCTGCGCCGGAATTCTCTGGAAAAATGGCGCATGCTGACCATCTCACGCTTGTCTCATCCGCCGATAACAGCCTTGAGGCTATTACAAAGGCCCGCAACGGCACTGGTCTCACCGCAGAGGAAGCGGCACGGGCCATGGACGCCTTGAAACAGATGTCTGTCGAGGAACGCACACGGCTGTTCAGCTGAATTGAGCGAAAGCCGATCTAATGGTTGCAGTTATGGTGCCTGAGGGCGATAACGTGAGTCCTGCCGTCAATCATATCCATGCACATGTTCAAAGGCATTGGCCTTAAACTGCTGTCGACCATTGCCTTCACCTTCATGGCTGCCAGCGTGAAGCTGATTGGCGTCGCACATCCGGGTGACCCGCTTTACTATCCTGTCGGGCAAACCGTTTTCTGCCGCTCCTTGTTTGCATTGATCCCGGTTTTCCTATGGCTTGGCTGGCGCGGTGATCTGATCAGTGCTTTTCGCGGATCACACATCAAGGATCATGCGCGACGTGGCTTTTTTGGCTCGCTTGGCATGTTCTCTGGGTTCACGGCGCTGTTGCTGCTGCCATTGGCTGATGCGACGGCAATAAGCTACGCCGCACCACTGTTCACGGTGGTTCTGGCGGCGTGGGTGCTGAAAGAGCGCGTGCGCGTTTATCGCTGGACCGCAGTTATCATCGGATTTTTCGGCGTCATCGTAATGCTTCTGCCCTATTTTGGAGCCTCACCCGCTGCTGCCAGTTTCAACCGTTACGGGGCTGCCTTTGGCATACTGGGGGCGGTGTGTGCAGGCTTTGCCACCATCGAAACCCGCAAACTCACGCAAATCGCAAGCACCGGCACTATCGTTTCCTATTTCATGCTGCTCACCACCATCATTGGCTTTGCCAGCATCCTGCTTGGACCCGTTGACCCGATTTTCGCCTGGAAATGGCCGAACATGCAGGATGCGGTTTTTCTTGTTTTGATGGGCGTGACCGGCGGCATAGGCCAGATTACGCTGACACAGAGCTTCCGCTATGCCGATGCATCCGTCATCGCACCCTTCGATTATATCAGCATGGTCTGGGCCGTCATTGTCGGCTGGTTCCTGTTTGGTGAACTGCCCAAAAACGCGGTACTCTGGGGTGCCTGCATTGTCGTGGCCGCCGGTATCTTTGTCATATGGCGTGAGCATCGCCTGGGACTGGATCGCACAAGTCAGAAGGCAAGCGGACCCGGACGCGCGATCTGAAACGGCAGCGTTGCCCCTTGCCAGTTTCGCTGCACTGCGGCATATCGTTCTGATTGATGAACAGTTCTGTTCTGCAAGAGGAACGATCAACGATGGGCATTGAGGGCAAGGAACGCTCCAAGACCATGGATGCCGGGGCGCTGGCCCTGTCGGGCCATTTGGGCCGCACTATCCAGAGGTTGCGCAAGGCTTACAGCATGTCGCTGTCCGACCTGTCGGAGCAGTCAGGCGTCGCCAAGTCCATCATCAGCCAGATAGAGCGCAACGAGACAAACCCTACATTGGCCACAATCTGGCGGCTCAGCCAGGCGCTCGACATATCCATTGACCGTTTTCTTGTGCAAAGCGAGGAAGAGCCCTTCGTCGAGAAGACATCCCGCAATGACACGCCGATCCTGACCTCGGACGACGGCAAATGCCGCCTGATCATCACCGGCTGGATAAAGACCGTGGAATGGCTGCAGTGGTATGATTTTCACGCCGAACCGGGCGGAACGCTGGAAAGCGATGCCCACCAGCGCGGCTCCATCGAATGCCTGTCGGTACTTTCAGGCGAATTGGAAGTCATGATTGGCGAAGTCATCGAAACCGCCAAAGCCGGCGAAACCCTACGTTATCGCTGTGATCGCCCGCACATCATCCGCAATGTGGGTAGTGAACCTGCGCATGCCACGATGGTGTGTATCCTGAAGGCGGCTGTTATGGAGTGAGGCTGCGGACAAAGGACCGAATCATTACAAAATCCGCCCGCCAAGCATCAAAATGCCACCAAAGACGAGGCCGACAGCCAAGGCAAGACAGATGGCAGCACGCAGAGTGACGTTCGAAGCCAATGTCATTTCGCGCTCATCTTCATAATCTTCCGCCGGTTTAATACCCGTAACCATGGCCTTGACCAGTGGATCTTTCTTCAGCCAGCCATAGAGAACATTCGCGGTGATATGCATGGCAACCAGTGCCATGATCACGTTGATGCCCTGGACATGCAGCTTGGTAATGGCCTCGGATGTCTCATGGGACACCAACCGTTTGAGCGGGCCAGCGACCAACTCATTATGCTCCAGAGAAAACAATCCAAGAATGCCCTGAACCGAAACTGCTGCCAGCAGCGCCAGTATCATCCAGCTGCCCATTGGATTATGGCCAAGGAAATGACGCTTTTTCCCGGCAAGGAGATCAAACCCGTACCGGAGCGCCTTCCATGGCCAAGTGACAAAGGCGGAGAAGCGGGACGTGGATGACCCAACAAAACCCCAGATAACCCTGAACACGACAAGCACAAGAATCGCATAGCCGTTCCAGCGATGCCAGATCAGCGTAGGGTCGCCAATCCTGTCAGCCAGCTTGAAACTAGCCCATGCTGACACAACGCAGAAAACGAGCGTCCAATGGAACGCCCGTGTTGGCCAATCCCAGACCTTGACGCGAGAAGCTGGTTCCAAGTGAAAAGCTATGAGCCCTTACTGAGGTGCGCGATAAACACGGTGGCAAGCACCGCAATTTGCAAGCACCTTTGGAAACTCTGACTTGAAGGTTGCCTCATCGGTGATGGTAGCATCAGCGGCTGTTGCGTCTGCGGCCAATTTGGTGAAAATGGCAGCAAACTTATCGCGCTCGGTGCCGATTACCGGCAAGGCCTTTGTTCCGGTAGCGGTCAGGGATGCATCAGGAAACAGCGCACCCAATTTTGGGGCTTCTGTCTTGAATGTTGCAAGCGTTGCTTTCACCTTGGCGAGATCAAAAGGGGCTTCCCCGCGCAGCATAGCGCCAGGATCACGCACACCAGCGCCGAATGTTTTCAGTATGGCCTGACGCTGTGCGACCGGATCCCCTTGCGCGACGGCCGTGCCAATGCCGCCAATCAGAAGGGCAGCAGCAACAAATGCATATTTCATGGATAACTCCGTACAGCACAGCATGTGCTAGATTAGAATTGCTTGATTTTGTGCGACACGCAATGGGGTGAAGTCTTGCTAAAAATCACAATCTCGTTTGCGCCGTTGCAAGCGGTTGCTGAGAAAGCGCCTGCCACACACGCTCGGGGGTGGCGGGCATGTCGATATGCGTGATGCCACGTTCACGGTAGAGCGCATCGACCAGTGCATTTATCACGGCAGGGCATGAGCCGATTGAGCCCGCCTCCCCCGCTCCCTTGATTCCCAGCGGGTTGGTGGTGGAAGGAACGTTGCGCGTGGTGAAATCGAAGAACGGCGCATCATCAGCCCGCGGAAGGGTGTAATCCATCAGCGATGCGGTCAGCAGTTGACCTTCGCTGTCATAGACTGTCCGTTCCAGCAACGCCTGACCGATGCCTTGCACGATACCGCCATGCACCTGACCGCCGAGCAGCATCGGGTTCACTGTCAGACCAAAATCATCAACGATGGTGTATTTGACAACCTTGGTTACACCGGTCTGTGGATCAACCTCCACCTCGGCCACATGGGTTCCGTTGGGATAGGTGGCGTCAGGCGGGATAAACTCGTTCGATGCCGCCAGCATATCCGGCGTGGCGGTCGGCAACACCGCAATATCGGCAAAACTCATGCTCTTGTCCGTACCGACAACAGTGACACGTCCCCCGCCAAGCACCATGTCGGCAACCGAAGCCTCCAGCTTGTCTGCGGCCAGTTCCTTCAATTTGTCTCCCAGTGATTCTGAAGCCCGGTAAGCGGAAACGGCGCCCACGGGAATCGAGCGCGATCCGCCCGTGCCTGCCCCTGTTTTCACTTTGTCGGTATCGCCCTGGATAACCTTCACCTTGTCGAGCGGGACATCCAGCGCCTGGCTGACAGCCTGTGCGTAGGCGGTCATGTGGCCCTGGCCGTTGGACTGCGTGCCGATGGTCAGTGTAAGGCCGCCATCTTTCCCGAGTGTCACCTCGACATCCTCGCCAGAACCCCATGCCGTGCATTCGATATAGCTGGCAAAGCCGAAGCCGCGCAGTTTGCCTGCCTTTTTCGAGGCTTTCAGACGGTCCCTGAAGCCCTTCTGATCGGCTTTTGCCAAAGCAGCCGTCATGTGGCCTTCAAACTCACCGACATCATAGGTACGGGCGGTCTGGGTCTTGTACGGCATGGCCGAAGATTTGACGAAATTACGGGCGCGCAGAACTTCCGGCTTGATTCCAAGCTGGCGGGCCGCCTTGTCCACCAGCCGCTCTAGCACATAGGCCGCCTCTGGCCGTCCCGCGCCACGATAGGCGTCGACCGGCACGGTGTGGGTGTAAATGCCCTGACAACGCGCGAACATGGTGCGGATATCGTAGGGACCAGTCGCCATGGTCGCGCCGAGCCACGGAATATACGGCCCGTACTGCGAGGCATAGGCCCCCAGATTGCCGCGGATATGCACCCGCAAAGCCAGGAATTTACCCCGCGCATCCAGCGCCATTTCCACGTCTGTAAGGTTGTCGCGTCCCTGCGCACAGGAGAGGAAATGCTCCGTGCGCTCCTGCGTCCATTTCACCGGACGCCCCAGCGCCCTGGAGGCAAAAAGCACCAATGGATATTCGCGGTAATTGAAGCTCTTGGTGCCAAAACCACCACCAACGTCAGGCGTGATAACCCGCAACTTGTCTGACGAAATGCCCATCACCGCGACAACAGCGCTTTGAATGCCATGCACACCCTGCGAACCGAGGGTCAGAGTGTAGCGACCTTCCTTGGCATCAAACGCGCCGATGCAGGCGCGGGTCTCCATGTAATTTGTGACAAGCCGGTTGTTTTCGACGGTCAGTTTGACCACATGGGCTGCCTTTGCGAAGGCCGCATCGGTCCTGTCTTTCTTGCCCAGTGTTTGGTCAAAGGCGATGTTACCGGGTGCCTGAGCCCAGACAATGGCTACGCCGGGCTTGATCGCCTGTGTAATAGTGGTCACCACTGGCAGCGGTTTATAATCAACATCGATGGCTTCCGCCGCATCCCGGGCCTGCGCCAGAGTATCGGCGATAATCAACGCCACAGCATCACCCAGATGCATCACCTTGTCATGACAGAGCAGCGGCCATTCAGGCGTCTGCATCGTTTTGCCATCGGCCATCTTCATGGGCGCCTGACACGCAACACCGGTCATGCCCTTGAGATCGGCGGCGGTGTAGATAGCCAGCACACCCTTCATGCCGCGAGCGGTTTGCAGGTCACCCAGTGCAAATGTCGCGTGAGCGTGCGGGCTGCGCAACACGAAGGCATGAACCGCGCCAACAGGGCTTATGTCATCGGTGTATTGGCCTGCGCCTGTGATGAATTTTGCATCCTCAAGGCGGCGAACGGGCTGGCCGATGCCAAACTTCTTCAGATTTCCGGGGTGAACGGTCATGCACGGTGCCTCTTGGTGAAGGCATCAGAGTAGCGTGCATTGTGAGTCTTGCAAACCGGACTCTTGCAAACCCAACTCTTGCAAACCGAACTCTTGTAAAGATTGTTTCTCAGGTAGCCTCAGCTCTCGACCGGCTCACCCATGCCTTGCCATTCCTTGAAGCCGCCCCCGTAGTGCTCGATCAATGGAAGACCTGCCGCCTGTGCCATCGCCAGGGCATGCTGCGATCGCACACCGGCAGCACAGGAAAACACAATGCGCTTGGCGGGTACCTGCGGAATATGTGCCGGATCAAACTGCGACAGGGGCAAAAGCACAGAACCGGGAATATGCCCCGCCGCATACTCATGCGGTTCGCGCACATCTACAATCAGCATGGAACCATCGGCCAGTCCGGCTTTGACGGTTGCAAGATCAAGATGCATGACGCGAAGTGGCAAGACCATGTCATTTCCTTTTTTGATGTTATTCAGTGGTATTGGCAATTTGTAGCATTGACCGCAATAGTCACTATGATTGCGCAATCCAATGAAGAGAGTTTTCAACCATGACTGCCATTGCCTATGTGAACGGAGCCTTCGTGCCGCAATCCGAAGCCAAAATTTCCATCATGGATCGTGGTTTTCTCTTCGCGGACGGCATTTACGAGGTATCAGCAGTCATTGATGGCA
>JANMLW010000038.1:0-5890 GCA_031372765.1 Hyphomicrobiales bacterium
CACAAACGATGATATCTTCGTGTGGCCACCGCTTGGGGTGAACAGATGGATGGGTTTGCCGGTGCTGGCTGCCTCGCCCAGCATATTGACGCTATCCGCCGTCACCACCAGATGATCCGCATGGGCGAGAATGGCGAGATATGGGTTTTCGCCCGATCCATCCCAGAAGAAGCCACCTGTATCGGCGCACAGCAAGAGGATGGTATCGGCAAGGGCAGCAGGTGTGCGGCGCGATGGCGTCACGACGAGATTGGCGCCCGTATCGGCCAGTGCCGAAAGGTTTGCTACCAGTTCAGCAATGTTTTGCGGCGTGAAGCGGTGGTGTTTGCTGTCACCCCCCAGCATGACGCCAATCGTCAGTTGATCAGGCTTCACCCAGTCCGGTTTTTGCTGCCTTGCCACTGCCAGACGCTCGGGTGCAATGCGATGTGGCGACGTCAAGGTGGCCAGGACATTGTCGGCCCTCAATTTATCGTGGCGGGGAACCCAGATCATTTCGGCAGTATCGCTGCCGGAACTCGGATCCTTCAGATACACCGTCATCACCCGCCCATCGGACAGCTTGCGGATTGACTTGAGGTAGGCAACGGTTCGGCGACCAGAGGCTATGACAATATCAGGCCATGGCGGAGCGATGGGGCTGTTCAGTTTGTCGGCTGCTTCCGCCGGATCAACCGGCCCCCATGGCATGAACCATGCGAATAGCGCGCGCGGCTTGATGCGTCGTATCTCGGCTTTCAGGCGAAGCCGTTCGGTGATGCCCAGACATTGTGCCTCGTCTCCGGCCTTGCCATCGCTCAGAATCCAGCACGATGCACCTTCGACAAGGCGTCTTGCCTCATCAAGTTGCGCATCAGAAACAGAAAGTGTCATGTCTTGAATGTTCAACGCAGGATAATTTCTCTGGCAGGATTGTTTCCTGGATTTGCTCGGCTATGAGTTGAAACCTTATAGCACCGGAGATTTGGCATGCGCCACCAGCTGGACGCGATTGACAGGAAGATACTCACCGAGATGCAGGCAGACGGCAGCCTGACCAATGTCGAACTGTCCCGACGTGTTGGCATATCGGCCCCGCCCTGCCTGCGCCGGGTCAAGGCCCTTGAGGAGGCCGGGCTTATCAAGGGTTACCGCGCGGTACTGGATAGCCGACAGCTTGGTTTTGGCGTCTCCTGTTTTGCCATGGTGCAGCTCAAAAGCACGACGAAGACCGAGATCGATGCCTTTCAGGCCCAGATCAACGGCTGGAGTGCCGTGCGCGAATGCTGGACACTGTCGGGCGATATTGACCTGATCCTGAAATGCGTCTTCCATAACCTTGAAGCATTTCAGGCCTTTGTCTCGCAATTGACCGCGATGCCCAATCTGGCCTCGGTCCGTACAGCGTTGGCATTGGCCAAGGTCAAGGACGCTCCTGCCGTGCCTATGGAAGATCTCTGACTGTTCAATCAGACCTTGCGAGCCAGCCAATAGGCAAAGCTGTTGCACAAGGCGTCCATGCGCTGGCGCGCCACGGCCTCGGCGAAAGCCGGACTGCTGGCCTGCCCGCTACCGGTAACAAAGAGCGGAATGCGTGTGCCGCCGACAATGGCTTCTCCTTGCATCATGTCTGAACTGCCGCCACCACCACTGTCATCGTTGGTGCTGTTTTCGGCCAGTGTCAGCGTGAAGGGCCTCACCACCAGCACAGGAGCGTTTCGTGCGGCAGGATTGATCCGGTCGGCAAAGGCTGTTGGCACATAACGCGAGAGACAGGCCTGCATCTGGTTGCGTGCAAAGCCTGCACCGGGCGGCATGCCCGACACATCAATGCGAACGCCTTTGAACACAGTCGCATTTTGCGCCAGCGCATCTGAGATAGGGGCGCTTGCAACAAGTGCAACTGTAACGAGCACGGCAAAGCTGCGCGAATGCCAAGCGCTGTTTGAAAGCAAAACCTTACTTGAAAGCGAGACCCGTGATTTCATAGCTCTTTCCTCCACCCGGCGTGTTGACCTGAACGGCATCGCCGACCTTCTTGCCGATCAGAGCGCGGGAGATAGGCGACGATATCGACACCTTGCCCGCCTTCACATCGGCTTCCATGTCACCTACAATCTGATACACCTTCTTTTGTTCCGTTCCATCATCAATCAGCGTGACCGTCGCGCCAAACTTGACGGTATCACCGGTCATCCGGGAAGGATCGATGATATCAGCCCGGCCCAGCTTGTCCTCAAGCTCGGCTACACGCCCCTCGTTCAAAGACTGAGCCTCCTTGGCGGCGGAATACTCCGCATTCTCGGACAGATCGCCATGGGCGCGCGCTTCCTGAATGGCCAGGATGATGCGCGGCCGCTCCTCCGTCTGGCGAAACTTGAGTTCTTTTTCCAGTGCCGCGAAGCCGGCCACTGTTATTGGTACTTTGTCCATAGGGGGACCCCCCGCAAAAAACGGCCCCCGCTCCGGGATTACCCCGGATCGCAGGCCTGAAATACATCAATAGGTGCGCTCGTGAAGCCTCTGCACACCGAGGGAGAGATGCAGGGTGTCATACCTGCTATCCCGACCGGCACCAAAACCGCCTTGCGGCAACAACGGTAGCTTGTCCACTCTGTTGAATTGTGGGGTATCGGAATGGAAACTGCAAGGGGGTCCAACTGAGGTGAGGCAGCCGAAGGGCTTAAAGGCTGGTTGCCCTTGCTCCCACCGTTCAACCTTTGAATACTGGCTTTTGGACGATGGACCGTTGACATTTTCAAGGGTGTCCATCATAGACCCGACAGTATTTCATGCGAGATATGGCTTTTGCTGCGCTTCTGGTGCTGGGAAAAGTATTTTCTAATATCCCGAAAACACACGATCAAGACCACACTACCCGGAGAATTCCCGTGAAGCGGACCTATCAACCCAGCAAACTCGTTCGCAAGCGCCGTCATGGCTTCCGTTCCCGCATGGCAACTGTTGGCGGCATGAAGGTAATTGCCGCCCGCCGTTCACGCGGTCGCAAGCGTCTTTCGGCCTGAAAGCGGGCTGGCCGTCATGGAACGGCTGAAGAAGCGACGCGACTTTCTGAACGTCCAAAAGGGCCGGCGTGCCAACACCGGCCTTTTTTCTGTACAGGCGCTTCTGCGTGCCGATGGTGAGACGGCGCGTTGTGGCTTCACGGTATCCAAGCGGGTCAGCCTGAAGGCTGTTGTGCGCAACCGCATCCGGCGTCGACTGAAAGAAGCCATTCGTATCGGTGACAGCAACATGGCCGCAAGTTCCACGGATTACGTGATAGTGGCGCGCCCGGACTGCCTGAATGCGCCTTTTGGTCATATCCGGACAGAACTCGCCAGGGCTTTCGTCAAAGTGTCGCGAAAGCCAGAGAACACTCCACCTCCGCGGCCATCAGTGCCGATCCTCATTTGACTGCTACACAGCCCAATCAGAGCCGCGAACATGCTTAAAGAAGATAACAAGAACCTGATCGTCGCGATTGCGCTATCGATTCTGGTCATCGTCGGGTGGAATTACTTCTACGCCGGGCCGCAGATGGAAAAGCAACGGCTGGAGAAGCTGGCGCAACAGACGGCACCAACGACATTGCCCCAGCCAGGTGCGGGTACTCCTGCTACGCCCGGCGCACCGGTGCCTTCGACCTCAGCTGCCCCAGCCGCACCAACAATCGCGGCCCCTGCGGTGACACGTGAGGCAGCACTCGCCACCTCGCCGCGCGTCATCATCGAAACGCCACGTCTCAAGGGTTCCATCGCCCTCAAGGGTGGCCGCATTGACGATCTGCTGCTCGCCACCTACCGCGAGACCATCGAGGCTTCGAGTCCCAACATCGTGCTTTTCTCGCCTGCCAACGCCAAAAGCCCTTACTATGCCGAATTCGGCTGGGTAGCGGGTCAGGGCGTGACGGCTGTATTGCCCGGCGCAGAAACGGAATGGGCAGCAAGCAATTCCAGACTGACACCAGAAGCGCCGGTGACCCTGAGCTGGAACAATGGACAGGGCCTCACATTCAAGCGCCAGATTGCGGTGGATGGCAACTTCATGTTCACGGTTACGGATTCGGTTGAAAACACCACGGCTCAGGCCGTCTCGCTGTTTCCCTACAGTTTCCTGCGCCGTCTTGGCACGCCGGAAACAGCTGGCTTCTATATCCTGCATGAAGGTCTGATCGGTGTTCAGGGCGACAAATTGCAGGAAATTGCCTACGCTGATCTCGTCAAGGCCAAGACGCGCGAGTTCAAGGCCAGCAGCGGCGGATTTGTCGGAATCACTGATAAATACTGGGCTGCCGCCATCGTGCCGGACCAGTCCAAACCCCATGACGGCCGTTTTGTCGCCAGCATGATCAACAATGTCCAGAGTTATCAGACCGATGTGCTGTTGCCTGCCGAAACCATCAACGTCGGCGGCAGCGCCAGCGTGACCACGCGGCTTTTTGCCGGCGCCAAGGAAACCAACCTGATTGATACCTATCAGCAATCGCTGGGCATCAAACAATTTGACCTGATGATCGACTGGGGCTGGTTTTACTTCATCACCAAGCCGCTGTTCAAGCTGATGGACTATATCTACCATCTGGCTGGCAACTTCGGTGTCGCCATCCTGATCGTTACGGTGTTCATCAAGGCGGTGTTTTTCCCGCTGGCCAACAAGTCCTATGTTTCGATGGCGCGCATGAAGGCGGTTCAGCCCGCGATGGCAGAGATCCAGGTTCGTCACAAAGAGGATCGTGCCAAGCAGCAACAAGCGCTGATGGAACTCTACAAGAAGGAAAAAATCAATCCGCTGGCGGGTTGCTGGCCGGTGTTGATTCAGATTCCGGTGTTCTTTGCGCTCTATAAAGTGCTGTTTGTGACCATAGAGATGCGCCATGCGCCGTTCTTCGGCTGGATCAAGGATCTGGCGGCACCCGATCCGACATCGCTTTTCAACCTGTTTGGCCTGTTGCCATACTCCGTTCCGCAGTTCCTGCTAGTCGGTGTCTGGCCCATCATCATGGGCATAACCATGTGGCTGCAGATGAAGATGAATCCGGAACCAACCGACCCGGTTCAGAAGGCCATTTTCAGCTGGATGCCGCTCGTCTTCACTTTCATGCTGGCCTCGTTCCCGGCAGGCCTTGTCATCTACTGGGCCTGGAACAACATCCTCTCGGTATCGCAGCAGTATTTCATCATGAAGCGCCAGGGCGTTAAGGTGGAACTGTGGGATAACATCAGAAGTATGTTGAAAAAGCCCTGAGTGGCCGCAATACCGAACCATAACAGCGTATATAGCTGTGGGTTTGTCGTTGCATTGCTTCCAGCATTGTTTTTACATGGCATAATGTTCCTTACGTAGGTTGCGTAAGGGCGGGCAAATGATGACAGGTGGCCATGTTCGGTGAAAAAGTCATCGATATCAACAATCTGTCTCTGACGTTCCAGACGGATGACGGACCTGTTTTCGCGCTTTCTAACGCCAATCTGACGGTGCGCAGCGGGGAATTTGTCTCTTTCATCGGCCCATCGGGCTGCGGGAAGACAACCTTGTTGCGGGTCATTGCCGATCTGGAAAAACCAACTGGTGGCAGCATATCTGTCAATGGCCTTACACCTGAACAGGCCCGCTTGCAGCGCCAATATGGTTATGTTTTTCAGGCCCCTGCCCTTTATCCATGGCGCACCATAGAGAAGAACGTGATGCTGCCGCTGGAGGTCTTTGGCCTTTCGGCCAAGGAGTGCAAGGAGCGCGCCGCGCGCTATCTGGCGCTGGTCAACCTGACAGGGTTCGAGAAGAAGTATCCCTGGCAATTGTCCGGTGGCATGCAGCAGCGCGTGTCCATCGCCCGGGCGCTGTCGTTTGATCCGCAACTGCTGTTGATGGACGAGCCTTTCGGCGCGCTGGACGAGATCGTCCGCGACAA
>JANMLW010000048.1:0-2950 GCA_031372765.1 Hyphomicrobiales bacterium
ATGCCACCCAAGGGGATGACCTTGCCCTTCGTGTCCTACGGTGGATCATCGCTCATCAGTCTTGCGCTTGGCATGGGCTTCCTCATCGCGGTCACACGCCGCAGGCCACGCGCAGAAAGTTTAACTGTGCCCTCATCGCATGCCAATGCACTTCCCTCCGGTAGTCCGGCATGAGTTCTTGCGCGCGTGATACGAAGCCCTGCGGCTTCAAAATTATGTTGGCTGCGGGTGGTACTGGCGGGCATCTTTTTCCTGCGGAGTCGCTGGCGCGCGAATTGCAGAAGCGAGGTTGCAGCGTAGAACTTGTGTCCGATGATCGCGTGGCGGATTTTGCCAGCAGCTTTCCCGCTGAAGCCATCCATCAGGTGACATCCGGCACGGTTACCGGAGCAGGCATCACTGGCAAGATCAAGGGCGCAATGGCGTTGGCCAAAGGCGTATGGGAATGCAGGCGGCTGTTGAAATCCATCAATCCGCAAGCGGTTGTCGGCTTTGGTGGATACCCCACTGTGCCGCCTGTTCTGGCCGCATCGATGCTGGGAATCCCCACAGTGCTGCACGAGCAGAACGCGGTGATGGGGCGTGCCAACCGATTCCTTTCTGGCCGTGTGACCCGTATCGCTACCGGATTTGATCTTGCCAAAGCCAGCACTGTTCAGGTCGGCAATCCTGTGCGTGAAACCGTGCTGAATGCCGCAAAACTGGACATGCCGCCAATTGTGAAAGACGGCCCGCTGCGCCTGCTGGTTTTCGGCGGCAGTCAGGGGGCGCGCATCATGGGCGAGATCGTACCGGCAGCCATTGCGCTGCTTCCCCCACGGTTGCGCCAACGGCTGCACATAACGCAACAGGTGCGCGAGGAGGATATCCTTCGAGTGCAGGCAGAGTATGCCCGTCTTGGTGTTGAGAATGACTGCGCTTCGTTCTTTCGTGATCTGCCGATGCGCATGGCACAAAGCCATCTTGTTATTGCGCGGTCGGGAGCCTCCACCGTTGCTGAACTGGCGGTCATCGGCAGACCGTCAATCCTTGTGCCGTTGCCGGGATCGCTTGATCAGGATCAGGCGGCCAATGCGGCCATTCTGGCCAATCAAGGTGCCGCTGAAATCATGATGCAACCATCGTTTACACCCGAGGCTCTCGCCAACCGATTGACAGCAATCATGAATGATCCTGAAGCTCTGATAGAGACAGCCCGCAAGGCCAAGGCGCTTGGCATTGCGGATGCGGCCTCGCGTCTGGCGGATGTGGTACTTCAGGTTGCGGGTGTAGAGAATCCGGTTAAAGCGACCTGACAGGTCTGGAGATACGACAATGAAACTTCCGCGCGAACTTGGCGCCATTCACTTCGTCGGCATCGGCGGCATCGGCATGTCGGGCATTGCCGAAGTGCTGCACAATCTTGGCCATAAGGTGCAGGGATCGGATGCATCCGATGGTGCCAACGTGAAACGCCTGCGCGAGAAGGGCATTGCCTGCTTTGTCGGCCATACTGCGGACAATCTGGGCGAGGCCGAGGTTCTGGTGGTGTCCACCGCCATCAAAAGGGATAATCCCGAGCTTGTGGCTGCCCGCGAAAAACGCATTCCCGTCGTGCGGCGTGCCGAGATGCTGGCAGAGTTGATGCGTCTTAAATCCTGTGTTGCGATTGCAGGAACCCATGGCAAGACCACGACGACATCGATTGTCGCCACCCTGCTTGATGCGGGCAAGTTCGATCCTACCGTCATCAACGGCGGCATTATCAACGCTTATGGCACCAATGCCCGGCTGGGCGATGGACAGTGGATGGTGGTGGAAGCTGACGAAAGCGACGGCACTTTCCTCAAGCTGCCTGCCGATGTGGCCATCGTCACCAACATCGATCCCGAGCATCTCGATCACTTCAAGACGTTCGATGCCATCAAGGATGCCTTCCGTACCTTTGTGGAAAACCTGCCGTTCTATGGTTTCGCCGTGATGTGCCTTGACCATCCAACAGTGCAGGAGTTGGTGGGACAGATTCAGGACCGTCGGGTCATCACCTACGGTGAAAATCCACAGGCCGACTATCGTCTGCTTGATATTGCCGCCAGCGGAAGCGATATGCGGTTTACCCTGCTGGTGCGCGACCGCAAGACAGGCGAAGACCGCGTGGTGCGCGATCTGATGATGCCGATGCCGGGCAAACACAATGCCCTTAACGCAACAGCTGCTATCGCGGTGGCCGAAACGCTTGGCATGCCAATGGATGATATCCGGACGGCGCTTGCCAGCTTTGGCGGTGTCAAGCGCCGCTTTACCAAAACGGGCGAGTGGAACGGCGTCACCATATTTGATGATTACGGCCACCATCCGGTCGAAATTTCAGCCGTCCTGAAAGCCGCCCGTGCGGCTACAAAGGGCCAAGTGATCGCCGTTATGCAGCCGCATCGCTACACCCGGCTGTCATCGCTGTTTGGGGATTTCGCCGCATGCTTCAATGATGCGGATCACGTCATCATCGCCCCGGTCTATGCGGCGGGCGAACTGCCCATAGAGGGCGCTTCGAGCGATGATCTGGTGGCGGGCATCAAGGCCCGCGGCCACCGCTCGGTGCAGATCATGGAGAGCCCGGAGAAGCTGGCGGGAATTGTGAAGGCACTGGCAAAGCCGGGTGATTTCGTGATTTGTCTTGGTGCGGGCACGATCACGACGTGGGCTTATGCGTTGCCGGGTGAATTGGCGGGGTAGGACAGCCCTTCACCCCATCAATATCTCCACTCCATAAGCCCTGAACACCTCATCGCTCGTCACAACCGTGGCATTCCTGTTTAGCGCCTGAGCAATGATCATGCGGTCAAACGGATCGCGATGGTGGAGCGGGAGACGTGCGGCGCGTGTGGTATCTTCGATTGTGATGTCGATAACCTCGATCATTTCGTCGCTGATGGCGGCGCTCCAATTGAAGTCACCAAGATCAAGTTTACCC
>JANMLW010000092.1:0-5385 GCA_031372765.1 Hyphomicrobiales bacterium
GCTGATCATGTTTTTTGCAGGCATGCTCACAGGCACTATTGCTTCCTACATCGGCATTGCATTTGTCGTTATTGCCGTCATTTGGGGCCTACTTAATGCTAAAATCGCCCTGATCGCGCTGGTTGGCCTTGTCGCAGGACAAGCCGTGGTTTGGTACACCGGGCAATTCTACGCATTGTTCTTTTTGCAAAACGTTATCAAAGTAGACTCGTTTACCGCCAACGTTTTGGTTGCTTGGTCGCTCATTTTGGGTACCGGAGGCTTCCTCGTCTTCGGCGCTTTGTCAGACCGGATCGGCCGTAAGCCTATCATTCTGGCTGGTTGCCTGATTGCTGCGCTTACCTACTTCCCGCTGTTCCAGTATCTCACTCAGGTCGCCAATCCCGGCCTGCACAGGGCGCTGACATCCGTAACCGTCAAGGTTACTGCAGACGCAGCATCATGTGGTTCGGTGTTTGACCCCGTCGGTATCCGCAGCTTCACGGCACCTTGTGACATCGCCCGCGTGGCGTTGGCACGCGCTGCCATCAAGTACCAGTTTACCCCAACACCTGGCGCAAAGCCGTCAGTGACTTTCAACGGTGTTGAAGCTCCGATTGCAGCAACTGTTCCCGCCAATATCGCCGCCTTCAACACAGCCTCGCAAGTCGCTGGTTATCCTAAGGCGGGCGATGCCGAGATCATTAAGCTGAATGGCTTCTTCTCGATCTTTGGAAGTGCCCAGGCTTTGACAATCGTCGGTATACTTACAATCCTCGTCATCTACGTGACGATGGTTTACGGTCCGATTGCAGCGGCTCTTGTCGAGTTTTTCCCGACACGTATTCGCTACACCGCGATGTCCCTTCCATACCACATCGGTAACGGCTGGTTCGGCGGCTTCATGCCACCAACCGCCTTTGCCATGGTGGCTGCAACCGGTGATATATTCTACGGTCTGTGGTATCCCGTGGTTGTGGCGCTCGGCACGTTCGTTATCGGATTGCTGTTCGTGCCAGAAACCTACAAGCGTGATATCTTCGCAGAAGATACAAAGAAGTAAGTCTCTGAGCTTTTATAAAAGAAAACCCCGCCCAAAAGGCGGGGTTTTTGCTTGTGAGGTTGTCTGATCAGGCAACTGCGCTGAGCATATCGACCGTTGCCCTGGCGAACTGCTCGGCAGCGTAACCTTTGGCGCTGTTCTGGATTTCATCATCCAGAATGACGCGAGCCATTATGGCGAGATCGCCCTGTGTTTCAGGCTTGGTATGCAGGATAGCCATCAGCTGACCATAGCGCCGACCGCCAAGAGCATTGGCTTCTCCGCCAAGGCGCATCCAGCCGGAAATACCACCGTTTTGTGCCGAAGCGGTGATTTCGGCGCGGAAGGATTCAAGCCTTGCGCCCAATGCCTCCGCTTCGTTCCACAATGTGCCGATTGTCGTTGTTCTGGCATTTGCCGAGGCTACAGCCGGAACGATGGACAGGGCAGCAGCACCTGCAAAGGCAGTGCGGCGGGTGATGGTTGATGTTGTCATGAAGAGACTCCCATGGATTGGCAGGAGAAAACCGGTTTGGTTGCTCTGGAAGGTATGTCCCTTGCAAACCGGTATATCTGCCCCGTTTGCCGCGCCGCCGTGGATATCCGTGTCAGGACCTGTGCGGTTTGTGCGGGAACGGATTAGGGGATTCGGGCTGTCCCAAAGCTGATAAAGGTTGAAAGCAATTGTTCAGGAATGGCTGTTGCGTTTCAAAAGCAGTCAGCCGCGTTCTTGTGGATGGAGAGTGACAAGGCTCCCACCATCGATACATTGGCCTTGCCGAGGATGGCAACATTTGAGCCGCTCTCCGAATAAATCTGGTGTTTGTCGCCGCTGATGGTCGCCCTGCCGCCTTTGGCAACATAGACAACAGATGCAGAGCCGGTCAGTTCGATGGTGCCACCTTCCTCAACGTAGATGGCGTGTCGTGAGCCGCTTGCGGTAAGGTACCCACCTTTACGCACACGGAAATCACCCAGATGCGCGGAAATCCGCTCATTGGCATCAATGGATTGGCACCATCCCGAGAGCCGTGCCTGATAAATTCCAGGGTGCTGCTGAACCTGTGCAATGGTGGGTAATGTCACCAGATGGGCCGTGACAACCGCGAGCGTTACCATGGTTATGCGTATGGACATAACCCATAGTTGCATAATGGGATTAAAATTGCATTAAAATACAACCCTGAGTTTAGTCTATTGTGTTCAGGGCTGATTTATCATTGCGGCTTAATGCCTGCTTTCTGCACGACCTCTGCCCAGCGCTTCAGTTCTGCATTGAATTTTGTAGCATGGGCCGCAGCTGTGCGCTCGGCAGGTGGATAAAGATCGGTTCCAAGATCGACAAAGCGTTTCTGAAGCTCGGTTTCGCTCATGGCCTTCTGGAGAGCACCGTTGAGCTTGTCCACAATTGCTGCGGGTGTGCCTTGGGGCGCATAGAGGCCGTGCCAGTTGGTCAGGTCAAAGCCCTTGATTCCGGCGGAATCCAGTGTCGGTACATCTGGTAGTTGCGAAACCGGTGTCAGTGACGTCACGGCAAAGGCCTTGACCTTCTTCGTCTCGATATGGGGAAGGGCGGTCACGGTTTGCTCGCACAGCAGATCGACGTTACCAGCGATTATATCCTGTGCAGACTGCGCCGCACCACGATACGGAATTTGTGTAACCTCGGCGCCAAGTGCCTGGCTCAGAAGCGTTGCACACAAATGCGACCCCGCGCCGATTCCCGAATGCGCCATCGTCACCTTGCCGCCAGAGCTTTTGATCTTCGCGAGCATTTCCTGCACGTTATTGGCCTCGAAGCCCATGCGCGCCGTTATGACATAAGGACCGGAGTTGATGAGGCCAACGGGTGCAAATGCTGAATCCGCCTTGTAGGGCAGGTTGCCATAAAGCGAGGCAGAGGCCGTGATGGCCAGATGATGTACAAGCAGGGTATAGCCGTCAGGCGTTGCTTTTGCCAGACGGGCTGCCCCCGCCGTGCCGCCGGCACCTGCCACGTTCTCGATGATGATCTGCTGTCCCAGAGTCTCCGACATCGACTTGCCAACCAACCGCGCAATGGTATCCGACGCGCCACCGGCAGCAAAAGGCACAAGGAGATTGATCGGCTTGTTGGGATAAGGCGCTTGCGCAACCGCTGGAACAGCCATGAGGGGAAGGGCTATCAGGACGCAGGCACAGCTCGCAAATTCACGCAGCATAGTCATCTCCATTCATTTTGTCGGCTATTGAGTATATCGATTAAACTGAGCTGATCTTTATAGACATTTCCTGTCTTATTGTGGTGTGAGATTGGCTGCCTTCACCACACCAGCCCAATGGGCAACTTCCTTGGTCAGTTTTGCCTGCAATGCGGCAGGCGAACGCTGATCAGCGGGAAACAGCAATGTGCCCAGATCAGTGAAGCGCTTCTGCACATCGGGGTCAGCCAGTGCCTTTTGCAAGGCACTGTTGAGCTTGTCGATAACGTCCTTGGGAGCGCCCTTGGCAGCATAGACGGCATGCCAGACGGAAAGCTCAAACCCGGCAATCTCGGACCCGATGGTTGGTACTCCAGGCAACTGCTCAATGGGTTGTGGAGCCGTTACGCCAAAAGGCTTGATCGTCTTGGCATTGATCTGCGGCAATGCATTGGTTGTCTGGTCGCAAAGCATATCCACCTGACCGCCGACCAGATCATTGAGCGCAGGGGCGGTGCCGCGATAGGGCACAAAATTGAATGTAGTTCCAACCGCTTGTTGAAGCATGATGCCGCAAAGATGTGAGCCGGAACCGACGCCTGCATGAGCCGTGCTCATCTTGCTGCCATCAACCTTCAGCTTGGCCAGCATCTCTTTCAGATTTGTCGGCTCCAGGGTAGCCTTCGATGTCAGGACAAATGGGCCATAATTGATGAGACCGACCGGTTCAAAAGCGGTCAGTGTGTCATAACCCGGGCTGTTGTAGAGCGACGCACCCGCCGCCAGTGCCAGATGATGCACCAGCAATGTGTAGCCATCGGGTGCAGACTTTGCGACCCGGGCGGCTCCTGCGGTCCCACCGGCACCAGCCACATTCTCGATAATGATCTGCTGGCCCAGATTATCTGCCATAACCCTGGCGACCATGCGGGCAATGGCATCGGATGGTCCACCAGCTGCATAGGGCACGATGAGGGTTATTGGTCTTGTGGGATAGGCTTGCGCCATGGCCGGTACGGTGATTGACACAAGAGCGACAGACGCCAGCGCGAACTTCTTGAACATTGTATCCTCCCGGGCCGGATCTGTGATCCAGCGTTTATGTTATCGGGGATATGTGACCCCAACGCGACGAATCTTGCAAGAGGCGTGTCGTACCTGTTGCCTCCGTGTTTTGCAGGCATTACCCATGAGGCATGAATACGCTCACGATTGCCACCTGGAACGTCAACTCTGTCCGCCAGCGGATAGAGCACTTGGTTGCGTGGCTCAGGGATAAATCGCCTGATGTTGTCTGCCTGCAGGAAATCAAGACGATCGACGAAACCTTTCCGGCAGTCGAAATCGAAGCGCTTGGCTATAATGTTGCGGTGCATGGCCAAAAGACCTTCAACGGCGTGGCGATCCTTTCAAAACTGCCACTTGAAGACGTGCGCCGTGGCTTGCCGGGTGACCCCACCGATGAACAGGCCCGCTACATCGAGGCCGTTGTTTCACACGGGGAGGGCGCTTTTCGTATTGCCTCGATCTATCTGCCTAACGGCAACCCGGCACCCGGTGACAAGTACGATTACAAATTGCGTTGGATGGAACGCCTGCGCCTGCATGCGGCAGAGCTTCTGACACTGGAAGAGCCCCTTGTGCTGGCTGGAGATTACAACGTCATCCCGCAAGCCATGGATTGTCACGATCCAGCTTTGTGGATCAATGACGCGCTGTTCATGCCATCCACACGTGCGGCGTTTCAGGCGCTGCTGGCGCTGGGATTGACCGAGGCGGTGCGGGCCACCACCGATGATGCCAAGCTCTATACTTTCTGGGATTATCAGGCTGGAGCCTGGCAGAAGAACAACGGTATCCGGATTGACCATCTGCTTCTGTCACCACAGGCTGCCGACCGGTTGCAGATGACTGCAATCGACAAGGACATGCGCGATCAGGAAAAGCCGTCGGACCATGTGCCTGTGCGGGCCAGCTTCCGCGCCTGATGAATTACGTTCAAATATCCAGCATGTCCTTACTGGCAAACGCCGCATTTTCCTGAATGAAAGTGAAGCGGGCTTCGGGCTTGTTGCCCATCAGGCGCTCGACGGAGTCGGAAGTGTCTGAGCGCTCGTCGTTTTCGACCACGACCTTGAGCAGGATGCGCTTTTTGGGGTCCATCGTGGTTTCTTTAAGCTGCGC
>JANMLW010000093.1:0-13630 GCA_031372765.1 Hyphomicrobiales bacterium
GTGGAAACTGGAACTATCCCACTGCCATCCGTTTCGGCGCGGGCCGCATTGCGGAACTGGCCGATGCCGTGCAAAAATCCGGCATCAAACGTCCGTTACTGGTGACAGACCCGGTGCTGGCCGAGATGCCTATGGTGGCCGCTGCCAAAGCCGCACTTGACTCAGCTGGTATGCCCTGCGTCATCTTCAGTGAAGTAAAACCCAATCCCGTCGCCGCCAATATCGAGGCTGGCATGAAAGTGTTGCGCGCAGGCAGACATGACGGCGTTGTCGCATTCGGTGGTGGGTCGGCGCTCGATGCAGGCAAGGTCATCGCCTTCATGGCAGGGCAGACACGACCGATGTGGGATTTCGAGGATGTCGGTGATTGGTGGACGCGCGCCGATCCATCCGGGATACTTCCCGTCGTCGCAGTGCCGACAACAGCGGGCACAGGCTCCGAAGTAGGCCGAGCTGGCGTCATCACGGATGAAACCACGCATACCAAGAAGGTGATCTTCCACCCCCTGATGATGCCGAAGATCACGATCTGCGATCCTGAACTGACAGTGGGCATGCCCCGGATGATCACTGTTGGCACTGGCATGGATGCTTTCGCCCATTGTCTGGAGGCCTATTGTGGCGCGTTCTATCACCCTCTCGCCGATGGCATCGCGCTGGAGGGTATGCGGCTGGTGAAGGAAAGCCTGCCTGTGGTTGCGAGAGAGCCGGGCAATCTGACCGCACGAGGGGACATGATGTCAGCAGCAGTCATGGGGGCCACGGCTTTCCAGAAGGCGCTGGGGGCGATCCACGCCCTTTCGCATCCCGTGGGCTCGCTCTACGGCACCCATCACGGCATGACAAATGCCGTGTTCATGCCCTATGTGCTGGCATTCAACCGGCATGCCATTGAAGAGAAGATCACCCGTGTCGGCGCATATCTGGGCATCAAGCCCGGCTTCGACGGGTTCATGGACTACGTGATGGACCTGCGCCGGACGCTCGGCGTGCCGCACACATTACCAGAACTGGGTGTAAATAATCCGGATATCGGACTCATGGCAAAAATGTCACCGCTTGATCCGACGGCGGGGGGAAATCCGGTTCTGCTTGATGAGAAGGCTTCGGCAATGCTGTTCGAGCGGGCGATGGTGGGGAAGGTGTGATACCCTCACAGTCTGCATTTGGTGCACTGATACCCATGCTCGCTGCAGAGCCTCAACAGGTTTTCCTCATAAAGCACTGGGCATCATGATAAATTTTCTGACGGACAACGAGGGGAAGAGCATGAACGCTCTCCCGCTTTGTGACGTCTTTCCGCAATAACTCAAATTCAGCCCTCTGCGGGAATGTAGAGCTGTGCACCCCGTTGCAAGAACTCCTGCGATTTCTGTTCCATGCCAGCCTCCGCCGCCTGCATTGTCTCGATGCCCGCATTGAGCTTCCTCACTTCGTCCCGGAGGTCCTGGGTGATTTTCATCGAACAGAACTTGGGCCCGCACATGGAACAGAAATGCGCTACTTTATGCGCATCCTTGGGCATAGTCTCATCGTGATAGGAGCGGGCCGTATCCGGGTCCAGCGACAGATTGAACTGGTCTTCCCAGCGGAACGAGAAGCGGGCGCGGGACAAGGCATCGTCACGGATTTTCGCAGCCGGATGCCCTTTCGCCAGATCAGCCGCGTGAGCTGCAATCTTGTAGGTGATCACGCCCTGTTTCACGTCGTCACGGTTAGGCAGGCCAAGATGTTCTTTCGGTGTCACGTAGCAGAGCATGGCACAACCGAACCATCCGATCATTGCCGCGCCAATGCCTGAGGTAATGTGATCGTAGCCAGGCGCAATATCAGTCGTCAGCGGTCCAAGCGTGTAAAATGGCGCTTCGCCGCATTCCTTCAACTGCTTGTCCATGTTCTCCTTGATCTTGTGCATGGGCACATGGCCAGGGCCTTCGATCATCACCTGACAGCCCTTCTGCCACGCAACCTGTGTCAGTTCTCCCAAAGTCTCTAGTTCGGCGAATTGCGCCCGATCATTAGCATCAGCAATGGAGCCAGGGCGCAGACCGTCACCGAGCGAGAATGAAACATCATATTCCCGCATGATGTCGCAAATCTCGTCGAAGCGCTCGTAGAGAAAGCTCTCCTTGTGATGCGCAAGGCACCAGCGCGCCATAATAGAGCCCCCGCGGGAGACGATGCCAGTGACCCGCTCAGCAGTGAGTGGAACATATTGCAGCCGCACGCCGGCGTGGATGGTGAAGTAATCCACGCCCTGCTCGGCCTGCTCGATCAACGTATCCTTGAAAACCGCCCAATCGAGCTTGACTGGATCGCCGTCCACTTTCTCAAGCGCCTGATAGATTGGCACTGTGCCAATTGGCACAGGCGAATTCCGCATGATCCAGGAGCGAATGTTATGGATATTGCGACCGGTCGAAAGATCCATAACGGTATCAGCACCCCAGCGCGTCGCCCAGACCAGTTTCTCGACCTCTTCCGCCGCACCGGAAGTAACGGCAGAGTTGCCGATATTGGCGTTGATCTTCACCAGGAAATTACGGCCAATCACCATAGGTTCAAGTTCCGTATGGTTGATGTTGGCGGGTATGATCGCTCGGCCGCGCGCAATCTCGCCGCATACAAATTCCGGCGTCACAAATTCTGGCACACTCGCCCCGAAGCTCTCGCCATCCACCATGCGTTCTTTCGCGCCATGCAACACTGTTTCGCGCGCTAGATTCTCGCGATGCGCCACGTAGATCATTTCCTCTGTGATAATGCCGGCGCGGGCGAATTCGTATTGGGTAACCATCTGGCCGGACCTTCCAGCACGGATAATGCGCCGGGCTGGACACTCGGGCACCAGTTTGTCCATGGCAACATTGCCATTATCCTCTGGTTTAATGGCGCGAGGCGTCACAGCCTTATATCCCCGCTTGGTAATCCACCCGGCGCGGACCTCTGGCAGGCCTGCCTTCAGATCAATTTTTGCATTGCTTTCGGTGTAAGGACCGGAGGGGTCATAGATCCGCACTGGCGGCTCCAGTGGATCGCTGAGTATGACTTCCCGAAAAGGTACGCTTATTTCCGGATACGCCTTTGGGGCTGCATACACTTTTCGCGATCCTGTAACTGGACCCGTAGTGACTTTTTGCGGCGCAGGATGGAGATTTTTTGGTAAGACCGGCTTGTTCATGACATGCTTCTCCTCAAGAGTTTCGCATGCCTGTTCAGGAAAGAGGGCGCAAAAAGCGAATGACCGCTATTTTTCCTGTCCCTTCGCCGGCATGACCCGTATCAGGTTCAAAGAGTGCTCAGGTCCAATCCCCTGATCTCAGCCGCCGGTAGCGGCACCCCTCGGAATAGTCACACCTAATTCCGCGTCCCGCACGAATTGTCAACTGCATTGAGGATGCAAGAAGCTGCGCCTCATGCCTTCTTCAGAAACTCGGTCCGCAATACCAGGCCCTTTACCTTTTCAACCTTGCAATCAACCTCTTCAGGGTTTCCCGTCAGGCGGATACCGCGCACCATCGTTCCACGTTTCAAGGTAACTGAGGTCCCTTTCACCTTGAGATCCTTGATGAGTGTCACATTATCGCCCTCGGCCAGAACTGTGCCGTTGCTGTCGCGTGTCTCATCTGACATGTTTTTCCTTGACGGCTTTTGTTTCGTAAAAAATGGCCGGAGACCCTTTGAAGGTCTCCGGCCATTGAACTGATCAGTTCATACTGCCCATTGCAGGCAGACACTCATTGACAATGATCCGTTATGACCTTGGGGTCGAGACAAACTTCATCTTGGGTGTGTTCTCTACGTCGACAGGCACCTCAAAGCCCTTGCGCGCGGCATAGGCAATGAACTGCATGTGCAGCGGCGCATAGACGACATCATTCTGAATTTCCTTCCAGATATCCGCGATTGTCGCATTGCACTTGGCAATATCGACTTCCGAATTCAGACTGTCGATCTTTGCATCAAGGGCTGCCTTGGAATAGCCCGTACCATTCCATGTACCAGCGGTTGCGGTCTTCGAACGATAGAGATCATTGAAAACATAGTGGCTGTCAAAGGTAGGGATGCCCCAGCCCAGAAGATAGAAATCATACTCACCTTTCTGGATGCCGGGGAAGTGGACACGCAAGGACTGCGATACCAGATTCACCTTCAAGCCAATCTGGCCAAGCATCGAAACAGCTGCCTGGCAGATACCCTCGTCGTTGACATAGCGATCATTCGGGCAATGCATCGTCATCGAGAAGCCATTGGGGTAACCAGCATCAGCCAGCAGCTTCTTGGCTGCCACCACATCATACTTCGGCCACTGGTCGATTTCTTTGGTGTAGCCATTGATGAATGGTGTGGCAATCGTGCCTTGTGGCGTGGACTGGCCGCGCATCGTGATGCGCTGGATGGCATCACGGTTCATGGCTGTATTGATGGCCTGACGTACCTTAACGTCCGCCAAAGGGTTTTTGCCCTTGATGTCGGAACCACGCAGCTCAGGAATTCCCAGGTTCATGCCCAGAAAAATCGAACGGTTTTCTGCGCCCGCGCTGACCTTGATGCCATCGGTGGTTTGCAGACGCTGGATATCCTGCGGAGGCAGGTCCTGCACGAAGTCCACTTCGCCCGAAAGCAGCGCCGCGATACGCGTGGCATTTTCCTTGATCGGACGATAGACGATTTCGTCGAACTCCAGCGGCATGGATCCCTTGCCCCAGTAATTATCGTTCCGCTTCATCACTGTGCGCACATCAGGCTCACGGGCTGTAAGCACATAGGCGCCCGTTCCCATGGCCTGCATGGTAGCGCCGTTCTGGACAGCTTCTTTCAGATTCTGCGGATCAACGGCGTTGTTCGCCTCGGACCACTCCTTGTCCATGATGAACAGGTTGGTGAGATTGTTGACCAGAAGAGCGTTAGGACCCTTGGTCTTGAACTGAACGGTCAGATCATCAACCTTGGTGATCGACTCGACCGAAACAAGCAAAGACTTCATGTCCGCCGCAGGTTTCATCGCCCGTTGCATGGAGAACACCACATCGTCGGCATTGAAAGCATTGCCATTGTGGAATTTCACGCCAGGGCGCAACTTAAATTCCCAAACTGTTGGGTCGTTAGGCAGCGTGCGCCAGGATATTGCAAGAGCGCCCGAGAGTTTGCCGTCAAAACCGCGAATGACCAGCGGATCATAAAAATTGTGCGCCAGGACATGATTAGGACCTGTATTGCCCGAATGTGGATCGAGGGTCGTGGCATCCTGCGAGCGCGACCAGCGCATGCTTTTGGCATCGGCAGTGATTGTGGTCAGCAATGTGCTGGCCAGCAATGCTGCTGTGAAAATCAATGTGCGTTGCATGGAAAACTCTCCCGGTTAAACCGGACCTTGCCGGCATAAGAAAAGATGATGTTAGCGGTGTTTTCTGTATTGTCACGCGTAACCAGATCAAATTCCGCGCGCTGGTGGAGATTGTGACTTTTCCGATCACTGCAACTTCGGATTCAGCGCATCCCTCAGCCAGTCTCCCATCAGGTTGACGGAGAGGACAAGGATGGCAAGCGTCATGCCCGGAAAGATGACCACCCACCACTCACCCGAAAACAGGAACTCGTTGCCGATACGGATGAGTGTGCCCAGTGAGGGCTGTGTGGGCGGCAGGCCGACCCCGAGGAACGACAGTGTTGCCTCGGTAATGACAGCCAGGGCAAGGTTGATCGTGGCGATCACCATGACCGGACCAAGCACATTGGGCAGTACATGCCGAAACAGGATGGTCGTTTTTGACAGGCCGATAAGCCGCGCGGCATGCACATAATCCTTGTTGCGCTCGACCAATGTTGAGCCGCGCACGGTGCGTGCATACTGCACCCAGAATGACAGACCGATGGAAACAACCAGCACCCAGAACACCAGCGCCTCAGACTTGGCAGTGCCCACAAGCGCCCGCATGGTTCCATCAATCAGCAGTGCGATCAGGATGGCTGGAAAGGTGAGCTGCACATCCGCGGTGCGCATGATGAGCGTATCGGCAAAGCCGCCGAAATAGCCCGCCACCAAGCCCAGCGCGATGCCAATGGACGCGGCAAGCAGCACACCGAAAAAACCGACGATAAGCGAGACACGCATGCCGTAAAGGATCGACGACAGCACGCAGCGGCCTTGCTGGTCCGTACCAAGCGGAAAGCGCTTTTCGCCGTCCGCATACCACATCGGAGGTTTCGAGCCATCCATAAGGCTGAGGGTCTGCAAGTCCAGCGGGTTATTGGGTGCAATCCAGGGTGCGAAGATGGCTGACAGGATCAATAGGACCGTAATCAGGGCAGCAATCATGGTCAGCCACGAGCGGGTAAAAGAATAGAAAATGTCAGAGTCAATTGCCCGCGCCACAAACGAAGGCGATGCCTGCACTGTTGTGACTGTCGTGTCAGGTTTGATGCTCATGTCTTGTCTCATGCCGGCTTGCCGGTGATACGGATGCGCGGGTCAACGGCGGAATAAAGCAGATCAACCGCAAGATTGATGATGACGAAAAGCGTGGCAACAAGCAGTAGATAAGCCGCCATTATGGGGATATCCACCGTCTGTACCGCCTGAAGGAACATCAGACCCATACCCGGCCACTGGAATACCGTCTCGGTGATGATGGCAAAAGCAATGATCGACCCCAGTTGCAGCCCGGTGATGGTGATGACCGGGATCAGGGTGTTTTTCAGGGCATGACGGAAATGCACGGCACGTGGTGAAAGGCCCCGGGCGCGGGCAAATCGGATATAATCTGTCCGCAATACTTCCAGCATCTCCGAGCGCACCAGCCGCATGATCAGGGTCATCTGGAACAGGCCGAGCGTAATCGACGGCAGGATGAGCGAACGCCACCCTTCCAGTGTCAGGAAACTGGTCGTCCAGTTCCCCAGTTTGACAATACCCTGGCGACCGAATGACGGCAACCAGCCCAGCGAGACTGAAAAAACGAAGATCAGGAGGATGCCTATCAGGAATGTCGGCAACGAAATGCCGATCAGCGACACCGTCTGGAACAGGCGCGAGATCAACGACGTAGGATAAAGCCCGGTGTAGACACCCATGGGGATGCCCGCGAGCAGGGCAAACAACGCTGATACAAATGCCAGTTCCATGGTGGCGGGAAAACGTTCGGCAATCAGTTTCGAGACAGGTTGCTTGCTCTGGTAGCTCATGCCGAATTCAAATTGTGCGGCATTGGTAACGAAACGTGCAAACTGAACATAGACCGGATCATCCAGCCCCAGCTGCTGACGCATTTCCATCCGCTGTTCCAGTGTCGTGTCCTGACTGACCATCTGGTTGGTTGGGTCACCCACAAAACGGAACAGCGAAAACGCAATCAACGCCACTGTCAGCAGGACAATGATGGCCTGCCCAAAGCGACGCAGGAGAAAAGCGAGCATGTCAGAAGCCTTTGTAAAAGTTCATGGCGGCAACTGCTGTCGCCGCCATGGGAATGTCATCACCCTGTCCCGTATGGAGGGACAGCAGAAGCATCACTTCTTTGTAGCCCAATAGAACAATGGCGAATTGTCGGCCCGCTGTGCGATCTCGACATTCTTGGATACCCCCCAGGACAAGGCCTGCTGGTGCAAAGGCAGATAGCCCACATCCTCATGCAATGTCTTGAAGGCCTCAAGGATCATCGCTTCACGCTTTGGAACATCCGCTTCCACAAGAACCCTGGAAGCCAGATCATCCACCTTGGGGTTGCAATACCCGCCATTGTTGAACTGGCCCTTGCCGCCAGAGCCGTCAGACTTGCGGCAGGACATCAGATCATTGAGCACGTTGTGAGGGTCCATCGTACCCGGTGTCCAGCCAAGAAGGTAGAACGGCGTATTGTAGATCGGTGAGTTAGCCTTGGCGAAGAACTGGGCCCGTGGCACAGCCTGCAAATTGATCTTCACACCGATGCGTGACAGCATAGCCGTGACAGCCTGACAGATCGGACCATCGTTGACATAACGGTCATTCGGGCAATCCAGATCAACCTCGAACCTGTTGCCTGTGCCACCCTCACGTGGATAGCCGGCTTCGTCCATGAGCTTGTTGGCCGCTGCGATATCAAACGGAAACCGCTGAATCTGGCTGATGGATGGAAACAAAAGCGGCGAGATGAGTGATGAAGCCGGTGTTGAAGCGTTGCGCATGACCTGTCGCTTGATCGCCTCAATGTCCACAGCCTGATAGAAAGCCTTGCGGACGCGCACATCCTGGAATGGATTTTTGCCCTTGACGGATGAGGCTGTCAGTTCCGGCCGCATCTGGTCGAAGCTGAGATAGATCGTGCGGACTTCCGGTCCTTCCAGAACGCGGGCATTGGCACTGGCATTGATACGTGCCACGTCCTGCAAGGGAACGGGATCAATCACATCCACTTCACCCGAGAGCAGTGCCGCCACGCGCGTGGGTGCCGAGGTAATAGGCGTAAAGATCACCCTATCGAGGTTATGCTCCGGCTTGCCCCACCAGGCGGCGTTCTTTTCGAAGATAGTCCGCACACCAAGCTGATGTTCGGTGATCTTGAAGGGGCCGGTGCCGTTAGCGTTCAGCACGGCAAAGCTCGGTGTCGGGTCCTGAGGAGCAGAGGGCTGCAGCGCGTTATTGGCCTCCGTCCATTCCTTGTCCATCATGTACCAGGTATCCCAGGCAAAGTGCAGGATAGGATTGGGTGCCTTCAGTTTGAAATCGACCGTATGCGAATCAACCTTAACCACTTCGACATCACGTGGCAGGCGAACTGAAAGCTGCGAGTTGCGTGCCAGGGTGCGCGTTGTCGTAAAAACAACGTCATCAGCATCAAAGTCGTTGCCGTTGTGAAATTTGATGCCCTTGCGCAGATAAAACCGCCAGCGGGTTCCGCCATCGAGAGATTCCCATTTTTCGGCGAGACCAGGAACAATCTTGAGGTTCTTGTCACGCGCGGTCAGACCCTCATAGACATTGCCCTGAAGACCAAGGGTTGTGGTCTCGTTCAGGCTATGGGGATCAAGCGTGTTCAGATTGCCCTGAAAGGCATACCGCAAAGTTTGCTGGGCTTGAGCAGGCACTGTTGACGCCATGCCGCAAGCCAGACCGAACGTCGCAAGTGCGCTTGCTGCCATCGATTTTTTTAACATAATGATGTCACTCCTCTGCCCCGTAAACAACAAGCAACGGGTATCCCTGAAGAGCAACTTAGCAGCAGTGAAGCATGAGTCCAGCGGACTTTGCTGCGCCGTAGGATGTCTAGCCAGCGTTATTTTGCCGCCACACCGTCAGACGTTGAGGCTATCATCCGTTCTTCCGGATGTTCTCGCAGTTGCATTCCTGCGGTCAAGCTGCCCTGAGGGCGTTGCACCTCTTTCGCCCAGCAAGCGCTTGGCTGCCCCCAATGACGACGTAGCGTTCTCGGCCATGCGGGCTACAACATCAGCCGGCCGCCTCGCCCTGCGCACCATGGGAGGGGCGGCTGCCACGGTCGTCGGAGCCGTTGCATTCATCGTTTCATGATGTCCTGCCTCGCGCCAGCGGCCTTCAGGCCGCAACAACACCATGGTATCCGTCATGTGCCTGACAGACCCGCCATCTGGCTCAAGTTTGAGGGTGATATCATAATGGGGCAGGCCGTAGATATAGATCGGGTCCTTGCCTTCGGTCAGGCGAAAACCGAGCATTGTCCAGAAAGGGATAAGCTCACTTCTCGCTACACCGCCGACTGTTTTGTAGCCCTTGTCCCGGCACCAGTCAAAAGCCGCTTTGGCGAGCTTGAATGACATGCGTGACTTGCGATGGGTTGGGCGCACGGCCAGTCGCTCGATGCGGGTAAAATCAGCAAAGTAGCGGATGCGGATAGTGCCGATCGGCTCGCCATCGAGAAATCCGATCAGATGCGTTGCCGAGAAATCATTCCCGTCGAAATGCTTGGCGTAGAGATGCTCCTCATCAGAGAAATAGGCTGCCCCGCGGATGGCCACTACCTTGGCCATATCTTCGAAATCCCTTACGACTTTTATTCTGTAGCCCTTGACGCTTATTTCCGCAGGATCGAAGGTGTCATAATCTGGTTTCCTATCAAAAACCTCTTGAATTCTTGGATATCCATTGTTGTGCAATTTATGATCTTCGGTTGACCTTGACTCGTTATCAACAGTCAAACTCTGGTCTTCAAATTCACTTTTCATGATACGCTTTACCCCACCAACATTAACCAATGTAATGGATTATTTAACTCTGTCCGCATCAAAGTTGTTGCTTAAATAACAACAGACCGTTATCAATTTAGCAACATTTGTTCATGCTGCATGCTCTTTTTAGCACGATACGGGGCAGAATTTTCAATGAATGACACGATAGAAACCCTGAATGCTGTTTTCAGTGTACTTCAGATCGCACGGGCCGGCAGCTTTCGCGGTGCCATGCGCGCCACTGGCATTGGCTTTCGTACTCTGGACAGCCGCATCAGCTTTCTTGAAACTAAACTGGGTTTCAGCATCCTGCACCGGACACAGGATGGCATTGTCCTGACGCCTGAGGGACAGCAGGTTCTCGAAGGTGCCGAGCAGATAGAGACAGTCCTTGCGCGCATTCAACGTCTGGGCAAAACCCAAACCGGCCAAGCTGAAGGTGAGGTCATGCTGGCGACAACCGAGGGAATGGGCACCTTCTGGATATCACCCCAGATCAAGTCATTCAGCGCGCAACACCCAAAGATTGCCATAAGATTGCACCCCAGCATGTCCGTTGCCAACATGCGGCGCTTCGAGATTGATCTCGCCATTCAGGTGCTGGAACCTGTTTTGCCAGAGATCAAGCGGGTGAGACTGGCGCGTCTGCATCTCATCCTTGCAGCTTCCCCCAGCTATATCGCGAAACATGGCAAACCTGAGAAAATCTCCGACTTGAAGGACCACACGTTCGTGTTCCACTCCAACCCGCAGTTCAGTGATCTTTCGCGTATCGAACAGGCTGTCGGCAGCAAGCTGGAACAGACTCAGTATCTCGTTTTGCGCAACAGCAGTGCGCATTACATTGCTATCGAGAACGGATTGGGCATCGGATACATCCCCAGCTACACCTTTGGCATCGGCACCAAGGTTTTGCCGCTTACCCTGCCGGTGCGCTACGAAATGGATGTCTGGCTGTGCTTCCATGAAGACGCCCGCAACACGCCACGCATCTCAAAGGTCATCGACTGGCTCAACAGCATTTTTGATCCCAGATTGTTTCCCTGGTTTCGCCGTGAGTTTGTCGCTCCAAAGGACTTTCTGGCTATCATGGAAGCGAACGGCACACGTGAAATGGTGCAGGATATGACGCTGCTGCGCTGATATCTCAGCGCTTCTTCTCGATCACATCCCAGATCGGCACGGCAAGATCGGGCCCGCCCAGACGCTTGATGGCGCGGATTCCGGTGGGTGATGTCACGTTGATCTCCGTGAGATTTCCCGCGATCACGTCAATGCCGGTAAACAGCAGGCCGCTCTCTTTCAACGTAGGCCCGATGCGCTCGCAGATCTCTTTCTCGCGGGGTGAAAGCTGCGTGGTTTCGGCCGCCCCTCCCCTGACGAGATTGGAGCGGATATCACCCGGCAGGGGCACGCGGTTGACCGCACCTGCAAAAACGCCATCGACAAGGATGATGCGCTTGTCGCCGTCCACCACCTCGGGCAGGAACCGCTGGATAACCCAGGGCTCGCGTGACACAGCCGTGAACATGTCAAACAGCGAGCCAAAATTGGGGTCATCAGCCGATACCTTGAAGACCCCCGCACCGCCGTTTCCATAAAGCGGCTTCATCACGACTGCACCATGCTCTTTGCGAAAATCCTGGATCATCTCCTTGTCCCGCGCAATCAATGTAGCAGGCATCAGATCCGGAAACAGCGTAACCATGATCTTCTCAGGCGCATTTCGCACATGGGCAGGATTATTCACAACCAATGTCTTGGGGTGGATGCGCTCCAGCAAATGCGTGGCTGTGATATAGGCCATGTCAAAGGGCGGGTCCTGCCGCATCAGCACGACGTCGATGCTGTCGAAGTTTCGGACCGTCGCCTCACCAATCGTGACATGATCCCCCTCCACATCACGCACGGTGATGGGCGCCATCCGCGCAATCACCGCGCCGTCCCGCATGGCAAGGCTGTCAGCTGTGTAGAACAGCAGTTTATGTCCGCGCGCCTGCGCCTCCAGCAGCAGGGCGAAGGTGGAGTCGCCCTTGATCTTGATGGCGGTGATGGGGTCCATCTGGACGGCAACGGTCAGCGGCATGGGATGGAGTCCTATGAATACGTGGCAAAGTAAACTCTCATCTGGGGATTCGCGGGGGTGTGGTCAATGGGGTGGAGGCTTGGTGGTTGCGCAAAAGGGCTTAAGGATATGATGCCAACGAAATTGGTGGAGTGCATCCCATTTGTGAGACACGCTTAATTCGGTAACTAGGCTTTACGGGGGCATTATCTCAATTGCATCAATGCCTCGCAAGTGCGCTTGCCAGTAGTCTGACTGACTGAGCACCGTTACATTCAGGGGATAAAGCACGATACCACATCTTTCTCGAGGCTTGGCTTTGCCAAGCTCCTCGAAATGAGGACGGTAGGTCTGAACCTCATGTCGAGGTGCGAGCAGAGCGAGCCTCGAGACATCCATCGGGCTTTACGGCGACAGGATCTCAACTGCATAAATAAATCGACGAGCGGAAGCAGTCCCCGATTTACTCACCCCAAATCCCCGGCGTTCACCACATGACGGGGCCATTTCCATGGCGCAACCAGCACCAGATCGCAGCGGAAGGTGTAGCTGTCATCCAGTTGTCGCTCTGCCCTGAAGCGCTTGAACGCCGCGCCCAGACGCCGGATTTTTTCAGGCGTGACGGACATTGCCGCGCCATCCAATGTTCTGCGGGCTTTCACCTCCACAACAACGACGGTCTTGCCGCGCCGCATGATGAGATCCACCTCGCCTGCCTGCGAGAGATAGCGCCGGGCCATGGGCCAGTAGCCCTTGCAAACGAGATAGAACAGCGCCACCCGCTCGGCATCCGCCCCTTGCAGGTTGGCGACGCTGCGCTTGCTGTCTTCACCTTTCATCGTTTTCCAGTCACTTGTTCTTGCCCGCTAGCACAAGTGCCCGCGCATAGACCTCACGCTTGGGCAGGCCGAGATCAGCGGAGGCGACAGCGGCGGCATCCTTGATGGACATATCCTGCATCAGCAATTGCAAGCGGGCGTCCACATCCGCCTCCGTCAAAGCCGCAGCCGCGATAGCAGTCCCTACCACCAGCACGAACTCGCCACGCGGTGCCTCGGTAGTGTAATGCGCCACCAAGGTGCTGAGCGTGCCGCGCACCACCGTTTCATAGAGCTTGGTGAGTTCCCGCGCCGCGGCAGCAGGGCGGTCGCCCAGAATGGCGAGGAGATCAGCGAGCGTTTCCTCGATGCGGTGGGGAGCCTCGTAGAACACCAATGCACCCGGCACATCGGCCAGCACGCGCAGACGGCGACGGCGATCGCCGGTCTTGGGGGGCAAAAAACCTTCAAAGAAAAAACGGTCAGCCGGTAGCCCCGCCACCACAAGACCGGCCAACAGCGCTGACGGGCCAGGAATGGGGAACACCGCAACACCGGCACCTAG
>JANMLW010000107.1:0-1718 GCA_031372765.1 Hyphomicrobiales bacterium
CATATGCCCATATAGCAGCCGATGCCCAGACCATACCCTTGCATCCAGGACCCGTTTCCACGATATAGCGAACGGGAGGTTGGCGCTGGACGTACCACTCGCCAACCGGGTCAGGTCCGGAAGGAAGCAGCCCTAACGAGAACCGGGCGGGTCAATGTCCAGCCTCCCACCTTTCAGGCCCCTTGTCCGGCCTCATGATCATGGGAAACGATGGCGGATACGTCTCAACATGGCGCTTACCGCGTTCTGGCAAGGAAATACCGGCCCAGGGGTTTCGAGGACCTGATTGGTCAGGACGCCATGGTGCGGACATTCCGCAATGCCTTTGAAAGTAACCGTATTCATCAGGCCTATATCTTCACGGGCGTGCGCGGCGTAGGGAAAACCACGACTGCGCGCATCATTGCCCGCGCCCTGAACTACGAAAAAGACGATGGCACCGTGACGATGCCAACCATCGCCATGCCCGACTTTGGCAAGCACTGTGAATCCATCATCGATAGCCGCCATATCGACGTGATCGAGATGGATGCCGCCTCGAATACAGGCGTGGATCATGTGCGCGAGATCATTGAGGCGGTGAAGTATCGGCCGGCCTATGCACGCTACAAGGTCTATATCATCGACGAAGTGCACATGCTGTCGACCTCCTCTTTCAACGCCCTGCTGAAAACACTTGAGGAACCGCCGGAGCATGTGAAATTCCTGTTTGCAACAACGGAAATCCGCAAGGTTCCGATCACGGTACTGTCGCGCTGCCAGCGGTTTGACTTGAAGCGCATTGATGCACCGCTGATGATCCGGCATCTGCGTGGTATTGCCGAACAGGAGAAGATTATCATCGAGGACGAGGCACTGGCGTTGATTGTACGGGCTGGTGAAGGCTCTGTCCGCGATTGCCTCTCCTTGCTGGATCAGGCCATTGCCCATGGTGGCGGCACGGTCATCTCACATCAGATCCGCGATATGCTGGGACTGGCAGACCGTGCAAGGATCATAGATCTGTTCGAGCATGTAATGCGCGGCGATATCCGTGCCGCGCTCGAGGAACTGGCGGCACAATATGATTCTGGCGCCGATCCTGTCAGCATCATCACCGATCTGGCTGAATATGTGCATACGGTCACACGCCTGAAACTGGCTCCCGGTGTGCAGGCTGATCCTTCCCTGAGCGAGACGGAAAAATCTCGCGGGCAGGCTTTTGCGCAGGACCTGACAATCCGCGTGCTCACACGTGCATGGCAAATTTTGACCAAGGGATTGCAGGAGACACAGACTGCTCCACGCCCGATCATTGCCGCTGAAATGCTGCTGGTGCGTCTGGCCTATGCCGCTGACCTGCCGACGCCTGACGAGGCCCTGAAAATGCTGCGTGACGGCAACGGAGCGCAGGGCGGCGGCGCCTCATCAGCGCAAGGCCCACGCGGCGGTGGTGGCGGCTCGACAGCTGCGGCAGTCTCCCGTCCTGTCATGGTTGCAACCAATCCGGTGCCGGAACAGCGCGCTGCCCAGCCGCAACCTGCACCGCAGATGCGCATCGGCACCTTCCAGCAGCTTGTTGCGCTGGCGACGGAGAAGCGTGACCCGCTGCTGGTGTCTGATCTGGAGCGGCATGTGCGCCTGGTGCGACTCGAAGACGGCCTCTTCGAGTTTGCCCTGGCGACAGGGGCTGATACGGGCATCGTCCAGCGCGTCAGTCGCCGCCTGCAGGAATGGAC